>JBEVNO010000194.1:0-61866 GCA_040508085.1 Steroidobacteraceae bacterium
CGGATGTTCACCGGTCCACACGAGCACCGCGTGGCAGATACGGGGCATAACCTGCCACAGGAGTCTCCAGAGATTTTTACCGACGCTGTATTGCAGGTACGCGACTGGCTGGCGACAACCTCTTCCAGTTGAACGCGCCGACACGCCCCAAGCCAGATGCCGGCATAGAGCGATGAGGGCCCCCGTGGTCCTTAGCGTCGCTGTTCTTCCGTAACGGCGTGACACACGGGGCCGTTGCGCGGCATCATGAGCCGGAGCAGACCAGCACCCGACGAGAAAAAAACCATGTGGGAGCAGAACTACCAGCCTCTGATGGACAGCCTCGGTTGGTCCACGGCCGCGGCGGCGGTGCCCATCCTGATTCCGCTGCTGCTGATTGGCGTATTCCGGAAACCTGCGTGGATCGCCGGCCTTGCGGGCCTTGCTTCTGCGCTGGTCATTGCAATTGGCGTCTACCGGATGCCGGTTGAGCTGGCGGCGGGTTCCGCAACCATGGGCGCGGCATTCGGGTTGCTGCCGATTGGCTGGATCGTCTACTGGGCCGTGGTGCTGTTCAGGCTCACCGACGAAACAGGCAATTTCGCCATCATCAAGGATTCGATCGGCGGCCTCACCACCGACAAGCGCCTGCAGGCGATGCTGATTGCATTCGCATTCGGTGCCTTCATCGAGGGCGCGGCGGGTTTTGGCACGCCCGTGGCGGTGGCCGCGGCGATGATGACGGGCCTGGGCTTTTCGCCGCTGTTCGCTGCCGGCATCTGCCTGCTGGCGAACACGGCGCCGGTGGCCTTCGGTTCGATCGGTGTGCCCGTGGTCACGCTGGCGGGCACCACAGGCTTGCCGGAGCTTGAGCTCAGCGCGTGGGTGGGGCGGCTGTGCGCGCCGATCTCACTTTTCATCCCGGCGTACCTGGTGCTGGTGATGGCGGGCTTCCGGGGGCTGAAGGGCGTGCTGCCGGCTGCCATCGTCTGCGGCGTGTGTTTTGCCGGTGTGCAGTTCCTGGTTTCGAATTTCATCGGCCCGCAGCTGGTGGATATCCTGGCTTCGCTCAGTGCCATGGCAGGCCTTGTCGTGCTCTTCAGGTTCTGGCAGCCGACGGACGCATTCGTGCTGGCCGGTGAACATGCAGCGACACTGGCCCCGCAGTCGCACAGCTTCCGCCGCACGGTGCGGGGCTGGTCGCCGTACCTGTTCCTCGTGATGTTCGTGCTCATCTGGGGATTTCCACAAACCAAGATGCTGCTGGAGACCACGAACCTGGTGTTCGACTGGCCGGGCCTGCACAACCAGATCCTGCGGTCGGCGCCCATGGTGGAGACGCCCACACCTTATGCCGCCCGCTATACGTTCAACTGGCTGGCCGCGGCAGGCAGCGCCTGCGCGCTGGCAACCATCGCGGCAGCCGTCGTGCTGCGGGTTCCGGTAGCGACCTATTTCGGCCTGCTCGGCCGCGTGGCCAGGCAGTTGTCGTTCTCGCTGCTCACCATGGCCTGCGTGCTAGCACTGGCCTATGTCATGAACTACAGCGGTGCGACCGTCACATTGGGTGAGGCGTTCGCGAAGACCGGCGTCGCCTTCCCCTTCTTCAGCGCACTGCTCGGCTGGCTGGGCGTGTTCCTCACCGGCAGCGACACCTCGGCGAATGCGCTGTTCGGCAACCTGCAGGTGGTCACCGCCAACAGCCTGGGACTCGATCCGGCCATGATGGCCGCGTCCAATTCCGCCGGCGGCGTGATGGGCAAGATGATCAGCCTCACCAGCATCGCCGTGGCGGTAGCCGCCACCGGCATGGCGCGTTCGGAGGAGGCCAAGCTGTTCCGCTTCACCATCAAGCACAGCGTGTTCCTGGCTTCGGTGCTGGGCGTGCTCGCCACCATCTACGCCTACGCACTCTAGGTTCGGGCCTTGCGGCTTCGCGACTGCCACAACTTCCATGATTTCCGCAGGCTGGCGCAGCGGCGCCTGCCGGGTCCGATCTTCAATTATATTGATGGCGCTGCTGACGACGAGGTGACCTACCGGCGCAATACAGCCGCCTTCGAGCGCTGCGACCTGGTACCCAATGTGCTGCGCGGCGTGCAGGATCTGGATCTGTCCGTCACCGTCATGGGGCAGAAGCTCGCGCTGCCCGTCTACTGTTCGCCAACCGCGCTGCAGCGGCTGTTTCACCATGCGGGCGAGCGCGCCGTGGCAGCCGCCGCTTCCGGATTCGGCACGATGTTCGGTGTTTCCTCCCTGGGCACCGTGAGTCTTGCCGAGGTGAGGCAGGCTTACGCCACGCCGCAGTGCTACCAGTTCTACGTGCACAAGGATCGCGGCCTGAACCAGGCCATGCTGCAGAGCGCCCGGCAGGCTGGCGTGGATGTCATGATGCTCACCGTCGACACCATCACCGGTGGCAACCGCGAGCGCGACCTGCGCACCGGTTTTGCCATTCCAATGCGGCTCACCCCCGCGGGCCTGTTGCAGTTCGCGCTCAAGCCACGCTGGGGCTTCAACTACATCACCCACGAGCGCTTCCGCATGCCGCAGCTCGAAGAGCATGTCGAGCTGCCAGGTGGCTCCATATCCATAGGACGCTATTTCAGCGAGATGCTCGACCCGGCCATGGACTGGAACTATGTGGCCCAGATGGTGAAGGAGTGGGACGGGCAGTTCTGCTTGAAGGGCGTGATGTCCGTGGAGGACGCCAGGCGGGCGGTGGACATCGGGTGCACCGGCATCGTGCTGTCCAACCACGGCGGCCGGCAGCTCGATGGTTCCCGCACCGGGTTCGACCAGCTTGCAGAAATCGTGGACGCGGTCGGTGACCGCATCGACGTGATGATGGACGGTGGGGTGCAGCGGGGCACTCATGTGCTGAAGGCGCTGTCGCTGGGCGCCAAGGCAGTAGGGCTCGGACGCTACTATCTCTTCCCGCTGGCCGCGGCCGGCCAGGCAGGGGTCGAGCGGGCGCTGGGGCAGATGCTCGCGGAGCTCACACGGGGCATGAAGCTCATGGGTTGCAGCTCGATCAGCCAGCTGAATCGCGGCAATCTGCGCTTCAGGTCATCGTGACCTGAATGAAGCCCACTGGCGTGCTGTGGTCAATTGCCGCGGTCGTTGCAGTGTTGATTCTCGCGGCCGACCTGCTGAGCCCGCTGCAGGGTGCCATTGCCGTGCTGTACATCATCGTCGTGCTGCTGGTTGCCCGTGCCGGCGGCCGCCGGGCCGTGATCGCTGCCGGTCTGGCCTGCGGCGCGCTGACGCTGCTGGCATTTGCGGCCGGGCATCTCGGATCACCCCTCGATGCCGCATACGTGCGGCTCGGCGTCAGCCTGGTGGCCATCGCCGCCACCACTCTGCTTTCCATCCGTGACCAGAGCTCGCGCACCACGCTGGCCGAACAGGCCCGCCTGCTGGGACTCAGCCACGACACCGTCATCATCCGCGATACGGACGATGTCGTCGTGTTCTGGAATGAGGGCGCCGAACAGCTTTACGGCTGGCTGCGTGCCGAGGCGCTGGGCCGGCGCTGCAATGAGCTGCTGCACAGTGAATTTCCGGCCCCTGAAGTGGAACGGGCATTGCAGAGCGCGGGCCAGTGGTCTGGAGAGCTGGTGCGCACGCGTCGCGATGGCAGCCGCATCGTGCTGCTCAGTCGATGGCTGCTGCGCCGCGATCCGCACGGGCGCGGGATTGGCGTCATCGAGAGCAGCGCTGACGTGACGGAGCAGCTGCGCGCCGATGCCCGGCGCCAGCAGTCTGAGCAGCGTTACGCAACCATCTTCAATTCAGCGGGCTTTGCCATCTGGGAATCCGACTGGTCGGCGACGCGCCGCTACTTGCACGGTGCGGCGCCGGCGCACGAAGGTTTGCGCGCATGGCTCGCGGCGCATCCCGAAACCATACGCGCCTGCGTCGACGGCGCCGTCATTGGCGAGGCGAATGACGCAGCTGTCGCCTTGTTCGGCGCGGCGCATCGCAGCCAGCTGGTCGGACGCACGGCTGCCGGCTTTTGTGTGCCGGAATCACAGGCGGCGTTCGCGGAAGTGCTGGCGGCACTGGCGGGCGGCGCGCAGATGGTCGAAACCGAAGTGCCGATCCTGCGTCTGGACCAGCGCCGGGTAGAGGTGGTGTTGCGCCTGCGCCTCCTGCCTGAAGATGAGCCCTGGTCGCGGGTGCTGATGATGGCGCTGGACGTGACCGAGCGTAACGAGGCGCGCGCGCGGGTCGAGCAGGCTTCGGCACAGCTGGTGCACGCCGCGCGCATCTCAACGCTTGCACAGCTCGCGGCCTCCATCGCGCATGAGGTCAACCAGCCGCTGGCAGCCATCATCAATTACGGCAGGTCCGGCAAGCGCTGGCTGGTCCGCGATGAGCCGGACGTGGCCGAAGTCGCCAACAGTCTCGACCAGATCGTTGCCAACGGCAACCGCGCGGCCGATGTCATCAGTCGCGTGCGCTCGCTGGCGCGCAAGGGCGTGCTGGAATCCGCGCCGCTGAGTCTCGGCCAGCTGGCCGAGGAGTCGCTGGAGCTGGTGCAACGCGAGGCGCGCGTGGCCCAGGTCACGGTGCATTTCGTGCGCACCGAGGGGTTGCCGCCGGTGCTGGGTGACCGGGTGCAGATCCAGCAGGTGATGGTGAACCTGCTGATGAATGCCATCCAGGCGATGCAGGAGATGGCTGACGCCCGCCGTGAGTTGCGCATTCAGCTCGACCTGCATGGGCCGGCATGGGTGCGCACGGCCATCGAGGATACCGGCCCCGGTATAACCGGCGACACGGCGCGCATTTTCGACCCCTTCTACACCACCAAGCCAGACGGCATGGGCATGGGTCTTTCGATCTGCCGCTCGATCATTGAAGCGCAGGGTGGGCGCATCGAGGCCGGCAACAACCCCGGTGCCGGGGCGACGTTCGCCTTCACGCTTCCGGTCCATCGCGGTATCGCGGCGCAGGTTTCCAGTGCTCATACCTCCGTATAAGGGCGTCGCGGCGTGGAAAATGCGAAAACCGTGGATGTGCCAGGTTAATGATGACCAAGCAGCCGTTCCATATCTGCATTGTTGATGATGATGGCGCCGTCCGCGCAAGCCTGGAGAGCTATCTGCGCTCGGCCGGCTTGGGCGTGAACAGCTTCGACTCGGCGGAGGGCTTCCTGAATTCAGAATGGCGGCGTCTGACAGATTGCCTGATCACTGACCTGAACATGCCCGGGCTCGGGGGGCTGGGACTGCAGCGTGAGCTGAACCGGCTGGGGCGCGACTTTCCGGTGATCGTGATGACTGCTTATCCGACGATGTCAGCGCGTGCGGAGTCGGCCAGCATGGGGGTGGCCGCCTTTCTCGAGAAGCCGATCGACCCCGATCTGTTGCTCGATCGGGTCGAGAGCATGTTGCGCTGATGCATAGCCGCGGACGCGTAGTTCAGACAAAGGGAGATTGTCATGCCTGGGTCGATACAGAGTGCGCCGCTGGTGTGTGTGATAGACGATGATGCGGCCATGCGCGGTTCGCTCGACAGCCTGCTGCGATCCAATGGCTTCGCGGCGCTGACCTTCGACGGGCCACAGGCCTATCTGGCTACTCCTGATACCGACCACGCTGCCTGCCTCATACTTGACGTGCGGTTGCAGTGCGCGGACGGCCTTGAATTCCAGCAGGCTTTGGCAGAGAGCGACATGCATGTGCCGGTGGTCATGATCACCGGCTACGGTGATATCCCGATGACTGTGCGCAGCATGAAAGCCGGCGCGGTCGACTTTCTCGCCAAGCCATTCGAGGAACAGGATCTGCTGCGCGCGGTGCGCGAGGCGGTGCAGCGCGATCAGTATCGTCGCTCGCAGCTGCAGGCAGATGCGGGCCTGCGGGCGCGTTATGAGTCGCTGACACCACGTGAACGCGAAGTGATGGCCCTGGTCACCGCGGGATTGATGAACAAGCAGGTGGCATCCCGGTTGGGCGTCAGTGAGATCACCGTGAAGATTCATCGTGGCAATACCATGCGCAAGATGGGCGTGCGCTCACTGGCCGATCTGGTGCACGCCGCCGAGATACTGGGCGTGCGCGATTCAGCCGTTCAACGCACCCATAGCGCAGACTGATGGCATAGCCGCGCATTTCAAGCCCATACATTGGTCTTATTCAGGTCCACGCGTGCAGGCACTACAACTGCGTCCATCAACCTTGTCTCCCACGCGGAGCAGATGGACGGCGACATGCGCGGCAAGAACGACGGAAAAAACTACTCGATGCCCGGAAAGGGCGGCGAACGCTCCATAATGAAAGAAGATCTGGCGCGGCGATCGCACCAGATCCACTGGCCGGGGGAGTTCAGGCCCGAGGACGCGAGCCTTTTCTCCCACAACGAACTTCACATCGAGGCGCCGGCCGAGAAGATCTGGCGGCACCTGGTGGATGTGGAGCGGTGGCCTTCCTGGTATCCAAACTCCCGGAACATCCGGCTCCTGGACGACGCGGTCAAGCTCGGCGCCGAGGTCCGATGGCGGTGGACGACCTATGGCTTCGCGATGGAGAGCCGAGTGGATGAGTATGTGCCGACCCACCGGCTGGCCTGGTATGGATACTCGCCAGGATTCGCGCCCGTGTTCTATCACGCGTGGCTGTTGCAGCCGCAGGGTAACGGGGTCCACGTGGTGACGGAACTGGCCGGCGCGGGGACGGTGGCGTCGGAGATTCGCCAGGCCGACGAGGGCGTCATGCATCGGGGGCACGACCTTTGGCTGGCTACATTGAAATGGGTATCGGAAGGCCCTTGAGCGACTGCGTGAGGTGCCGGCTTGCTGACGGCAGGTTCCCAGGGCCCTCAGGTCTTGACCGTTGTCTCCCGTGCGGCCCATTCGCGGTTGATGGCGAGCGCGATCAAGGTGCAGAGCACTCCGGATAGCAGGTAGAGGCCCACCGACCACAGGCCGAAGCGGCTGGCGAGCAATAGGGCGACCAGGGGTGCGAAGCCGGCTCCAATGAACCAGGCCGAATTGCCGACGATGGCGGCTCCCGTATAGCGATGGTTGGGGGGGAAGTTGCCGTTGACTGCACCCGAGGACTGGCCAAAGGCCAGCCCGAGCAGCACGAACCCGCTGAGCATGTAGACCGCTTCTCCAAGGCTGCCGGCCCCGAGCAGCTGCGGCGCAAAGCCGCTGTATGCGCCGATCATCGCAGCTGACACGCCCAACACCGCGCGGCGGCCCACCCGGTCCGCGACAAAACCAGAGGCCATCATGGCGCCGACACAGACCAGGGCCCCCACGGCCTCGAGCATCAGGAAGCGTACGGGCTGGCCGCTGGTGTGCAGCTGCACCCAGGACAGCGGGAACACGGTGACCAGATGGAACAGCGCGAAGCTCGCCAGCGGCGCGAAGGCGCCCAGCAGGATGGTGCGCCATTCACTGACCAGCGTGCGGAACGGCGGCGAGGGCTGCAGCTCGCGCGTCTGGAAGGCGCGCTCGAACTCAGGTGTCGCCACCAGACGCAGCCGTGCGAACAGTGCCACCACGTTGATCGCGAGCACCACGAAGAAGGGATAGCGCCAGCCCCAGCCAAGGAAATCCGCAGGGCTCAGCAGCGCGAGGAAGTAAGCGAACAGCACGCTCGCCAGTACCAGACCCAGTGGGGCGCCCAGCTGCGGCACCATGGCATACCAGCCGCGCCGGCCACGCGGCGCGTTCAGCGCCAGCAGCGATGGCAGGCCATCCCAGGCGCCCCCCAGCGCAATGCCCTGGCACAGCCGGAACAGACCGAGCAGCCAGGCGCTGAGGGCGCCCACCTGCGCATGCCCCGGCAGCAGCGAGATCGCCATCGTGGCGCCGCCCAGCAGGAACAGCGCAATCGTGAGCTTGGCGCCGCGGCCATAGCGGCGGTCGATGGCGGTGAACAGCAAAGTGCCCACGGGCCGCCCGATGAAGGCCAGCGAAAAGAGTGCGAAGGAATACAGGGTGCCGGTGAGGGGGTCGACATACGGGAACACCACCGCCGGAAAGACCAGCACCGAGGCGATCGCATAGACGAAGAAGTCGAAGAACTCGCTGGTGCGTCCGATGATGACGCCGATGGCGATGTCGCCGGGCGAGATGGCGTCGTGACGGGCGTTGACCAGCCGCGCATCGCGCTCCAGTTCAGACGAATTCGGCGTGGACGCAGGGATAGACATGCCAGTTCCTCAATCGCCGGTTCTTATCGCACGCACCCGGTGGGCGCGCAAGAGTGAGTTATCCTTATTGCCGACGCTGTATGGTATAGGCATTGTCCGTGCTTCCACTTCTGCTGCAGCAGGGCATCGTGCTGGCGAGGCGATTGAAAAAGTCTTCACTACTGGCCCTGGCTGGCTTTCTGGCAGGCTGCAGCCACGCGGTGCTCGATCCGGCAGGCGACATCGCGCGCCAGCAGCGCGACATCGTCTACATCTCCACCGGCCTGATGCTGTTGATCATCATTCCGGTCATCATCCTGATCGTCCTGTTCGCCTGGCGCTACCGCAAGGGCGGGCGGGGCACCTATGACCCGGCCTTCGATCATTCCACGGGTCTGGAGCTTGCCATCTGGGCCGCGCCGCTGCTGATCATCATCGCGCTGGGCGCGCTGACCTGGTCCAGCACCCACCTGCTCGACCCCTTCCGGCCGCTGCCGACGAAGCCGGGCGAGCGCCCGCTGGTGGTGCAGGTGGTCTCGCTCGACTGGAAGTGGCTGTTCGTCTACCCGGAAGAGGGTATCGCCACGGTGAATGAGCTGGTACTGCCGGTGGATCGCCCCGTGCGCTTCGACATCACCTCCACCAACATGATGAATGCGTTCTACGCACCGACGCTGGCCGGAATGATCTATGCCATGCCCGGCATGCGCAGCCAGTTGCATGCAGTGCTCAACCGCGAGGTCGAGTCCGAGGGCTTTTCGTCCAACTACAGCGGCAGGGGCTTCTCCGGCATGCGCTTCCGGTTCCGGGGCGTGGCGGCGGGAACCTTCGACCGCTGGGTGAGCGACGCCGCGGGCGGCGAGGGTGCACTCGACCTGGCCAGCTATCGCGCGCTGCTGGTGCCTTCGGAGAATGTCCCCGCGCAGCGTTTTGCCCGTATCGACCCTGATCTGTTCCGGCGCATTCTCGAGCGTTGCGTGGAACCTGGAACCACCTGCCTCGGTGATGCGATGCGGGCCACCGGCCACGCTCACCCGCCTGGAGAACCTGCACCGTGAGCGAACCCGCCGCCGTCAGCGCCCTGTTCGGTCGCCTCAGCTGGGAAGCGCTTCCCATACACGAGCCCATCCTGCTGGGCACCTTCATCGTCGTGGCTCTGCTTGGTGCAGGAATCGTGGCCGCGGTCAGCCATTACCGTCTGTGGGGCTGGCTGTGGCGCGAGTGGTTCACTTCGGTGGATCACAAGAAGATCGGGATCATGTACATGATCCTCGGCATCGTCATGCTGCTGCGCGGCTTCGCCGATGCGCTGATGATGCGCCTGCAGCAGGCAATGGCCTTCGGTGCCGCCGAGGGCTACCTGAACGCGCATCACTACGACCAGATCTTCACCGCGCACGGCACGATCATGATCTTCTTCGTGGCGATCCCGCTGATCGTGGGCCTGGTCAATTACGTGATGCCCCTGCAGATCGGCGCACGCGACGTCGCGTTCCCCTTCCTCAACAGCCTCAGCCTGTGGCTGACGGTGGCCGGTGCACTGCTGGTGATGGTCTCGCTGTTCGTCGGCGAGTTCAGCCGCGCGGGCTGGCTCAATTACGTACCGGTTTCCAATATCCAGAACAGTCCGGACTCCGGGCCGGATTACTATCTGTGGGCGCTGCAGATAGCCGGTGTGGGAACTACCCTCTCGGCGATCAACATGGTCACCACCATCATCAAGATGCGTGCGCCGGGCATGTCGCTGATGAAGATGCCGGTATTCGTCTGGACGGCGCTGTGCAGCAATGTGCTGGCCATCGCCATCTTCCCGGTGCTCACCGGCGCGTTCGCGCTGCTGATGCTCGATCGTTACGTGGGAACAAACTTCTTCACCAACGATCTCGGCGGTAATCCGATGATGTACTGGAACCTGGTGTGGGTGTGGGGCCACCCCGAGGTCTATGTGCTCGTGCTGCCGGTCTTCGGCATCTACTCGGAAATCACTTCGACCTTCTGCGGCAAGCGCCTGTTCGGCTATTCCTCCATGGTCTATGCCACCGTGGTCATCACCATCCTTTCCTACCTGGTCTGGCTGCATCATTTCTTCACGATGGGTTCCGGAGCCAGCGTGAACAGCTTCTTCGGCATAGCCACCATGGTGATCGCGATACCCACGGGCGCGAAGATCTTCAACTGGCTGTTCACCATGTATCGCGGCCAGATCCGTTTCGACCTGCCCATGATGTGGGTGGTCGCCATCATGCTGACCTTCGTCGTGGGCGGCATGACCGGCGTTCTGCTGGCGGTGCCGCCGGCGGATTTCGTGCTGCACAACTCGCTGTTCCTGGTCGCGCACTTCCACAATGTGATCATCGGTGGCGTGGTGTTCGGGTTGTTCGCCGGCATGTACTACTGGTTCCCCAAGGCCTTTGGGTTCCGGCTCGATCCGTTCTGGGGCAAGGTGACTTTCTGGGGCTGGGTGATCGGCTACTGGGTGGCCTGGACGCCGATCTACATCGTCGGCCTGATGGGTACCACGCGCCGTGTGCGGCACTTCGACGATCCCGCCCTGCAGGTGTGGTTTGTGATCGCCGGCATCGGGGCGCTCATCATCCTCGTCGGCATCCTGGCCTTCGTAGTCCAGATCGCCGTGAGCATCAAGAACCGCAAAGCCCTGCGCGATACGACTGGAGATCCCTGGAACGGGCGCACGCTGGAATGGTCCACTGCCTCGCCGCCGCCGTTCTACAACTTTGCGTTCACACCCGTGATCCACGACCACGATGCCTGGTACGACATGAAGCAGCGCGGTGCCAGGCAGCCCGCGGCGGGCTTCCTCCCCATCCACATGCCGCGCAACACCGGCGCGGGGGTGATCCTCTCCGCCCTGGCGCTGGTGCTGGGCTTCGCCATGGTCTGGTACATCTGGTGGCTGGCTGCAGTGGCCTTTGTCGGGCTGCTGGCGTATGCGATCGGGCACACCTTCAATTACAGCCGCGACTACTTCGTCACGCCGGCTGAAGTGGCGCGCATCGAAGGCGCCACGCCGCGGGCTGCACAATGAACGCTCCACCCAGTGATCCAGAGACGCCGCTGGTGTTCTACCAGGTGGAGCAGGGCGCCGCCCACCCCGGCGACGGCACGCAGCTGGGCTTCTGGATCTACCTGATGAGCGATGCGCTGATCTTCGCGACCTTGTTCGCGACCTTCGGTGTGTTGAGTTCCAGCTTCGCGGGCGGCCCGACCCCGCGCGAGCTGTTCGATCTCGGGCTGGTGGCGGTCAATACGGCCATCCTGCTGTTCTCGGCACTCACCTGCGGTCTGGCGATGATTGCCATGCAGGCCGGGCGCCTGGGCGCAGTACGCTTGTGGCTGGCCGTCACGGCGCTGCTCGGCATTGCGTTCGTGGGCATCGAGCTGCATGAGTTCCGCGACCTCGTCGCCGAGGGTGCCACGGCGCAGCGCAGCGGTTACCTGTCGGCCTTCTTCACCCTGGTCGGTACGCACGGGCTGCATGTCACCTTCGGTGTGATCTGGATCGCCGTCATGCAGGTGCAGCTGGGGCAGCGGGGCCTGCATGCGGACAACCGGCGCCGGCTGCTGTGCCTCAGCATGTTCTGGCACTTCCTGGATGTGATCTGGATCGGCGTGTTCACATTCGTCTACCTGCTGGGGATATTGTGATGAACAGCCATCCGCCGGCGGCGCACGATCACGGGCACGAGGATCCGCAGGACGCGGTGCATTTCACGCTGCGCACCTATCTCACGGGTTTCCTGGTCGCCGCCGGCCTCACTGCGCTCGCGTTCTGGATCGTCATGAGCGGCGTGATCCCCGGTACCGCCGTCGCCAGTGGGGTGGTCGTCACGCTGGCCATCGCACAGATCCTCGTGCAGACCTTCGCCTTCCTCCACGTGAACTCGCGCGCACAGGGCGGATGGACGCTGGTCGCCTATGTGTTCACTGCCGTCCTGTTGCTGATCACGATCGGTGGTTCGCTGTGGATCATGTATCACCTGAACACGAACATGATGCCCGGCATGATGGGCGACCCGATGAGCCAGGCGCCGTGAAAGCGGGCAGGGGCAAGCGGCTCGGCCTGCTTGCCCTTTGCCTCTTCGGGACAATTCTGTTCACCGGCCTTGGCATCTGGCAGATCCAGCGCCTCTCGTGGAAGCGCAACCTGATCGAACACGTCGAGGCGCGGATCCATGCGCCGCCGGTCGCCGTGCCCGCAAGCCGTGACTGGGGGGCGCTCGACCTCAACGAGGCCGAATACCGGCGGGTGCGCGTGAGCGGCGTCTTCCTGCATGACCGGGAAACGCTCGTGGATGCGCTGACCGCGCGTGGCCCCGGCGCATGGGTGCTGACTCCACTGCAGACCGCCGACGGAGTGATGCTGGTGAATCGTGGCTTTGTGCCGCCGGAGCGGCGGGCCGCTAAAGACAGAGAGGCGGGCCAGACAGCCGGCGATGTCACGATCACCGGTCTGCTGCGCATCACCGAGCCTGAAGGGCGCATCCTGCGTCCCAATGACCCGCCAGCGGACCGCTGGTTTTCGCGCGATGTGGGCGCCATTGCCCGCGTCCGCGGACTGCAGACAGTGGCGCCATTCTTCATCGACGCGGAAGCCGCCGCCGGCCCCGAGGGGGCCCCCATCGGCGGCATGACAGTGGTGCAGTTCCGTAATGCCCACGCCGTCTACGCGGCCACCTGGTTCGGGCTGGCCGCGCTGTGCATCACCGGCTTGGTGCTGCTGTGAGCTGAGGCCTATTTTTTCTGACGGCTCAGGTCGTAGGTACCCAGGCCCGGCTTGAAAGTCTTGTCGTCGATGAACTGGCGGATGCCTTCCTTGCGTCCTTCGTTATCGAAGAAGTTGGCGGCCTCCTGCGCGCGGATGAGGTAATCCTCCGCGTTTTCATAGGTCATCTCCGTGACGCGGCGCACGGCATCCTTGGTGGCCTTCAGCGCCGCAGGGTTCTTCTGCAGCAGCACATGCGCAATTTCCAGCACGCGCTTCCTCAGATCCTTCAGCGGCACGGATTCGTTCACCAGCTTCCACTCGGCAGCCTTCTTGCCGTCGATGGCTTCGCCGGTCATCGCGTGGTACATGGCGTCGCGGAAGGGCATGGAGTTGGTGGCCACCTTGGTGGCACCGCCGCCAGGCAGGATGCCCCAGTTGATTTCCGACAGGCCGAACCTGGCCTCGTCAGCCGCAATGGCCAGGTCGCAGGCGAACAGAGGGCCATAGGCCCCACCGAAGCACCAGCCATTGACCATGGCGATGGTCGGCTTCTGGTACCAGCGCAGGCGCTTCCACCAGCGGTAGGCTTCGCCCTGTGCCTTGCGCGTGCCCTTCAGGCCCAGCGCTTCGGTCTCGCGGAAGTACTCCTTCAGATCCATGCCGGCGCACCAGGCGTCACCTTCGCCGGTGAGCACCAGCAGGCCGACGTCGTCGCGGAACTCGAGCTCGTCGATCACTTCCAGCATGCGGCGGTTGAGTGCCGGGCTCTGCGCATTGCGCTTGGCGGGCCGGTTGAATTTGACCCAGGCGATGCGATCCTCGACCGTGAAACTGACGGTGCTCTGTTCGTCCTGCGCGCTCGACATGGTCATTCTCCTTTAGATTGTTATATATTATAACAATCATGAAAACCCCGCGCAAATCCGGCGTGGCGACCCTGGCAAACCCGCTGGCCACACGCCTTGGTTATCAGTTGCGGCGCGCCTCGGTGCTCATGATGGCCGACTTGGATACGCGCCTGGCGCCAACGGGGTTGCGGCCGGCGGAGCTCACCATCCTGTTGCTCATCGGCGCCAACAGTGGCTGCCGGCAGGGTGAGGTGGGCGACATGCTCGGCATCAAGCGTTCCAACATGGTCCCGCTCATCGCCAACCTCATGAGCAAGGGTCTGGTGGCCCGCACCCGCACAGATGGCCGCTCCACTGCGCTCTCGTTGACGGCGAAAGGGCGCGCCATGGCGCTGTCCGGCAACCGGCTGATCGATCGCCATGAAGCTGTCTTTCGCGCCCGCCTCGACAGCAGGGCGCTCGACAGCCTGCTCGCCGCGCTCGCGACGCTGAACGGCCAGGTGGAAGTATGATCCCGCCATGAACACCGAGATGGCGACGCTGCGCGTCCCGGCACGTTTCCGCGGTCCGCCCACATCGGCGAATGGCGGTTATGTGTGCGGGCTGGTGGGCGCTGCCATTGGCCAGCTGGTCACGGTGCGCCTGCTGAGCCCGCCACCACTGGACGCGGACATGACCCTGCACGCCGACGAAGGCGGCACCTGGCATGTGGAGCGCGCCGCTGTGCGGATCGTGGAAGCGCGGCCCGCCTCGCTCGATGATCTGGTTCTGCCTGCGGCGGTGAGTTACGCCGATGCGGCCGCGGCGGCCCGTCGTGCGCCGTGGGCTGACGCGGCACAGCATCCCTGTCCTGGCTGCTTCGTGTGCGGACCGCTGCGCGCCGCCGGCGATGGAATGCGCCTGTTCGCCGGCGCGCTGCCGGGCCAGACCTGCGTGGCCACGGGCTGGGTGCCTGATGCCTCCGTGGGCCAGGCCGATGGCGTGGTCGGCCCGCAGTTCATGGCCGCTGCACTGGACTGCCCCGGTTTCCAGGCCTTGCAGACAGGCCTGAAGCCCTACCTGCTGGGCGAATTCACCTGCCGCATCGATCACGCCGTGCGCGTAGGTGAAACCTGCGTGATCGTTGGCTGGAAGATAGAGGTGAAAGGCCGGCGCTCGATTGTCGGTACTGCGCTGTACAACGCGCAGGGGGAGCTTTGCGCGCTGGCCAAGGGCGTGTGGATAGAACCGCGGGAGACGGAGGCAAGGCGGTAATGCCGGAGCCAGCAGCTGGCGCGGGCTGACGCGCTGGGGCATTCACTCCGGCGGAGATTGTGAAGTCGCACACGATTTGTCCGCATCGTGTTTACCGGGTGTGAGAAATGCAGCAACGAGCAAAGTGTTGTCCTGCTGCAACGATATGGGTCATTTTCCGTAATCTGACCCAGCCCACCCCATGTCGAAGCCGATCGTTCACAGCCACTCCAATCCAGACGTTCTCAAGCTGGCGGTGGCCCGCCAGGATATAACCAGGCTCGAGGTCGTCGGCACCGACCTGCTGCTGACGATGAAGGACGGCAGCCAGCACCTGCTGCAGAACCTCGCGTTGCAGGCGATGGTCGACCCCAAGCTGCAGGTGGAGTTCTCGGACCAGACGCTCACCGTCGCGGACCTGCTGGGAGAGGTGGGCGACGTTGAACTCAAGCCGGTGCTGGCCGAAGCGGGTCGTACCGACGAGGATGAGCCGAAGAAGGCAGAAGGTGAATCCGAGACAACCGGCGATGGAGCCGAGGGCCACGCACCAACCGTAGAAGGCATCGTTACCCCGGATCTGGCGATCAAGCCGCAAGGCGCCACGGTCTACAAGGGGCAGTCCTCCGCCTCGTCTGCGATGCTGGTCCAGCGAGTCGAGGCAGCACCGGCCGCGCCGCCACCAGGCAGCAGCAATCCACCGCCTCCGCCCGAGCAGCCTGAATCGATCAGCATCCAGGCAGTCTGGACCAACGTCGTGGGTCAGACCCGCAGCGAGGCCGACGGCAAGGTGACCATCTCCGGCGCCGGCGGCAGCGAGCGTTCAGGCAGTGATCCTTCTTCGCAGGCGCAGGCGGAGCCGGAGACCATCCTGGGTACCGCCGGCGACGACACCATCACCGGCGACAGCAGCGAGAAGCTCGGCAGCGGCTTCGCCCGTGTGCTGACACTGCAGATATCCGCCAATGGGGATCTGTCGGTGACCTCCATCGTCATCAACGGATTGCCGCCCCAGTTCAGCGTCGTTGGCGCAGAACAGGTCGGATCCGGCTGGAAGGTGACACTGCCCGCCGATTTCGACTCGACGCTGCGCGTCTCGCTCGCTGTGCGATATCCGGTAGCCGCCGACGATGCTGCATTCAGTGCGCAGACTTTCGATCTGTCGATCGTGGCCGAGGGCAAGCTCGACGGCGACGACATCGAGGGTGCGCGGCTCATACCCGCCATCGTGCGCGACGTACGCTCGGTGGCCGACATCGAATACTCCGCCAATGGACAGAGCGGCGTGGTGTTTCCGGCCTTCGGTCTGGGTGATGTGATCCGCGCTGGCGCGGGGAACGATACAGTCAACGGCGGGCTTGGCCACGATGTCATTTACGGCGATGCGGGCAACGACAAACTGGACGGCGGGGCCGGCGATGACACGCTGGAAGGTGGCGCCGGCGCGGATGAACTCATTGGTGGCAGCGGCGCCGACACCGTCGCCTATTCGGAATCCCCTGATGCCGTGCAGATCGATCTTGCAGCAGGCACGGCCACTGGCGGCCATGCCGAGGGCGACCGCCTGCGCGAGGTCGAAGGAGCAATCGGCTCGGAGCACGCCGATGTACTGCGCGGCTCCGACAAGAACAATCTGCTCGACGGCAATGCCGGCGATGACCTGCTGGCAGGCCGCGGCGGCGCGGATCGACTGGTCGGCGGCGAAGGGTTCGACATTTCCGACTACAGCGGCTCGGCGGCTGCGGTGCAGGTCAGCCTGGCAGACGGAACGGGAGAGGGCGGCGAGGCCGAGGGCGATCAGCTGGCGGGAATTGAAGGCCTGGTAGGGTCGGCTTTCAACGATCGCCTGGCCGGCGATGCCGAGACCAATCTGCTGGATGGCGGCGCGGGCGACGATCTGCTGAACGGTGGCGGTGGCGCCGACCAGTTGCGTGGTGGCAGCGGCAACGATACCGCCACCTACGTTGCCTCAATTGCGGGAGTTGTGGTCGGGGTTGGCAACAACCCCGGCAAGGGCGGCGACGCCGAGGGTGACCGGCTCTACGACATCGAGAACCTGACTGGGTCGCGCTACGCCGACGAGCTTACCGGCAATGAACAGAACAACCGGCTCGATGGTGGCCTGGGCGATGACTGGCTGCACGGTGGAGCGGGCGCAGACGAACTCGGCGGCGGCGATGGCATCGATACAGCAAGTTACCTGGGCGCCGCCCGCGGCGTCTTTGCAAGCCTGCTGGACGCATCGCTGAACACAGGCGACGCCGCGGGCGATCGCTACCTGGGCGTCGAGAATCTGGAAGGTTCCGAGTACGACGACACCCTCCTCGGTGATGATCAGGACAACACGCTGTACGGCAATCCGGGGGATGACACGCTGTTCGGCAATGGCGGCAACGACATCCTCGTCGGCGGCCCTGGCCGAGACACCATGGACGGCGGCACGGGCATCGATGTCGCCAGCTACGCGGCGGCCAGCAGCGGCGTCAGTGCCAGCCTTGTCGCCGGCGGCACGCGTGGCGATGCGGCCGGTGATCGTTATACCGGCATCGAGAACCTGCTCGGCTCGCGCTTTGCCGACGAGCTGATCGGCGACGCCGGCGACAACCAGCTGGATGGCGGCCGAGGCGACGACCTGCTGCGTGGCGGCGCGGGCGCCGACCGCCTCCTTGGTGATGAGGGCGAGGACACGGCCGATTACAGCCAGGCGACCACTGATGTGGCGGTGAGCCTGGTGACTGGAAAGGGTGACGGCGGCGAGGCCGCGGGCGACAGCCTGGATGGCATCGAGAATCTCGCGGGCGGCACAGGCAATGACACTTTTACCGGTGATGGGGTCGTCAACCGCCTGGCCGGCGGTGCCGGCAATGACCTGCTGAGCGGCAATGGCGGCAATGATTCGCTGTATGGCGAAACCGGCGACGACACACTCATCGGTGGCGCCGGGGCGGATCTTCTCGACGGCGGCGACGGCACGGACCTCGCCGACTACAGCGGCAGCCTGCAAGGCGTTGCGGTCAACCTGACGCGCGGCACCGGTGAGGGCGGCGACGCAGAGGGTGATTCGTTGACCGCTGTCGAGAACCTCTTGGGCGGCACGGGTGACGACGTCTTTGTGGGCACGGCTGGTGTGAACGTGCTGTCCGGGGGCGACGGCAACGATCTGCTGGAAGGCGCGGCAGGCGCCGACGTGCTGCGGGGCGGCGCTGGCAGTGATACGGCCGGCTATGCCGGTGCCGCATCCGGCGTCACCGTGAGCCTTGCTTCGCCGGGTACCAACAGCGGTGACGCGGCCGGCGATGTCTACGACAGCATCGAGAATCTGGCGGGCTCGGTGTTCAACGACAGGCTGACCGGCAATTCCGGCGCCAACCGGTTGATGGGCGGCGCCGGCGCGGACACGCTGGTCGGTGGCGCAGGAGCCGACCAGCTCGTCGGTGGCGAGGGCAGCGACTGGGCCGACTATCAGGCCTCGGCGCAGGAAGTGACCGTGGATCTCACCGCCGGGCTTGGTGCCGGTGGCGACGCCCAGGGCGACACGTTGTCCGGCGTCGAGAATGTCATCGGAACCGCGGGCGCCGACCTGCTGATCGGCGATGCACAGGCCAACATACTGCAGGGCGGCACCAGCGACGACGTGCTTGAGGGACGTGGCGGCGCCGACCAGCTCGACGGCGGCGGCGGCAACGATACCGCAAGCTATGCGCGCTCGACGGCCAGCGTTACCGCAAGCCTTGGCGACCCCATGCTGAACGCGGGCGAGGCAGCCGGCGACAGCTACATTGCCATCGAGAATCTGGCGGGCTCTGTCTTTGCGGATACGCTGATCGGCGATGTGGGCGTCAACCGCCTCAGCGGCAACGACGGCGATGATGTCCTGGAAGGCGCCGGTGGCGGCGACGTACTCGTCGGCGGCGCCGGTTTCGACATCGCAAGCCACGCCGGTGCAGCTGCGGGTTTGATCGCCAGTCTTGCAACACCGTCGAGCAATACCGGCGATGCGGCCGGTGACAGCTATGATGGCATCGAAGGCCTGGCCGGGTCGGGTTTCGACGACCAGTTGTTCGGCGATGACGGGGTTAATCAGCTGGACGGTGGCGGCGGCGCCGACTTGCTCGTCGGCGGCGCCGGCGCGGATGTCCTGATCGGCGGCGCGGGTGTCGATACTGCCAGCTACGCCGCTGCACGCGGTGGCGTGAGCGTGAACCTTGCGAGCGGCGGAGGCACTGGCAGCGATGCACAGGGTGACATGCTCGCGGGCGTCGAGAACCTGATCGGTTCTGCGTACAACGACGTGCTCACCGGCGCGGGCAACGCGAACCGCCTCGAAGGCGGCGCCGGCCAGGACACGCTCGACGGTGGTGGTGGCGCGGACGTGCTCATTGGCGGTCTGGGCGATGACGCCTATGTTGTCGACAACGCCGGCGATGCGGTCAACGAGGCAGCGGGCGAAGGCAATGATCTCGTACGCGCCTCCATCGGTTATGCGCTGACAGCGAACGTCGAGGATCTGACGCTGATTGGCGGCGACAACATCGACGGCACCGGCAATTCACTGGCGAACACCATCCGCGGCAACGCCGGCGCCAACCGCATTGATGGCGGCGTGGGCGCCGACACCATGGCGGGCGGGGCGGGTGACGACAGCTACATCGTCGAGAATATCGGCGACCTGGTCAGCGAGAACGATGGCGAGGGCATCGACCACGTCGCCGCGAGCATCACCTACCTGCTGACGGCGAATGTGGAGAACCTTACGCTCACCGGCACGGCCAACCTGAATGGCACCGGCAACGAGCTGGCCAACGAGATCGTCGGCAACGACGGCGCCAACACGCTGGATGGCGGTGCAGGCGCGGATACGCTCGCGGGTGGTATCGGCGACGACACCTACCTCGTGGACCACATTGCCGATCGCATCGTGGAGCTGGTGGGGGAGGGCCGCGAGCTGGTGTACGCAAGCGTCAGCCACACACTGGCTGCCAACGTCGAGAACCTGACGCTTACCGGCAGCGCCAACATCAATGGCACCGGCAACGCGCTGGCGAATGTGATCATCGGCAACGCCGGACACAATCTGCTCGACGGCGGCGCCGGTGCGGATCAGCTGAGCGGCGGGCTGGGCAACGATGTCTACGTGGTGGACAACGCGGGCGATGTCCTGACCGAGCTGGGGTCGCAGGGCATCGACGAAGTTCGCGCATCGCTGTCTTACGTGCTCGTGGCTGAGGTCGAGAACCTGACCCTGCTCGGCAGCGACGACCTGAGCGCCACCGGCAACGAGCTGGACAACGTGATCAATGGCAATGCTGGCAACAACCAGCTGGATGGCGGCCTGGGGGCCGACATGCTGCGCGGCGGCGGCGGCGACGATTTGTATCTGGTGGACAGTCTCGGCGACGAGGTAGTGGAGAATCCGGGCGAGGGGCGCGACACGGTGCGTGCCGCGGTGAGCTTCGTGCTGGGCTCCGACATCGAGAACCTGATCCTGACCGGCAGCGGGAATCTCAACGCCACGGGCAACGATCTGGCGAACTCACTCACCGGCAACAGCGGCAACAACCGCCTCGACGGTGGTGCGGGTGCGGATCTCATGGCGGGTGGCCTGGGGAATGACACCTATGTCGTCGACAACGCCGGCGACAGCGTGCTCGAGAACAGCGGCGAGGGAGTCGATACCGTGCGCGCGTCGGTTGGCTACGTGCTGGGCGCAAACCTCGAGAATCTCATCCTGACCGGCAACGCGCACATCGACGCCACGGGCAACGCCCTCGCCAATGAGCTGGCGGGCAATGGCGGCAACAATGTTCTGGATGGCGGGGCCGGTGCCGACACGATGAGCGGTGGCGCCGGTGACGATACCTATATCGTCGCCGATGCGGGCGACGTGGTCGTCGAGAATCCCGGCGACGGGCTGGATACGGTGCGCAGCAATCGCAGTCTGACGCTCGGCGACAATGTCGAGAACCTGGTGCTCACGGGCAGCAGCAATCTCGATGGCACCGGCAACGCACTCGGCAACACCATCACGGGCAACGTCGGCAACAACCGCCTGGACGGCGGCGATGGCGCGGATCTGCTGCTGGGCGCGGGCGGTGCCGACACGCTGCTCGGTGGTGCCGGCAACGACACCTTCATGGTGCCGGACATGGCCTTCGTGTCGATCACCGGCGGCGCCGGTATCGACACACTGCGGCTCGACGGTCTCGGCCAGAGCACGCTCGGCACTGTCGTCGTCAAGGTGACGGGAATCGAGCAGATCGACCTCAGTGGCGGCAGCGCAGATCTGCTGAACATCTCGGCAGCGATGGTCAACACAGCGGGCTTCCTCGGCGCTGACGCCGGCAACCGGCTCGAGGTGGTTGCTGACGGCGTCGCCAGTGCCGGCGGGCGTGACCTGCTCCTGCTGTCCTCGGCGGAGTACCTCAATGTCGTGAACTCCTTCGCTGCGCCGGACGCGCAGCTCAGCACTGGCGCAGCCGGCAAGCTGCTGGCCTCCAGGACTGGCGGCGCAAGCCTGGTGGTCGACCTCAACGCATTGCTGATGCCCAGCGACCTTGGCACCACCTGGGGGCTTACCGCCGATCCGTCGTCGCTGGCTGCCCTCGGCAGCCTGGCGACCTGGCTGGACGCAAACGACGCCGACGGTGATGGCGTGGCTGAGGGCCTGGGTGAGTCTGGCCGGATCGGCAGCACGGCCAACCTGTCGACATGGGTCGACAAGAGTGGCTCGGGCAACACCTTCACGCAGGCTTCCCAGGCGCGGGCGCCGACCCTGGTGACGAACGCCGTCAATGGCAACACGGTCGTGCGTTTCGACGGCGGCGATTACCTGACATCGAGCACGCAGTTCTCCAACTCGTACACGATATTTGCGGTAGGCAGCATGGCGGGCACGCAGAACGGCCGCCTCGTTGCCTCGAGTACGCAGCAGAATGCCTGGCTCGGCTGGTATGACGGCAGACAGGATGCCTTCTACGTTGGCGGCACTTCGCTGCCCGGCAGCGCCGTGGTCGCGGGCAGCGAAAAACTCTACACGGCGGTTTCCAGCGCCGGCAGTGCGGCGGTTTACAGCAACGGGGTACTGCTTTCGTCTGCCGGCGCGAGTGCACCGAACGCGTTCGGTGCGATCCAGCTCAGTGGTTATGCGGGCAGCAATGCCCAGTTGAGCAGTGGCGACGTCTCCGAACTGATCGTCTTCGACCGCGCGCTTACACTGTACGAACGCCTCTACGTCGAGGCCTACCTGCGTGCCAAGTGGTCAGTCGATGGCGGGGGCGTGGCTGCCGCGCAGTCGGTGCTGGGCAGCGTGGCTTTCGATCCCACCTGGTGGACGGAGGCAAGGTTGTTGTTCGGCAGCGCCGGCAACGACAGCCTGACCGCCAGCTATGGCGCGGCTGCGGCGCGTGGCGTCGGCAGGATCGACGCAGTGCTCTTCGGTGGCGCCGGCAACGACATACTGGACGGGATGGAGCGCGCCGACGCGCTCTATGGCGGCGACGGCAGCGATACGCTGAATGGCGGGGGTGGCGCCGACTGGCTCGCCGGTGGCGATGGCGACGACAGCTATGTGATCGACAACGCCGACGACTTCGTGCTCGAACTCGCCGGTGGCGGCACTGACGGGGTGGCCGCGTCCGTGTCCCATGTCCTGAACCCGAACGTCGAAAACCTCACGCTGACCGGCAGCGCCGCGATCAACGGCACCGGCAACGCGCTGGCCAACCTCCTTGTCGGCAACGCCAACAACAACGTGCTCGACGGCCAGGCCGGTGCCGACATCATGAACGGCGGCACCGGCAACGACACATATTATGTCGATGACGCGGGCGACGTGATCATCGACTCGGGTGGCACCTCCGACGGCGTGATCTCGACGATCAGCTACACACTGGCCAGCGGGCTGGAGAACCTGACATTGGCCGGCCCCGGCGACCATGTCGGCATCGGCAACGCCGCGGGCAACCTGCTCACCGCGACCAACGGTGGCGGTACAGATACGCTCATGGGCGGCGCCGGCGATGATACCTACCGGATCAACCAGAACAGCGCGGGCGCGATCAACCTCGCGCATTCCATCGTCGAGAGCGCCGGCGAAGGCATCGACACGCTAATCATCATCCGCAACAGCTCTTACACGCCGCTCGGCACCTATACGCTGCCAGACAACGTCGAGAATCTGGACCTGCAGAGCACCTACGGAATCTCGGGCGGCATCGGCAACGCGCTGGACAACGTGCTGATCGGAACCGGGAACCTCGGCGGGGCGCTCGGCAGCAGCAACGCGATGACGCTTGCTGCTGGGACTGGCAACGATACCTATGTGGTCTACGTCACAAACACCACGATTACCGAGGGCGCCGGAGAGGGCATCGACACGGTTCGGGCCGCGGTCGATTTCCGGCTGGGCGCCAACCTCGAGAACCTGACATTGTTCGGCTCCGGAGACTACAACGGCTTCGGCAACGACCTTGCCAATGTGTTGACCGGGAACGTCGGCGCCAACTGGCTCGACGGCGGTGCCGGCGACGACACGATGGCCGGCGGTACAGGCAACGACATCTATGTCGTCGACAGCGTTGCCGACGTGGTGACCGAGTTGGCGGCGGCCGGTGTCGACGGAGTGCGCACAAACCTGGCCAGCTATACGCTGGGTGCAAACGTCGAAAACCTGACCTTCACGAATGGCATTGCCCATACCGGTACCGGCAACACGCTTGCCAACGTGCTGACCGGCGGCAGCGGCAACGACTCGCTGTTCGGCGATGCCGGCAACGATACGCTGTATGGCGGTGGTGGCGCCGACACGCTGGACGGCGGCGCCGGCAACGACGTATTGGCTGCGCTCGCCCCCAGCGTCGCGCTGCAGGGGGGCCTGCAGGGTGAGTATTTCAACGACGCTTCATGGTCGGGCTCACCGGTACTGGTGCGCCAGGACGCGAGCATCAGCTTTGACTGGGGCCGAGGCAGCCCGGATCCGCTTGTGGTCGCCGATGGCTTCTCGATACGCTGGACCGGCAACCTGACGGTTGCTACCAGCGGCTGGTACACCTTCCAGGTGGGCGCCGACGATCAGGCCGCCCTCAGCATCGGCAACCAGACGATCCTGCAGACCAGGAACGGCGCGACGCTCGCCAGCGCGCCGATATGGCTCGACGCGGGGACCTCCCCGATCGTGCTGCGGATGGGCGAAGGCTCCGGATCAGCCAGCGTCCGGCTGCTGTGGCAGGGACCCGGCGAATCCGCGTTCAGCACCATTCCGGTCGCGAACCTGAGCTACGGCGATGCGCCGGTGGTCGACACCGCCGGCGACACAATGATCGGCGGCGCCGGCGACGACACCTACCTGCTCGACAGCAATGCGCACACCATCGTCGAGAACGTCGGCGAAGGCAGCGACACAGTGGTTTCCAGCATCAGCTTCAGCCTCTCGGGCATTGCCAACGTGGAGAACCTGACGCTGACCAGCAATGCCGCGAACGCCACCGGCAACGCGCTGGACAACATGCTGACTGGCAACGCCGGCGCCAACCGGCTTGACGGTGGCGCCGGCAACGACACCCTCGCGGGCCTGGGCGGAGACGACGCCTACGTGGTGGATAGCGCAGGCGATGTGGTCACGGAGGCCGCCAATGCGGGCACAGATACCGTGTTCGCCTCAATCAGCCACACGCTGGCAGCGAACGTGGAGAACCTGACACTCGCCGGCACGGCGGCGAACGGCACGGGCAATGCGCTGAACAACGTCATCACCGGCAATGCCAGCGCCAACCGACTTGAGGGCGGCGCCGGCAACGACACGCTGGCTGGCGGCGGCGGTGCAGATTCACTTTACGGCGGCGACGGCAACGATCTGCTGCAGTACGAGCGCGGCGCGGATGTGGTCGCGGCGGATGGTGGGGCGGGAGCCGACATCATGCAGATCCTGATGCCAGGGCTTTCCTTCGATGTCGGCAGTCTGCTTGGTCACGCCAACAACATCGAGACGCTGCGCCTGAGTGACGGTGTCGCAAGTTCCACGATCACCCTCGGTGTCGAGGCGCTCCTTGCGATTACCGACCAGCGTGACTCGTTGACACTGACGCTCGACAACGGCGACGCGCTCAACCTGCAGGGCAGCTGGACGCAGACCGGCAGCAGCACGCGGGGTGACGGGACGGTACTCAATGAGTACGTCGCGTTCAGTGCGGGCACGCAGGTCGGCAGTCTGCATGTGGAGCTGCTGCATGTCTGACGATCGGCTTTAAGCAGCAGTGTGATTTCTGTCGTTTGCGTACGACAGAAACTGTTAAACGCATCCGGGTTTGACTTAGCGCAGTCCGCATAAAGTTGTCGCTCCCATGACGACTTCGCTAAGACTGTTTCTGCGGGCCAACGCCCGCCACCTCACCGGCATGCTCGGCGCGAGCCTGCTTGTGAACCTGTTCGCCCTGGCGATGCCGCTGTTCGCGATGCTGGTCTATGACAAGGCCATGGGCAACGCGGTCCACGACACGCTCTGGGCGCTGGCAATAGGCATGGCGCTGTTGCTGGCTCAGGAGACGGCACTGCGTCTTTCGCGCGTGCAGCTGGTGGAACATGCCGGAGCCCGCTGGGACGCCTTCCTCGACGAGCGACTGATGCGCGGCGTGCTGAATGCTCCCCTGTCGCGGCAGATCCGCATCGCCGACCTGATCAACCGCCTGCGCGAATTCGGCGCGACGCGCGAAGTATTGAGCGCGCAGTCGCTGCTGCCGCTGGCGGATCTGCCTTTCCTGCTGCTGTTCATGGCCGTCGTGGCCCTCATCGGTGGCTGGCTGCTGCTGATTCCGGTGCTGGTCGGCGCGGCGGTGCTCGGCTTGAGCCTGCTGTGCCACCGGCTCAGCCACGAGCGCCAGGGCATGGCGCGTCAGGCCACCGATGCCAAGCTCAGCACCCTGGTGGATGTATTGTCGGCACGCGACAGTCTGGTGGGCCAGAGCCGCGCCACCATTGCCGAGGCTCTTTATCGCAGTCACGCCCAGGCTGCGGCGCGCGCGGGCGCCCGGGCACGCTGGTGGCAGCAGACTTTGCAGCAGATCGTGCCGGTGCTGGTATCGGTCGCGTCGATTGCGATGCTGGTCGGTGGCGTCTACCGCGTCGAGGCGCAGGCCATGTCGGTCGGTGGCGTGATCTCGACGAACCTGATCGGTACCCGCATTCTGGGGATGCTCTGCGGTCTGGCGCCGTTCGTCACGCGCTGGCGCGAATTCCTGCAGTCGCTGACCGCGCTCGGTGACACCGTGGACCTGAAAGTTCCCGCCCGCGTGGGGCGCGTCGAGGCGGCCACACCGGACGCACTGATTCTCGAAGGCGTGCGCTTCGAGTCCATCTGCTTCACCTATCCCGGCACGGAACGCCCGGTGCTGGACGGGCTGGATCTGCACCTGCGCAGCGATGAGGTGGTGGCCGTGGTCGGTGCATCGGGCGCGGGCAAGTCCACGCTGCTGCGGCTGGTCGCCGGGCAGTTCGCGCCGGCGCGGGGGCGGCTTACCTGTGCGGGTCACCTGATCGACAGCGACGAAGCGCGCCGCTGGCTGAACCAGCAGGTGACCTTCAAGACACAGGATTCCGGATTCCTGGGTGGCAGCGTGCGCGACATCGTGAGCGGCGGGCTTCCCGCCAGCGACGCCTCGCTGATCACGGCGCTGCGCACGGCGGGCCTGGGCTCGGCACTCGACGCTGGCGAGCTGGGATTGAACAGCCTCGTGGGCACCAATGGCGCGGGTCTGTCCGGCGGGCAGCGGCAAATGCTGGCACTCGCAGCGGCCTTCCATTCCCCGCGCAGCCTGGTGGTGCTGGATGAACCCACGCTGGGGCTGGATCGGGCCGCGCAGGAAAGTGTTCTGGCGGCGCTGCGTCCGCTGCGTACCGGCCGCTGCGTCGTGATTGCGACCCATGCGGCGGAAGTCATTGCCCAGGCCGATCGGGTGATCGTCCTGGAGCGCGGTAGAGTCAAGGTCGACGCTCCCGCGCATTCCCTCATCCAGCCACCGGCAAGGATGCCTGTGCCCGACGGCGCCGCTGCCTTGCGTGCCGTCGGTGGCAACAGCTGATGCGCGCGCCCGGGGTATTCGCGCGGCCAGTCGTCTGGATCGCGGCCGCAATACTTGGCGGCACCGCGCAAGCCCAGGCGGTGGACGAGGTTCCGTGGCGACACGCGCATATCAATGAGGTGGCGGAGCTGCTCGGCCTGCCGCCAGAGCTGCCGATCTCGGACCTCGAAGCCCAGCCCGCCGGCGGCTCGCTGGGCCTGCAGGATTCCATCCGCCGCGGCGCCGAGGTCAGCTTTGATGCGCAGGCGGCAGCTGAACACAGCAAGTCCGTGGACTACACGCGCCGCGCCGCATTGGGCGCCTTGCTGCCCCGCATCGATGTATCCGCGGGCGCTGGCCGCGGCGAACTGACGAGCCTGGATCCATACCTGACCACCACCCGCAGCGAGGCAAGCATCACGCTGCGCCAGGTGGTGCTCGACTACGCGGCGAAACGGGAGCTGGACCGCCAGAGCCAGCTGTCGAAGGCGGCGCGCTGGCAGCAGCAGGGCGCCAATTCAGCTGCCGGGCTCGAGGCAGCATCGGCCTATCTGCAGGCGCTGCAGTCGCGCATGGTGATCGCGCTCAGCGAAGAACACGAAGGGCGCCTGCAGGAACTGCTGGGCTACATCACGCGGCGCGCCGAGGCCGGCGGCACCAGCGAGGCCGAAGCCGCACGTGTGCGGGCCCGCGTCGCCAATGCGCGCGCCACCATAGCCGATTCGCGCGCCAATCTGCGCACGGCGCTGCGCAACTTGGAGAGCCTGCTGCAGGAGACACCCGCTGCCCTGACCATTGGCACGCCGGCCCGCCTGCTGCCGATCCCCGGTACCGTCACGGAAGCCAAACAGCTGGCGGAGACCTCGAATTTCGACCTGCTCGCCGCGCAGGCCGACAAGGACGCGGCGGATCGCGAGACAGGAGGTTACGTGGCGCGCTTCGTGCCGCGTGTCGAGCTGCTGGTGCAACACCGCATCGATGAGAACGGCGCCGGTACTGTCAGTGAACTGCGAGACAGCCGCGTGATGCTGCAGGCAACACTGTCGCTGCTCAACGGTGGCGCCGATCGCGCCCAGTACTCGGCTTCGGCGCACCGCGCCCGCGAGAAGACATTGCAGCGCGACAGTTCAAGGCGGCGCCTGGCGCAGGAACTGGATTCGGCCTATGCCACGCTGGACGGCATGGCCGAGCGCTTTGGGGCGGTGCGCGAGGAAATGGCGGCAAATGCCACGGTCGTCGAGGCTTTCCGCGAGCAGCTTGTCGGCGGCAACCGCCAGCTGCTGGATGTGCTCGACGCCTACCAGCGCTATCACCAGAGCCGGCTCGACATCGCCCAGCTGTCGATCCTCGATCTGCAGAACCACGTCAAGGTGGCACACCTCATCGGCGTACTCGCGCCGATGCTGGGCGTGCCCTGAGGGAACGGAGCCAGGACAATGGAAGGCGGCAAGGGCGGAAATTCATACTGGCCGGGGTTCGTCGATGCCCTGACCAACGTGGTCATCGCGATGATCTTCGTGATCGTGGTGCTGGCGATTTCGCTGTCATTCGCGGCGCAGCTGATGGCCAAGAAGCTGGCTGCCGAGATGATCGCGCAGGGTCAGGGCACGGCGCAGGGTGCGGCCATCGACGCCGGCAGCCCGGTGCCGGAATCCCGCCTGGAACGGCACACGCGCATCGCGGTGGCGGGTCCGGCAACCGATCAGTCCGTGGCAGGCGGCAGGCTGCGGCCGCCCCGCAATATCCTGCAGCTGGATTTCGCAGCCAATGCCGTGGCGCTCGATGAAGCGGCGGCCACCGCCCTGCGCGCCGAGCTCGCCAACTCCCCCCATGGCGGCAGGGTGGTGATCCTCGCCACGGGACCGGGCATGGGAATCACCGCCAACCAGCGTGCCGCTTACCTGCGGGTGCTCGCCGTCCGCGAGGTCCTGCTGGCGCAGGGCTACGCCGCAGCGCAGCTGGACATGCGCATCGATACGGAAGCCGAGGCGTCCGCTCCCACTGTGAACATCTCCTTCGAAGGACAGCCATGAGCGAGGCCGCCGCCAATCTGCTGGCCGAACATTTCGACCAGTCGCTCGGGCTGCAGAGACGCCTGCGTCTGCCCAATGCGGTAATCGCCACGCTGGCGGCGACTTCCGCTGCGCTGCTGCTGTGGGCCGCGCTGGCGCCGGTGGATCGCATGGTGCACATGCAGGGGCGCGTCATCCCATCCGGCAAGCAGCAGATGGTGCAGCATCTGGAGGGGGGCATCGTGTCCCGCGTCTTCGTCCGCGAGGGCGATCGCGTCGAGAGCGGTCAGAGCCTGATTGCCGTCTCCGACCTGCAGGCAAGTTCCGTGCGCGGCGAGAAGGGCGCGCGCCTCGACGGCTTGCTGGCGCGCGCCGCCCGCCTGCAGGCGGAGTCCCAGGGACTGCCAAGGTTTGATGCCCCTGCCGGGCTGGGCGAGGACTCCGCCCCGCTGCGCAGCGAGCGCGAGGCCTTCGACGCGCGCCAGGGCCGCCTGTTGCAGTCATTGCGTGTGCTGGACGAGCAGATCTCGCAGCGCCAGCAGGAATTCGCCGAGCAGAAGGAGCGCCGCAAGGGTCTGGAATCAGAGCTTGCCACCGCGCAGAAGCAGGCGACCCTGGTGGAGACGCTGATCAGCCACAAGGCCGGCTCGCAGCTCGAGCTGCTCGAGGCGCGCGCACGCGTGGAGCGCCTGACAACACAGCTGCGCGAGATCGAAGCCGCAGGCCCGCGACTGGCCGCTGCGGCCAGTGAGACCGCGGCCCGCCGGGCCGAGGCTGTGGCCCAGTTCCGTAGCGAGGCGCGTACGGCATTGGCCGATGCGCGGGTGGAACTGCAACAGCTGCAGCAGGAGATCAATGCCGTCGACGACCGCGTCCGCCGCACCGTTGTCGCGGCACCGGTCGCCGGGCGGGTCAACAAGCTGATGTTCAACACGGTGGGTGGCGTCGTGAAGCCGGGCGACCTGCTGGTCGAGCTGACGCCCGAGGAAAAGACCCTTGTGGTGGAGACCCGCGTTGCGCCGCAGGAACGCGGCCCGCTGCGCGAAGGCCAGCGCGCGGTGGTGAAGGTCGCCGCATTCGACTACACCGTATTCGGCACGCTCGAGGCGCAGGTCCGCGAGATCAGTGCAGACTCGCTCGCGGATGAACGCGGCGAGCGCTACTTCCGCGTCAGCCTCGCAGTGGACGCCGACAGTCTCGCCCGCTTCCAGCAGCCACTGTCCCCCGGCATGACGGTCACCGCGGATGCGGTCACCGGGCGCCGCACGGTTCTCCAGTACCTCCTCTCGCCCATCCGCGGCCTGTCCTCCAACGCCTTCCAGGATCGAAAATGAGCACTGCATCCATGACAGATTCAGCCGCCCCGGCAGAACCAGAAGCAAAGGGCAGCCTTGGCGTCGTACCGGCATTGCTGGTGTGGCTGCCGATGGCCGCAGTGGGGGCGGGCGCGGTGGGCATGTGGCATTTCGTCAGCTTCGCCTTCGTTTCCAACCCGGTGCTGAACGGACTCATCCTGGGCGTCGCGCTGTGGGGTGGTGCGACCATGGTGGGGCATGTGCGACGCGCGTATCGGGAGGATCGCACCTTCGTCATGGGCATCGACTGGCTGCGCCGCGGCGTCTGGAGCGATTCGCCCAACCCGAAGCTGGGGCCCGACGCTTTTGTCGTCGGCCTGCTCGGACGCCTGGAGAAGCTCGGACTTGGCCACCAGATCTCGATGCAGAGTGCGGTGACCGAGCCGGAAATCGAAGCGCTGGCCGACTATTTCGAGCGCAAGCAGGAACTCTCGCAGTTCATCGTCGGCCTGATGGTCGGGCTGGGACTGCTCGGCACCTTCATCGGCCTGCTGGAAACCCTGGTTGCGACCAGCGGCCTCATTTCGACCATCGCCAACAGCGTCGGCGGTTCCGGCGGCGGCATGGAATCGGAGTTTGCCCGCATCGTTGGTGGCCTGCAGAAACCGCTGGCAGCGATGGGCACGGCATTCTCGGCCTCCATGTTCGGTCTCATCGGTTCCATCATGCTGGGTTTCCAGATGATCCTGGTGCGCCGCACCTGCGCCGCGGTGGTGGATCACGTGCGCGAGAACGTGCTCTCCCTCGCCGAGAAATCAAGCGTCAACGCAACCGCGGAGATCTCCGAGCGCTTCCTCGCGACCCTGCTCGCAGACATGCTGGAGCAGGGGCGGCGTTCGGAGGAAGGGCTGCGTGGCGTGGTGGACCGGCTGGCCGAATTCACGCCGCGCTTCGAGCAGGCGGCACGTTCCAATGAGCGGCTGGCGCAGGAGGTGGGCCTGCACGGCGAAGTGCTGGGACGTACCGCGGCGGCCATGGCCCAGGTGCGCGACCTGGTCCCGGCCATTGGCGAGCTGGCCACGCAAACCAGCCAGGTGATGGAAGAATGCAGCCAGACGCGCCTGGATCTGCGCGATGTGCTGCGGCAGCTGCCGGACCTGCAGATCATGCGCGGCGAGATGACGGTAACCCTGGCCGCGATCGATGACCTGGCCAGGGGCGTGGCCGAGACGCGTGAGATGACGGCCGCACTGGCGGCAGAACTGCGGCACCAGGGCAGCGTGACGCAGCGGCTTGAACTGGCGCTGGTCACCGCGGAACGCGAGCGGCTGCATGCTGTACTCAAGCCCACCTTGATGGCCTCAGTGCGCTCGCGGGTCCGCCGGATGATCGATGACGACGATCAGCGGAACGCGTCGTGAGGAAGTTCTGGTCCCGGCTGCCGCTCGAGCGCTTTGGTCCCGGCGGCGTGTTCGCAGCCGCGGCGCTCGCGTGGCTCGTCTGCCTGGTCGGCTTCAGTGTCTCCATGCGGCCCGCCATGCGGGCAGAGCTGCTGCGCGACAGCGAACAGGTGCTGCAGCGGGTCGCGCGGGAGCGGCCGGCGGTTGCCACGGCCCAGCAGCTGCGCTCCTGGGTGCTGGAGCGCGCCGAGCGCGAAGCCTGGTCCGCCTGGGAGCTGCGCGATGCGCAGGGAGTCGTGCTGGCCGCCATGCAGGCACCCCTGCCCACGTCGCTGCTGCTGCACCTGCTGCGCGGCGCGACGGCATCGCCGGCAGTGGACCTTGCCATCCTGAGTCAGGGCGTGACGATCGGGCACCTGAATCTCAGCGCTTCGACGCAGCGTGTGGATGGCCTGGCGCTGCGCATCTGGTCGCATGCGGCAACGGCGCTGAGCCTGCTTGCCGTGCTGGTGGTTGCCGCGCAGCTGCTGTCGCTCGCCGGCATGCGGCGTGTGCTGCATGAGCTGCGCGGCCAGGTGCTGGCCCTGGCCACGCGCCGCTTCCTGGATCTGCGCGAACCCGCATGGCGTCCGTTGTTGCCGATGTCCCAGGCGATCAATGTGCTGGTCGGCCGTGTGCGCACATTGCTGCAGGAGTCGGAGCAGGAGGTCGAGGCAATCCGCTACCGCGTCCAGCACGATCACATGACGCAGCTGGCGAGCCGCGAGGTCTTCATGGACCAGCTGCGCGAATCGCTGCAGCAGCAGAACCCTGGCGCCGTAGTGCTGATACACGTTCTGGACGTCGAGGCATTGAACCGCCGGCAGGGCCGCAAGCTCACCGACGATTTCCTGATGGCGGTGGCCACCACGCTGCGTGCCCGGCTGCTGGGCAGCCTGCATGCGGAGCACGGCGTCGCGGCGCGCCTGAATGGCACCGACTTCGCATTGCTCCTCCCGGGGGCGAGTGCCCAGCAGGTCAAGCGCATCATGGACGCGGTGCGCAATGACCTGCAGCGGCTGTTCCAGGAAGGGCTGACGGACGTTCCCAGTGCGGCGGCGGTGGGCGGCACGACCTATGATCACGATGAGCAGATCGCCGATGTGCTGTCGCGCGCGGATTTCCTGCTCGGTGTGGCGATCTCGGGCCGCGGCAGCACCACGATGCTGCGTCATCTGGGCCATCACTTCCAGTTCGGCATCGCGCAGTGGAGTGCGGTCATCGAAGGGGCGCTGGCAACGGGTCGCGTCAAGCTCGCCTCCCGCTCCATTGTCGATGCTCAGGGTGCCGAGCTGTTCGAAGATCTGGCACCGCAGCTGATCGAACCTGATGGCACGGTACTCGGGTTCGAGGAACTGCTGCCTCCCGCCATGCGCACTGGCCGCATTCTGGAGGTGGTGCTGCGTACTGTGGATCTTGCGCTGGGCAGCCTCGGCAGCCGTCCGCAGGCCCGCTGCCGCGTGGAGGTGCCGGCACAGTGCCTGGAGCATCCGATCTTCCAGCGGCAGCTGGCGCAGCTGCTGTCGCGGCATGCGGCAGTCGCATCACGGCTTGGAGTCGGCATCAGCGTGTCCAAGCGCATGCCCGCGCTGGGGGAGCTGCGCGAGCTGCTGCAGCAGCATGGCTGTGCAATGGGCCTGGTGGATGTGGACCCGGAGCTCAGCCTGCTGCCGCTGCTGGAGAGCGACAGCGTGCGTTACGTGAAGCTGGCCCCGGGGATGACACGCGGGATCGCCAGTGACGACCGGCGCTATGGTGCCATCCGGCTGCTGTGCAGGATGGGCAGGCGGCTTGGCTTCGAAGTGTTCGGCGGGGCCGTTACGGGGGGTGGAGAGCAGTCGCTGCTGTTCGCCGCGGGCGTGCGCGGAGCCGCACGATATACATCTGCGGTGGACGAGGAAGTCCAGTCACTGATGCGGCGGCAGGCGGCGGTCTGATCCGCTTGCGCCCGGCGCGGCGCCGATCGATGAATTCTGCTCGCCGCAGGGCCGGCGGGTAACATCCTTCCCGGGAAACTGTCCCTGCGACCGGCTCTGCAGCAGCACCGCGCAAATGCCATCGGAAGCTCCGTACCAGGCCCCGCCGGACCGCGGTTTCACGCCGCGCGTGCGCGTCGGGCTACGCCTGCTGATCGGGTTCGGGATGGTGATGGTCACTCTGGCCGCAGCGATGACTGTGCTGTACATGAACCGTCGCGCGGTGGCGCAGCACGTGCTGGCTGGGTGGCTGGAGCGGCGCGGCATCGAGTCGGAGGTGGAGATCGAGCGGCTGGAGCGGGATGGGCTGGTGGCCCGCGTCCGGCTTGGTGCCCGGTCTGATCCGGAAGTGCTGATCGAGCAGCTCGGCATCGACTACGCGCTCAGCTTTCCCTGGTCTGCGACGGGCCTGGGTTTCACACTGGGCCGGGTGCGCCTGCAGCGCCCCATGGTCCGCGCTCGCTGGCACGACGGCAAGTTGTCGCTGGGTTCTATCGATCCGCTGCTGCGGAGCTTTCTCGAGGCTCCCCCGAGCGGCAGTGGGGCCGGCCCGGAGGTGACCGTGCAGGCCGGCGAGCTGCGACTGTCCCTCGATCAAGGGTCGGCGCGGCTGCTCGGTGATGCACGCCTCGAAGGCGGCCGTCTGCTGCGCCTCAGTGCGCGCCTGCCGTCAACCAGCCTGATATACGAGGCGGGCTCAGCACAGGCAATGAGTGGCACCTTGGATGTGACCACCACTGGTGAGCGGGTCGCAGTCCGACTGGAGGCATCCGCCGCACAGCTGGCGCACCCTTCCGCCGGGGCCGAGGCGGCGCGCCTGCGCATCACCGCCGACCTCCCTTATCCGCAGTTGCAAGCGCAGCGTGCCGATGGCCCGGTCTCCCTGGAGGTCGACTTTGCCGCGGCACAATTACGTGCGGCCGCCGGCGAGGCGCGCGCGGTCCAGGCCCATGCCGCCTTCGAAGGCGCCTCCTCCGGTGGGGTTGCCGCGTTGAGTGCCGCAGCTGCGGGCAGCATCGATGTGCGGGCGGATGAGGTAACGGGGCAGGGCGGCACAGCACAGGACCTGCACGCCACACTGGCCACTGCGAGAGTTACGCTTGACCGCAGCAGCGCAGGTCTGCGCTGGAGCGTGAAGTCCCCAACAACTCTTGCGGCGGGGCGCCTCATCTTCGGCGAGCTCTCGGTGCAGCAGGCGCAGGTGGCACTGAACATCGACGTTGCCGTCGCCGGGCCTGCTGCCTTCCAGCTGCAGGTGGATGGTTCCGCGGCCGCTGCGAACGGGGCCTGGCCACTGCTCGGCGCGCCGCTGGTCGATGATCTTTCCGAGCTCGTCCAGCTCAAGCGCGCGCTGCGGAACTTCTCCATCAGCGCGCCAGGACTGCGCCTCGAGGCGGGGTCCGCAGGTACCAGTCTGGCACTGACCGCGCCTGTCCGGCTGATGCCAGCCAACGGTGGCGCATTGGTGGTCGAGCCCGCTGTGCGTCCGCTGTATGAGGCAAGAGCCTCGCGCCCCAGCGGCGGCGCGCTGCGGCTGACCGCCAGTCGCGGACGCGGACTGCCTGCAGCCACCTTCAACATACCCGACTGGCATTTCACCGAGGCCGGCTTCCAGGCCAGTCTGCAGGGCAATGCGACGCTGGATTTCAACCTGGCGCGCGGCATCACATTCGGCACGCGAGGTGTGCTGGCCTTGGCAGGGGAGCGCATCAGCTACACCGCGGAGGATTGCCTCAGCCTCCGGATCGAGCGCCTGGAACTGGACGAAAATGACGCGACCGGCGTCACCGGCATGGTGTGCCCCGATGGCGGTCCACTATTCAGCGCCGCGAACGGCAGCTGGCAGGTGCGAAGTGCGTTCCGTGACGTTGCCGTCGCAGTGCCCGCCGTCGCCATGCGCTTCGCCGATCTCCACGGGAAGTTCCTCGCCACCAGTGCGCCGGACGGGCTCGGGTTCGGCGCCACGGTCGCCAGCGGCCAGGCCATCGACACCACCGCGCCGGCGCGCTTCAATCCTGTGCAGGCCGCTGGCTCCGTCACGCTGCAGCATGAGCACTGGAACGGCGCTTTTGATCTTGCTGCGGGCAGCCGGCACATCGGCCGCATGACGCTGCTACACAATGCAACCACTGCCACGGGCGGCGTGCGCATCACGGTACCCGAGCTGGCATTCGCCGAAGGCGGGCTGCAGCCTGCCGGGCTGAGTGCGCTGGCCGGTGAGTTTGTGCAGTCGCCGGCGACTGGCGCGATCAGCTTCGAAGGGCGGATCGACTGGGCCGGCGAAGCCGCATCCACCAGCAGTGGGCGGCTGCGGGTGCCGGGCCTCGATTTCGCAAGTCCGGCGGGCGCCGTGCAGGGGTTGAAAGGCCAGATCGAATTCACCAGTCTGACGCCACTCACCACCGCGCCGGATCAGACGCTCAGCGTTGCGCGCCTCGTGGCCGCCACCGAGATCACCGGCCTCAAGGTGGTATTCGCGCTCGATGCCGGCTCGCTGCGCGTTGCCGCCGGCGAGCTGCATGCCGCGGGCGGTCGGCTCTTTGCCATGCCGTTCGCGATACCGCTGGATCTGACGCAGCCATTCAGCGGCACGCTGGTGATCGAAACCCTGCAGCTGGGCAAGGTGCTGGCCGACGCCGGGCTCGCCGACAAGCTTGCTCTGGACGCGGTGGTGTCCGGCAGTCTCCCTTTCGCCTGGACGCCCGGGCAGGGTGTGCGAATTGTTGGCGGAACGCTGGCTGCGGTGCAGCCAGGAAGGCTGACGCTGAAGCGCGAGATGCTGGATCAGGTGCAGACCTCTGCGGCGGAGAAGGCGCCGCCCGGTATGGTTGAGGATCTGGCGTTTCAGGCGCTGGAGAACCTTTCCTTCGAGACACTGAGTGTCGACGTGAACAGTCTCGACAAGGGCCGCGTGGGCCTGGTCTTCAAGGTGAAGGGCCGCCACGATCCGCCCCAGCACCAGGAGTTGCGCGTGGGGTTGCTCGAACTGATCAGCCGCAAGTTCATGCAGCGTCGACTGCCGCTGCCCTCGGATACGCGCATCGACCTGACGCTGGACACCACACTCAACCTGAACCAGCTGATTTCAGACCTGCTGGAGGTCCAGCGTGCCCGCCAGGGCCGTGGCAGCGCGCCTGCCGCGCCGCTGGCGCCATGAGGATGTCATTCACAGTGGTGCCGTGTTAGAAAGCGGCTGGATCATCGACCCGACCAGGATGCCAACATGAAGACAATGCGTCGTCTCGCTCCCCTGGCCCTGGGGCTGGCGGTGATCGTGGTCGATACTGGTTGCACGCCCACCATCAGGCTGCAGGTGGATCCCATCCAGATCTACGCCAAGCTCGACGCCGACGTGCGTGTGCGCCTGGACCAGGAACTGCAGACCCTGCTGAAGCAGAATCCCAACCTCTTCTGATTGATCACCGGACGCCCGGATCAAAAGGATCACTGTCATGAACTATCGCAATTCACTGCATGTTCCCGCCCTGGTCGTGTGCCTGGGCGCCGGCCTCGTGGCAACAGCCCCCACGCTGGCCCAGACGGCGGCGGAGAAGGCGCTGATCGACACTGCCAAGGCGCAGGGCAATGTGGGCGAGCAGGCGGACGGCTTTCTCGGCTTCCGCGTCGCGTCTTCGGATCAGGCGCTGCACGCCGCCGTGGAGACGGTCAACGGCGCGCGCCGTGCGGTGTATGCACAGAGTGCGGCGCAGGCGGGCACCACGGCCGATGTGGCCGGTGCCCGCATGTTCGAGAGCCAGCTGCTGGCCCGTATCCCGGCCGGCCAGTGGTATCGCAATGCACAGGGACAGTGGGTGCAGCGCTAGCGCTACTGCGCCTGTACGGCTCGCACATTGGCGTCGATCTCGAGTCGCTCGATATAGCCAATTGCATCGGGATTGCCGGCAAGCAGCTTCTTTACCTCGACATCGTTGCGCACAGTCCGTGGCGGCAGCCCGCGCCCGGTGAAGATGATCTTGGACCAGTATGCCTTGATCTGTGCGGGGGACTTGCCAGTGAACCGCGCATAGAATTCGTCCCGGGCCGAAGTGCCTTCTGCCTGATCGACCGGTACCACGGTGCGCCCATCGGGAAGCCTGGCGCTCCTGCCCAGGAAGATGTCCGCGACCTGGATCCTGCTCAAACTGGTGACGCTGCTCCGGGCCGACACCACAGCCACCACGTCGGCATGCACAACCTGGGCTGCGAGGCTCAGCGCCAGTGCGATCGCGGTGGCTTCGAGGCGGACAGGCTGCATGGCGCCCCTAGAAGACGAAGTCGACATTGACGCTGATGGCAGTGAACTGCCCGCCCAGCCCGAAGCCGGGCTGGATGTTGATCAGCTGGCCACTTGAACCTGCGCCCAGGCGGGTGTGATCCAGCTGCACCTTGAGGGAGGCATTCCTGGTCAACTCCTGCCGGCCACCGATGGACACGGTGTCCTGGACAGTCCTGGCACTGAGAAGGGTATTCAGCGCGGCATTGAGCTGCGTGGCGGGCTGTACCAGAGGATCCGGCAGGCTCCCCAGCTCAAGCCCGGGATCGGCAAGATTGTTCGCCCGCGCCTGGGCGTAAATCACGAACGGCGTGAACCTGCCGAACTGGTAGCCGCCGCTGACGTACCAGGCGGTACTGCGCCCGAGGTAGGAGCGGGTGTTGTTGCGTCCCCACTCTGTCATCAGGAACCAGGCGCCCGGGTCATAACTGGCGCCCAGGCCGAAGCTGTTCACGCGCTTGTGGCTGGCGTCGTACTTGTCTGCAATCACTGCCCCCTGCGACCCGAACTGCCTGAAGTTGTCGAAGAACGCATTGGCTGTTGGCACGGTGCCGAAGAACTGCTGATAGAAGGCGTGCGCTGTCAGCGCGCCATGTTCGATGGTGTGCGAGATTCCCCACAGATCCCCTAGCCTGGCGGCGGTGCTGTCACCGGCAAGATGAATGCTCTTGCTGCCGGAGTTGGCCTGCACGGTGTAGGTCAGCTCGCCCCGGTGCATCCTGTAGCTGGCGTCGATGCCATCGCTGCTGGTAAGCGCGTTGAGCGCGTACACCTCAAGCGGCGGTCGTGCCCAGGGATGGGCGTAGCCCACCTTGCGCACCTCGGAGAACAGGAACATGGGCAACACGGAGCGACCAACGCGGATGCTCAGCTCCGGCGTGAACTGGTAGGCGATGTTGGCCCACTCTATGTAGGGCCGGTGCCTGTCGTCGTAGGTCTGCTCAATGATGACCTGCAATACCGCCGAGAGCCGTGGCGCTGGATTCGCAGTCAGCTGCGCGCCGATCAGGCTGTCGACATCGGCGCTCCAGCTGCCGCTGTAACCTGCACCTGTGGGCTTGAAGATGGAGGAGGTGAAATCCGCCTGTCGCTCACTGGAATGAACGGCGCCCAGGGTGCCGAAGCCGCCAATGGACCACAGCGGGCTGGCGGCATCCCCCGCCAAGGCCCCCTCGGCATGGAGGGCCGCGGCAAGGGTCATCATGAGGGCCGCCAGGCCTGCCGGTTTGAAACGCATGCAGTTACGCGGTTACGTGGAAGGATCTCCAGCGGACACTATACGCACAGGCGCTGGCCGCGCGCTGACGCACAGAACAGCCCCAGTGCCTGAGCGAACTACTATCATTGCGGCCGTGACTGCCGAACAACGCCCTGACCAGCTGGCGCTGCCGATCGTGAACATTGCTGCCTACCGGTTCGCCACGCTGGCGGAACTGCCGGCAATGCGCACCGGACTGCTGGCGCTTTGCCGCGCGCAGCAACTGCGCGGCACAATTCTTCTGAGCACGGAGGGTATCAATCTGTTCGTGGCCGGTAGCGCGGCCGGCATCGACATGCTGCTTGCGCGCCTGCAGTCGATACCCGGGCTCGCCGAGCTTGAAGCGAAGCGCAGTCACACCACCCACCAGCCCTTCCGGCGGATGCTGGTGCGCATCAAGAAGGAGATCATCGCGTTCGGCGTGCCAGGCATCGAGCCTGCGCGCAGCACCTCGCCCAAGCTGGCGCCGCGGCAGTTGAAAGCCTGGCTGGACGAGGGGCGCCCCATGGTTCTGCTGGACACCCGCAATGACTACGAGGTGAAGCTCGGGACATTCGAAAATGCCGTGGCGGCTGGCACCGACAATTTCCGCGACTTTCCGGCGGCGGTCGCGAAGCTGCCGGCTGGGCTCAAGGACCAGACCATCGTGATGTTCTGCACCGGCGGCATCCGCTGCGAGAAGGCCGGCCCATACATGGAGTCGCAGGGTTACCGCAACGTGCTGCAGCTGGATGGCGGCATCCTCAAGTACTTCGAGGAATGCGGCGGGGCGCACTATCGCGGTGAGTGCTTTGTCTTCGATCAGCGCGTGGGCGTGGACCCGGCGCTGCGGGAATCAGATGCCGCACAGTGCTTCAAGTGCCTGTCCCCGCTCACCGCGGAAGAACAGCGCGACGCCCGCTATGTTCCCGGCCGCTCGTGCCCGTGGTGCTACCGCAGCGAGGCAGAGCAGGCCGCCGAGAACCTGCGCAGCCGCAACCGCGCGATCCGCGCAGCCGTCGATCCGCTGCCCGGCAGCGTTCCGGCGGAGACATTCCGCCCCTTGCGCGTGCCGCAGGAGTGCGACGGCCTGCCAGTCCTGGAGACTTTCGCCCGATTGGTGGCGCATCTTCCGCCGAGTTACTGGGAGGCGGAGTGCCGTGCCGGGAATCTGCTCGACTCCCGCCACCAGGCCATCGAGCCAGCGCAGGCCGTGCACGCCGGAGACCGCCTGCTGCATCGGATGGCGTATACCACCGAGCCCGTGGTCAATGCTGATGTCGTCGTGCTGCACGAGGACGAGGCGCTGATCGTGCTGCACAAGCCCGCGCCGCTGCCAATGCATGCGGGTGGCCGTTACACCCGCAACACCCTGCAGCAGATCCTGAACACGGTGTACCGCCCCCAGAAGCCCAGACCCGCCCACAGGCTGGATGCAAACACCACGGGCCTCGTCATCGTGGCGCGCAGCCGGCATTTTGCAGGCAGGCTGCAGAGCCAGTTCGCGGAAGGGCGCGTCAGGAAGGTCTATCTGGCAAGAGTGCAGGGGCATCCTGCGACCGATGAATTGCAGTGCCATGTGCCCATCGGCAGGCAAGTGCAGGCTTGTGGCACGCGCGCGGCCGATGCTGGCGCAGGCGCGGCAGCAAGCACCCTGTTCATCGTGCGCGAGCGTTCGCCGGATGGAACCAGCCTGCTCGAGGCGCGGCCACTGACTGGCCGCACCAACCAGATCCGCATCCACTGCGCCCATCTCGGCTTTCCCGTGGTGGGAGATGCGGCCTACGGCAAGGAGTGTGCTGCGCCCCGGCAGACGCTGGATGTGGGTGAGGCGCCTTTATGCCTCCACGCCTGGCAGATCGAATTCCCGCATCCGGTGAGCGGGGCGATGATGAGTTTCACCGCGGCGCCACCGGCCTGGGCGTCCATGGCATGAAAATTCGCTGAACGACACCTGTAGCGCTGCTCCCGACTGCAGCCCCTGGGCGGAGAGGCTTTTCTGGTGGCTGGATGCCACCCCACGCGCACGTTGCTACACTCGCCTGCGCTGCCAGGTCTCGGGGGGGAACTGTGGAACACCGTCTATCAAGTCTTGTCGTTGTGCTGTGCGCGGCAATGTTTCTGGGTGCCTGCGGCAACAAGCCTGAGTCCGTCGCGCCGCCACAGGGTCGCGCCCAGGTCACCGCAGAACGCCTGCTCGATGCCGCGAACCAGCCGTCCGACTGGCTGACGTACAACGGCAACTACGAAGAGCAGCGTCACTCGCGTCTCGCGCGCGTGGACACCACCAACGTCAAGGATCTCGGTCTGACCTGGTACGCGGATTTCGACACGCGCCGTGGCCAGGAATCCTCGCCTCTGGTCATCGATGGCGTGCTCTACGTCACCACGGCCTGGAGCAAGCTGTATGCCTTCGACGCAAGGAACGGTCAGCAGCTGTGGAAGTTCGATCCGCAGGTGCCCGGCGAATGGGCCGTGAACGCCTGCTGCGATGTGGTGAATCGGGGCGCTGCCGCGTGGAACGGCAAGATCTTCATTGGCGCCATCGATGGGCGGCTCATCGCCGTGGATGCGGCCAGCGGGCAGAAGGTCTGGGAGACGCAGACAACCCCCAGGGACAAGCCCTACACCATCACCGGCGCCCCGCGTGTGGTGAAAGGGCTGGTGCTGATCGGCCAGGGCGGCGCGGAATACAGCATGCGCGGCTTCATCTCCGCCTACGACGCGGAAACCGGCAAGCTTGTGTGGCGCTGGTATACCGTTCCGGGCGATCCCGCCAAACCATTCGAGAACCCGCAGATGGAGATGGCGGCCCAGACCTGGACCGGCGAGTGGTACAAGGAAGGCGGCGGCGGCACGGTCTGGGACGGAATCACCTACGATCCGCAGACGGGCCTGCTGTTCGTGGGCGTGGGCAATGGCGGCCCATGGCCGGCAGAGATCCGCGACCCGGGTGGCAAGGGTGACAACCTGTTCCTGTCCTCCATCGTGGCACTGAAGGTGGAGACGGGTGAATACGTCTGGCACTACCAGCAGGTGCAGCGTGACTCATGGGATTACACGGCCGTGCAACAGATCACGGTTGCGGATCTCACCATCGACGGGAAGCAGCGCCACGTCGTGATGCAGGCGCCCAAGAGCGGGCACTTCTACGTGCTGGACGCCGCGACTGGCGAGCTGATTTCCGCCAAGCCCATCGTCCCCACGCTGAACTGGACCACCGGCATCGACATGAAGACCGGCCGCCCGGTCATGAATCCGGCGGCGCGCTACGGTCTCACAGGCAAGGGGTTCATCGCGGTGCCGCACTTCGGCGGCGCGCACAACTGGCCGCCCATGTCCTACAGCCCGGACACCGGACTGGTCTACATCCCGACCAACGAGTTCAGTTATCCGTTCGTTGCCGCCAGGAACGACGACAACGGCATGGGGCAGAAATTGTCGATCAGCTTCGCAGAGAGCGCAGCAATGTCTGCCAATCCGAAGAACTTCCATGTGAACAAGTCATACCTGCAGGCCTGGGATCCGGTGCAGCAGAAGTCGATATGGAAGGCCGAGGTGGGCGGTCCGCAGATCACTTCTCCGGCCGGCCGCGCCGGCGGCGCGCTGTCCACGGCCGGCGGGCTGGTCTTCGCGGGCAACTCCGGCACCAACGAGTTCAATGCCTTCCGCGCTGACAACGGCGAGCTGCTGTGGACCTTTGCAGCACAGACCGGCGTGATGGCAGGCCCCGTGACCTACGAGCTCGATGGCGAGCAGTACGTGGCGGTAGTGGCCGGCTTCGGCGGCAACGGCGCCAATTACTACGCGCCGAACTACTCGCGCGTCTTGGTCTTCAAGCTGGGCGGAACTGCCAGGCTTCCGGATGCCGTGACGCCGCCGACACCGGTGCTGAACCCGCCGCCGGCTTTCGGCGGCGTGGAAACAATCGCGCACGGTGAACAGCTGTACGGCCGGTTCTGCAGCACCTGCCACGGTGGCGATGGTCTCAGCCGCGGCATGTTCCCGGACCTGCGCTATGCCGGCACCATCCAGGACGAGGCGGCATTCAGGAGTGTGGTGATCGACGGCGTGCGCAAGGCCAACGGCATGGTGTCGTTCGCCAGCGCATTGCAGCCAGCTGATGCGGAGGCGGTGCGCGCTTATATCGTTTCGCGTGCGCACGCGGCTAAGAGCGCACCGCTGCCGGCACCACCCAGCGGCCAGCACGGCGGGTGACCGCAGTGGTGCCGGGCGGCCTGGATGGCTATATGCCGCTCTTCATTCCAGACGATAGAACCGCAGCACGACTTCATGCGGCGAGCGCTCACCCACGCCCACGAATACGCTGCGGGTCAGCCATTGCAGGCCAGGCGCAGCCGTTTCGAACTTCGGCACCGTGCGGAAATAGACAAGCCTGGGGTCGACGCTCTCTCCGGCATTGAGCTGACGCATGATCTGAGGTGGTGCATGTCGCATGCCCGCGTTCTGCACGTAGATGAGCTCGCCTGCGCTGGTGCGGATGGTGTAGCGCGTATCGAGCTCGGAGAACCCGTCCGGCTGGATGACCTGCCAGTCGGCGCCGCTGTCTGGCACTATCGCACCCTCCAGCGTGGGGCCGCGCACCGTGCCGCCGGTGATCGCCACGATGCGGCGCAGTCCGTGCCTGACTTTTCCGACCACCACGGCATCGCCCACCGTGGCGCGCAGCTCGAATGCGAACACCAACAGCGGCGGTGCGGGTACTTCGGCTGACAGCGCCATGCCGGGATGCTACTCCGCAGCACGGCCCGAGCGAAGCGTTGCATTCTCCGCCTCCAGCTCCACCAGCCGCTCCCGCAGTGGCTGCATCGCCGCGGCGATCTCCTCTTCCGTATAGCGTGGGGTGATGTGCTGCGGGCAGTTCCAGTCGAACGCGTCCAGCCGCAGCAAGAAGATGCGCTCCATCTTCGCCTTGTAGCCCGGCACCGTAACCAGCGCTGCCAGCGCCGGGTCGGCAGCCGGTGCCAATATCTCCACATGCGCGTAGATCTTCATGCGGGCGCGGTGCGCGTAGTCCATCAGGATGAGCGCGGCGCGCGGCTGGGCTGTCAGGTTGCCGAGGCTGATGTACTGCCGGTTGCCGCTGTAGTCGGCGAAGGCGAGGGTGCGGTCATCGACCAGCTTCAGGAAGCCTCGCGGGCCACCGCGGTGCTGCACATATGGCCATCCGGTTTCCGAAACCGTCGATATATAGAAGCTGTCCCGCTCGCCAATGAACTGTGCCTCCTGCGGGCCGAACCGGTCGAAGTCGCGATGCAGCTCCCGGCCGTTCCAGAGGCGCTCGCTCCCCATCGCCGCCTGTGCGGCGCGGACGCTGGGTGTTCCCGCTATGTCGAGGAAGCCGTAGGCCATGATGGATCTCCGCGCAGGACTGGTGGATGGACTATCCGCCTTATCGAAACGGAGAATAATGGTAATAATGTGGGCGTCAGCTACCCATTTTCCGGAAAACTGCCATGGACCGCTTCGAAGGCATGTCGACGCTGCTGGCGATCGTGGCGCAGGGCAGCCTTTCTGCTGCCGGGCGCGCGCTGCGCGTACCCGTCACTACAGTCAGCCGGCGGCTATCGGATCTGGAAACCCTGCTGGGCACGCGGCTGCTGCTGCGCACCACCCGCAGGCTCACGCTCACTGATGCCGGTATTGCCTATGTGGAGGCCGCACGACGCATCGTTGCGCTGGTGGAGGAGGCTGAACGCGAGGCGGCCGGTGAATTCCTGGCGCCGCGCGGCGAACTGGTGCTGAGCGCGCCACTGCTGTTCGGCCGCCTGCACGTGCTGCCCGTGGTCGCGGAGTTCCTCGCGCAGTTTGCCGAGATCAATGTGCGGCTGGTTCTCGCGGACCGCAACGTCCACCTCGTGGATGACCACATTGACATGGCGGTGCGCATCGGCCGGCTGCCCGACAGCACGATGGTGGCGACGCGCATCGGTTCGATGCGCACCGTGATCTGCGCCAGCCCAGCCTGGCTTGCGGCACATGGCGCACCGCAGACACCGGACGACCTGCGCAAGCTTCCCTGTGTGTCGGTGGATCCGGCGATGCCCATTGCGGCGTGGCAGGTCAGGCAGCCGGATTCTGGCGCACTGCGCGAGATCCCCATCGTGGCGCGACTGACGGTATCCACCGCCGCCGCAGCGGCTGATGCGGCGGCCCGCAGCGTGGGGGCGACGCGCCTGCTGTACTACCAGGTCGAGGCGGCAGTCAGGACAGGTCAGCTGCGCATCATGCTCGAGGAATTCGAGCCGGAACCCGTGCCGATCCATCTCGTGCATGCTACGCGGGGACAGATGCCGCAGAAGATGCGCCGGTTCATCGACTACGCGGCGCCGCGTCTGCGGCAGGCGCTCAACTCCTTGTCGGTGTGATGAACCAACGCCTGAATCGCCCGCTTTCGGCGCTATCATCCGGCCGATGACAACGAGTGGCTCCCCGCAGCAGGTGATTGCCGAGACCCGCGCCTGGGTCGACAGGGTGGTGATTGGCCTCAACCTGTGTCCCTTCGCGAAGGCAGTGCAGGCCCGCAACCAGGTGCGCTATGTGGTGAGTGAGACCACCGACACCGGGTCACTGCTGGATGAACTGCGCGCAGAGATGGACCGTCTCGTGTCAGACGAGGCGATGCTGATCGATACCATCCTGCTCATCCACCCACGGGTGCTGGGTGATTTCCTCGACTACAACGAGTTCCTGGGCGCGGCTGATGAACTGCTGGTCCAGCTTGGCCACGAGGGGGTGCTGCAGGTGGCGAGCTTCCATCCGCAGTTCCAGTTCTCCGGCACGGATGCTGACGACGTGACCAACGCCACCAACCAGTCGCCCTATCCCATGCTGCATCTGTTGCGCGAGGCCAGCGTGGAACGCGCGGTCGAGGCTTTTCCCGACGCCGGCGTGATCTACAAGAAGAACATGCGCACGATGGAGGCGCTGGGGGCTGCAGGGGTGGCGGCGCTGCGTGAGCAGTGCCGGCGGGACGCGGGCTAGTTACCGCAGCAGCGAGACGCCTGCCCGGATGGTCTGGATGCGCTGGTCGTAGTCGCGCAGGTTCTCTCCGTAGCCATCGAAATACTGGATCAGGAAGTAACTGGCGAAGTCCAGCCAGCGCGTGTGGATCGGAAAGGTGAGGTCCAGCTGCGTGGATGGATTGTGGAAGCCGGTGCCGATGCGACCGGTGTAGGCGAGCTGCACGCCATCGCTGCGGCCGAACTGCAGCTGCAGATCCCCATGGCCACGGTAGCGGGCCAGCTCGCGATTGTCGGACAGGCCGGCGATATAGGTGAACAGCCGGGGGCTTGCCACGACGTGAAAGCCGTCGGTCGGGCCGATCACCACGCTGGCCCGTGCGAACACGGTGTTGAGGCTGCGTGAATCCGGTGCCGGCTGGCCGTTCGATTCATGCTGCACGCCGCCCTGCAGGCCGAGCAACGAGATCCCGGCGACCGGTTCGGTCCGCGGCGCCAGCCATTCGGCGAACAGCGACGGGATGTAGCTGGTGTCGTAGAAAGGGCTTGAGCTCGAGCCCAGCTCCCACAGCGAGCGCTGCGTGTACCCGAAGTTGAGCGTGGGACGCTGGGTCGAGCCGTCACTGCGGCCGAAATTGAGCACGCGATACTTGAAGCTGAACTGGAATTTCGCGGCGGGGGTGTCGGCGCCATAGATGAAGTACAGCGGCTCGTGGGCACTGAAGCGGCCGATGAAAGAGCGCTGCAGCTCGGCGGCAGGAGGGGTCAGTTCGCTGAGGGTGCTCTGTTCGTGCGGCTCCCCCGGGGGCGCCAACGACGCGCCGGATTGCACCATCAGCACTGCGCGGAGCGGCGGCAAGGCCGACGGTTCGCCCGCGGCGGGCTGCTGCACTTCCAGGATGAGCCGGCCCGTGGCATCGGGCGGCAGCGGCAGAGTGTAGGTGCGCGATGCGAAGCCGCTGGCGGGTACGTTGGTCGGGGGCGTGGAAGCCGCCTGCAGCTGCACTGGCCACTCGCGTGCACCCGCGATGAGCCGGCCGGACAGCAGATCGGGCGTCGCAAATGCCGAGTCTGCAGCGCCTGGGTTCACGGTCAGCAGTTCGATGCGGATGCCCGTGCCGGGCGAGGCGGCGGCAGGCGGCAGGAGGCTTGAAACCAGCCCCTGGGCCGGCACTGCGGGTGCAAGGATGAGCAGCAGGGCAACTAGCGGCAGCGCGCGTCGGGCGCGCAAGGAAGGAAGTCGAATGATCATGTCTACCGTAAACCGCTTCGCACCGTGGATCAAGGCAGCTGCAGTCGCGCCGCGATGCTGGCGCGCAAGGCGAGAAGATCCTTGGTGAAAGCGGCAATGCCATCGCGCAGCTTCTCGCTGGCCATGGCATCAGCCGCCAGATCGCGCTCAAACGCTGCGGCGTCGATCTTCTCAAACTGCTGTGGCGCAGGCGGGGCGGCTACCAGCCTGCGTGGCAAGCTGCCCTGGTCGGCATCCAGCTTCTCCAGCAGGTCCGGCGCAATGGTCAGCCGGTCGCAGCCGGCGAGCGCCTCGATCTGGGCCGTGGAACGGAACGACGCTCCCATGACCACTGTCGACACGCCGCGCGACTTGAACGAGTTGTAGACGCGGCGCACGAAGCGCACGCCCGGATCTTCCTCGATGCTGGCGGGTTTCTCGCCGCGTGCCAGATGCCAATCCAGGATGCGGCCCACGAATGGCGATACCAGGAACGCGCCAGCCTCGGCACAGGCGATGGCCTGCGTGTGGTTGAAGATCAGCGTGACATTGCAGTCGATGCCTTGCTGCTGCAGCTGCGCGGCCGCGCGGATGCCTTCCCATGTGGCCGCCACCTTGATCAGCACGCGCTCCTGGCCGATGCCCAGATCGCGGTACATGGCGATGAAGCGGTGGGCCTTTGCCACGGTGGCCGCGGTGTCGTGCGAGAGGTCCGCGTCGACCTCGGTCGAGACCCGGCCCGGGATCAGCGAAGCAAGCTTTGCGCCCACGCCTACGGTGAGCGCGTCCACGACGTCGCGTGCAACCACCTCCGCACCGTGACCTGCGAGCCGTGCCCGCGCCTTGTCCACGTGCTGCCCAAGCAGGTCTGCGTAGATGGGAAGATCCAGCGCCTTGCGGACAATGCTGGGGTTGGTGGTGCAGTCCACCGGCCGCAGACGTTGCACGGCGTCGTAATCGCCGGTGTCGGCGACTACCACCGACATGGTGCGCAACTGCGCGAGCTTGGACAGTCCTGCGGAATCTGGGGCCATCGTTCGCGCTCAATCTGCTCGGGAGCCTTATTAAAGCATCCCGACCCGCGACGTGCGTGGCGATGGGCCGGAGTTGAGCGGTGGACGGCGGTTCGGTAGCGTCCTGCGCGCCTGGCGCGGCTCAGGCCGCAGTCGCGGCGTCCTCACGGCACACCAGCAGGATCTTGCCTGCCCCCCCAGCCTGCGCCAGCACATGTGCCGCCGCGGCGTCCCGCAACTGCATCCGGCGGCTGATGGGCAGCACGAAGCGCCCGTCACGCACGTCATCACAGAATTCGCGCAATTTGGACGCGTCGGCGTGCGTGAAAACCCGCGTGATCCTGACAGTCGGGTTGCGCTGGGCAACCCCCTCCGGCAATACCGACGCGTAGCCGAACCGGCCACCGTCCTTGACCCGCTCAAAGAGCCTGGCAGCTGTCTCGCCGCCAACTGTATCTGCCACTGCATCCACGGCCGGCAGCGCGGCGATGGCAGCTGCGTCATCGATGGCCAGCACCCCGGCCGTAGCCAGTTCCCGCGCCTGGCCCAGCTGCTCCTTGCGCACCCCGGCAATGACCTGGGCTCCGAGTTTGCCGGCAACATGCACGGCGGCGCGCCCGACGCTGCCCAGAGCACCGCTGACCAGGATGGTCTGGCCAGGCTGTGCGCCGGTGCACAGCCGTACCAGCTGGTCTCCCGTCAGCACAACCAGGGGCAGGGCGGCGGCATCGAGCAGATCAATGCCTTCGGGCACATGCGTGAGGATGGCACCGTCCACAGCCACCAGTTCGGCATACGTGGCGTTGGTCATCGCCAGCACGCGATCACCCGGCAGGAAGGCGCGGATATTGCGCCCCACCGCGCGTACCACACCGCTGACATCCCGGCCGAGGATGGCCGGCAGCTGCAACGGGAAATCGTTCTGCCGCGCACCGGAGCGGATCTTCCAGTCAATCGGATTCACGCTGGTGGCCCAGGCCTCGACCAGTACGGCATCGTCGCGCAGTGCAGGCGGCGCGACGTCGCGCTCGAAGATCAGCTTCTCGGGGCCACCGTATTCATGCAGTTGCACCGCGCTCATGCGTTACCTCGGGGGCGTACACTTGCACGCGATCGCGGACGAAGCGCTGTTATACCATCGGCGCCGATCCCTGTGCCTTTTGGAGACCGCATGCCCCTTTCACCACTGGCCGGCAAACCGGCGCCGCGCGAAATCCTCGCGGATCTTCCCCAGCTGGAACGCGCTTATTTCGACCTGCGACCTGATCCGGACGACCCGGCACAGCGCGTCAGCTTCGGCACCAGCGGTCATCGCGGTTCTTCGATCAAGACATCCTTCAACGAGGCGCACATCCTGGCCATCACGCAGGCCGTCTGCGACTATCGCCGCGCGCAGGGTATCGATGGCCCTCTGTATGTGGGCAAGGACACCCACTTCCTGTCTGGCCCTGCGCAGCGCAGCGCGCTGGAAGTGCTGGCCGCCAATGCGGCGGACACCATCATCCAGTCCGGCGAGGGCTACACCCCGACCCCCGTCATCTCGCGTGCCATCCTGGCGCACAACCGTGCTGGCACCGGCCGCCAGGCCGATGGTCTGGTCATCACGCCCTCGCACAATCCACCGGAAGATGGCGGATTCAAATACAACCCGCCCGACGGCGGCCCGGCTGACACCGCCGTGACCAAGTGGATCCAGGACCGCGCCAACGCGCTGCTGCGCGACGGCAACCGGGACGTGCAGCGCGTCGCCTATGCCAAGGCCATCGGCATGGTGCGCCAGCAGGATCTGGCGCAACCGTATATCGAAGCTCTGGAGCAGGTCATCGACATGGATGCAATCCGTTCCGCCTCGCTGCGGCTCGGGGTCGACCCACTGGGCGGCGCCGGCGTTGCGTACTGGGAGCGCATCGGTGCCCGCTATGGCATCCAGATCGAGGTGGTGAATCCCCGCGTGGACCCGACCTTCGGCTTCATGACGGTGGACCATGACGGCAAGATCCGCATGGATTGCTCCAGCCCCTATGCCATGGCGAGCCTGGTCGGCCTGAAGGACCGCTTCCAGGTGGCTTTCGCCAACGACGCCGATGCCGACCGTCATGGCATCGTCACCCCCAGCATTGGATTGCTCAATCCCAATCACTATCTCGCGGTGGCCATCCGTTACCTGCTGACCCATCGACCGCAATGGCCGGGCACGGCCGCCGTGGGCAAGACCCTGGTCAGCAGCAGCATGATCGATCGCGTGGTCGCGAGCCTGGGTCGCCCGCTCTCGGAAGTACCCGTCGGGTTCAAGTGGTTCGTGCAGGGCCTGTTCGAAGGTTCGATCTGTTTCGGGGGAGAGGAGAGCGCTGGGGCCAGCTTCCTGCGCCGCGATGGCGGTGTGTGGACCACGGACAAGGATGGATTAATCCTCAACCTGCTGGCCGCGGAGATGACTGCGCGCACGGGCAAGGATCCCGGCGTGCACTACCAGGAGCTCACGGCGCAGTTCGGTTCGCCGCGCTATACACGCATCGATGCGCCTGCGACAACGGCGCAGAAAACACGGCTCGGCCGGCTTGCGCCGGCCGATGTCGCTGCTACGTCGCTGGCTGGCGATGCCATCACCGCCCGCCTGACCAATGCACCGGGCAACGGCGCGCCGATTGGCGGACTGAAGGTGGTCACCGCGAACGGCTGGTTTGCGGCGCGGCCTTCAGGCACCGAGGACATCTACAAGATCTACGCCGAGAGCTTCCGCGACGACGCGCATCTGGCACTGATCGTGGCGGAAGCGCGGCAGATCGTCGCTGACGCGCTGGCGCGACCTGGCCCGTGACTGGCGCGAGTGCTTGGATTGGGTCCTGACCAGTTGCCCCGCACGCGATGCCCGTATGTGATCCCGCCTGTGCTATGGAAGCGCCGCCGCTTCAGTCGCATGCGGCGGGACGAACTGGCGGGCGCATGCGCGCTCGCCCCATGAGGAACGACGCCCGGTGAAACGCCTGTTCATCGCCGCCCGCCACAGCGCCGACGCCTATGCGCGGCGCTTCCGGGAGGAACTGCCGCAACACGAGGTGCTCACCAGGCTTCCCGATGATGGCGCGCCAGTCCACTACGCAGTGGTCGGCAGGCCCGAGCCGGGACTGCTTGCGCGTATACCGGGGCTGGAGCTGATCCTCAGCCTCAACGCAGGTGTCGAGCATCTGCTTGCCTCTGGCGAAGTGCCGCCGCATGTGCCGGTGGTGCGCATGGTCGATGCCGGACTGGTCGAGGGCATGGTCGAGTGGGTGGCCGCACAGGTGCTTGTCTGGCATCGCAATCTGCCGCTGTACCAGCAGGCGCAGGACCAGCGGCGCTGGGCGCCGCTGCCGGAGAAGCTGGCGCGCGACCGCATGGTCACGGTACTGGGCGCTGGTGCATTGGGTGGCCCGGTGGCCGCCACGCTCGCGATGCTGGGTTTTCGCGTGCGCGTGTGGAGCCGAACGCCGCGCAACAGCGTCGGCGTGCAGAGCTTCTCCGGTGCCGACCAGTTGGCCGACGCTGCAGCCGGCGCCGACGTACTGGTGAACCTGCTGCCCTACACCCCCGCCACCGCCAATGTGGTGGACGCCAGGCTGCTGGCGCGGCTGGCACCCGGCGCGCTGCTGGTGAATGGCGGACGCGGGGGCACCATGGTGGACGCGGATGTGCTGGCGGCGCTGGATGCCGGCACGCTGAGCCGCGCCGCGCTGGATGTTTTCAGCATCGAGCCGCTGCCGGTCGATGATCCGTACTGGGGCCGCCGGGACGTTGCGGTGTCACCGCATGTCGCGGCGCCCACGCATGTGGCCACTTCAGTGGAGGTCATGGTCGAGAGCGTGCGCGCCTGGGAGCGGGGCGAAGCACCGGCGCATCTGGTCGACCTGCAGCGGGGCTATTGAAATTGCCGATTGCTGCATCTCACGATGCATTGCGGCCAGGCAGGAGCTGACATGACCATCATCACGCACACTGTCCCCTTCCGCGGCCACCAGACATGGGTCAGGGTTACGGTTCCCGTCGATGCGAAGCCGGACGCGCTGCCGCTGTTCGTGCTGCACGGCGGTCCCGGCATGGCGCACGACTACGTGCGCAACATCGAAGAACTCGCGCGCACCGGCCGGCGGGTCATCCACTACGACCAGCTGGGCTGCGGCCGCAGTACACATCTGCCGGATGCGCCAGCGCATTTCTGGTCCCCGGAGTTGTTCGTGGAGGAGTTCCACGCCGTGCGTCAACACCTGGGCATCACGCGCTATCACCTGCTGGGTCAGTCCTGGGGCGGAATGCTCGGCGCCGAAATTGCGGTGCGCTGTCCCGCCGGGCTGTCTTCACTGGCGATCTGCAACTCGCCCGCGTCGATGGCGCTGTGGATGACGGCGGCGAATGAACTGCGCGCCGCGCTGCCGCAGGAGACGCAGCGGGCCCTGATCCGCCACGAGGCGGCAGGCACCCTCACTGATCCGGAATACATCGCGGCCACTGCGCAGTTCTACCTGCGGCACGTCTGCCGCGTGTCGCCCACGCCGCAGGATTTCCTCGACAGCGTCGCGCAGATGGAGGCAGAACCCACTGTCTACCACACCATGAATGGCCCCAACGAGTTCCACGTGCTGGGGACGTTGCGCTCGTGGAGCATCATCGAGCGCCTGCCACGCATCGAAGTGCCCACGCTCGTGATCGCGGGCGAGTTCGATGAGGCAACGCCAGCCACCTGGCGGCCCTATGCCGATCGAATTCCCGGTGCGCTCAGCCACGTCTTCCCAGGTGCCAGTCACTGTACGCACCTTGAGCAGCCGCAACAGTTCCAGGCGTTCATCGCCGCCTTCCTGGCCCGACACGACCTTGCCAACTCTGCAGGACCTGCCCATGCCTGATACCGAGGTTCCAGCCGGCGACTCGCTTTCCGCCCAGCGCAAGCTGGAGTCATTCGGCTATTCCCAGCAGTTGCGGCGGTCAGTGTCGACATTCGATCTGCTGGTGTACGGCCTGGTGTTCATGGTGCCGATCGCGCCATGGGCGATCTTCGGCACTGTGTACAACAGCGCCGCGGGCATGGTGCCGCTGGTCTACCTGATCGGGCTGGTCGCGATGGTGTTTACGGCGCTGGCCTATTCACAGATGGCGAAGTCCATCCCGCTGGCTGGCTCGGTGTTCTCGTACGTGGGTCGCGGGATACACCCCGCTGCCGGGTTCTTCGCGGGTTGGGCCATCCTGCTGGACTACCTGCTGGTGCCGACGCTGCTGTATGTGTTCGCGGCAGAGTCGATGATCGGCCTTTTCCCCGGCACGCCGCGCTGGCTGTGGGCTATTGCCTTCGTGCTGGTGAATACCGTCGTCAATCTGATGGGGATCGGCTCGCTCAAGATCGCCAACCGCATTTTCCTGGGCATCGATCTGCTCTTCGTCGCCATCTTCATCGTCATTGCGGTACGCGCCATCAGCGGGCAGGCATTGCCTGGCGTCGCGTGGAGCGCCGCGCCGATCTGGAACTCCGCCCAGGTCAGCGGCCCATTGCTGGCGTCGGCTTTGTCCATTGCGGTGCTGAGCTTCCTGGGCTTTGACGGCATTTCAACTCTCGCGGAGGAATCCACCGGCAGCAGGAACCCCACTGGCCGCGCGATGGTGATGGCGCTGTTCGTGGTCGCGGCGCTCTTCATTGGCCAGACATGGTTGGCAGGGCTGCTGGCAGGTGGCCGTCCGGCGTTCAGCGAACAGGAAGCCGGCAATGCCTTCTTTACGCTGGTCCAGGCAGCCGCGGGTACCGGCTGGATGAACGCGTTCTTCGCGGTCAACGTGCTGGCCGTAGGCGTCGCCAACGCCATCGCGGCGCAGGCTGCGACCAGCCGTCTGCTGTTCTCGATGAGCCGCGATCGCCAGCTGCCGGCATTCCTGTCGAAGATCAGTGCGCGCAGGGTCCCGATGGCGGCACTGCTGCTGGTGAGCGGCATCAGTCTGGTGCTGGTGCTGTTCTTCGTCGGCCAGATCGGCTTGATTTCCTCCCTGGTCAATTTCGGCGCATTGCTCGGGTTTTGTCTGCTGCACGTGTCCGTCGTCTGGTATTACATCGGCCGGCGCAGGTCGAAGAATTACCTGCTGCATCTGGTCGTGCCGGTGCTGGGGTTGCTGATCATTGCGTATGTACTGATCAATGCCGACATGCTGGCCAAGGTTGGCGGGCTGGTGTGGCTGGGGATCGGCGGGCTTGTTTTTGCGGTCAACAAGGCGCGGGGCAGGGGCGTGCCGCGATTGCTCGAACCGCGCTAGGCTCCGCGTCCTGTGTGCAGCAGCTCGGCGAGCTGATCCAGCGCTGCACCCCAGCCGGCTTCAAAACCCTGCCCGACATGCTCGTCCCTGGCGGCCGCGTTCGCATGCAGGATCTGGCTGATATAGCGGGTGCCCTTGCCCTCGGGCAGCAGGCTCACAACCACGGTGTAGTTGATCTCGACGCCGGCCGGATGCTCAAGCGCCCGGGGTGCGGGACGAAAGCCCGCGTGCAGCGAATCAGTCCATACCAGCCGTCGGCCCTCAATCACCTCCAGCACGCAGCTCTCGTTCGGATAGGCGTCGTTTTCGGGGCTGCGTATCAACGTGAAGAAGCGGCCGCCGGGCTGGAGATCCAGCACGCACTCGGAGACTCCCCAGGGCCGCGGGCAGAACCATTGCACGATCAGCTCGGGCGTCGTCCAGGCCTTCCACACCAGCTCCACTGGTACGTCCACGACGCGTTCCAGCCTGAGATCGGTGGCGGGATCATGCGGATGATCTTTCACGGGTCTTGTCCTCACATTGAGTTGATGGAGCGCCACGCGGTGCGCGTATGCCACCGGTCATGGCTTCGCCCGTCTGACTGCAATGCCCATCACCTCGAAGTGCGCGCCGCCCAGCAGGCTGCCGGCTCCAATGAATGCACGGGCAGGCAGGTCCGGCCCCTTGAAGTAGGAGCGGTAGACCTCGTTGAAGGTAGCGTAGTAGCCCAGGTCCGAGGCGAATACCTGCACCCAGACCAGGTCGTCCATCGTGAGGCCGGCCTTCTCCACGGTGGCCCTGATGTTCTCGAGCACCATTCTGGCACCGGCCTTCGGGTCAGCCGCGCCGCCGTCGGTGGTGCCAGAAACATACAGGGTGTCTCCCGCGAGCACCGAGCCGCTGAAAGGTGGTGTGGCACCTGCACCAGCGGGAAGCCGGCCGGTGCCTGCGGGGAAGTAGGTGACGGCGGTGTCGGCCCAGCTCACCGTCGAGGTCACCGCCAGCATGACGGCGAGGCAGAAACGATGCTTCATGAACGGCTCCATGTTGGGGAAAGTCCAGTAGACCTAACGTAGCACGCGCCCTCCGTTCGATAGCCCTCGGTCCGCGCACACTGACTGCCACGACAGCAGCAGTGCGCCGCGCCTCACTCGCAGCCTTGTCGCTTGTGTCGGCGGAGACTGACGCGAGCCTCGGATCGCAACTACACCATCGCCGGGCAACTGGGCATGGATAGCCTGGGCGCGCTGTTGGAGGATGGACCTCGTTGCAATACCGCCCGCGAGGGCCAGCAAAATTCGAGGAGATCCAGATGAGCGTTAAAGGTGAAATCAAGGAAGCCGCTGGCTTCGTGAAAGAAGAAGCCTTCGAACACGGCAAGTCCGCCGCCAGCCAGAAGAAGGCTCAGGAAGGTCGTGACCTGCGCAATGAAGGGCGAGTAGAGGACGGCAAGGCCCCGAAGACCTCAGCTCCCGGCGCCGGCACAAAGTAAAAGTGCGACGGCACGCCGGCCCTCGCCGGCGTGCGTTCGCTAAGCGCGCCGTGGCGCGCGCAGGCCGGTACTTCCATCAACGTAGAACCACTGCCCGTCCAGCCTTTCAAACCGGCTGATCTCGTGGAGGCGGTAAGCGCGTCCATGGTCTTTGTAACGCGCGACGAACTCCACGGTGGCATGCCGGCCACCTTCCGCCTCTTCATGCCGTCTTATTTCCAGACCCAACCAGCGCACGTCGCGCGAACCCGGCACCAGAGCCGCCGACCTGGTGAGCGGATGCCATGTGTCGCGCACATAAACCATGTCGTTGATCACGTATGCGGTGTAGCGTGAGCGCATGAGCTGTTCGGCATTGGGGGCCTGCAGGTGCAATGGGCCGCCGTGCCATCGGCCGCAGCACGCAGCGTATGCTCCGCCAAGCCCGCAGGGGCAACGAGCTATTGCAGCAGGAATCTAGCGGCGCTCCTTCACGTACACGGCACGCTCATGCGAGAACGCCCGGAATCCAAACACACCGTGGTAGCTGCCCGTACCGCTCTGGTTTACGCCTCCGAACGGCAGTCGGTTTTCAAGATAATGCGAGAAGAACCCGTTGATCGTCACACCACCAGATGAGGTGCGCTGCAACACCCGGTCAATGTGCTCGGGCGTGTTGCTGTAGATGTACAGCGCCAGCGGCTTGCCGCGGGCGGAGATGAAACCAATCGCTTCGTCGAGGTGCTCGTAGTTCATCAGCGGCACCACCGGCCCGAAGATCTCCTCCTGCATGATGAGCATGTCCGGCGTCACATCCGTGAGGAGGGTGGGGTGGATGGTGCGGTCGGAAGCCTCCAGCGCGCCGCCAACGGCAACCTGCGCTCCCTTCGCAAGCGCGTCATCGACAAGCCGCTTTATCCGGGCGAAGTTTTGCTCGTTGACGATCTGGGCGATGTTTTCCTTCTTCAGGCTGCCATCCTCGCGGTACAGGTTCTGCTGCACCCGGATGCGAAACTCGTCCACCAGAGCCTGCATCTGCGCCCGCCTGACGAGCACATAATCCGGGCAGATGCAGGCCTGCCCGCCATTGAACTGCTTGGCAGCAGCGAGGTCCGCCGCTATCTGGCCAATGTCGGCATCGGCGTCGATGAGCACCGGCGACTTGCCGCCCAGTTCCAGCGTGACGCTGGCGAGGTGGCGGGCCGCGGCGGCCATGACCAGCCTGCCCACCCGAGTGCTGCCGGTGAAGAAAATATGGTTGAACGGCAACTCCAGCAGTGCTGTGGCAATGTCCACGTCGCCTTCAAACAGAGCCACTTCGGATTCATCGAAAGCCTCACGGATGATGAGCGCGGCGACGCGGGCGGTGGCGGGGCACAGGTCCGTCAGTTTCACGATGCAGCAGTTTCCCGCGGCTACGGCTGCGGCCAGTGGACCGAACACCAGGCCCAGCGGGAAATTCCAGGGCCCGAGGATGAGGCACACGCCGCGCGCCTCATGGATGATCCTTGCCGTATCGCTCTCGTCCAGGGATGGCTGGACCTCGACCGGCTGCATCCATTCATCGAGACTGCTGATGTTCCGGTCGATATTGCCGAGCACATTCAGCAGTTCCGTGACGCGCACTTCCTGCTCGGGCTTGCGGGTGTCCTGCCGCACCGCCGTCACGACATGCTCGGCGTGCGCTTCCAGAGCAGCCTTCAGTCGTTGCAGTTTCTCCTTGCGCTGGGCCGCACTCGAGGCCTTGATCTCCCACTGACGCGCCTGCTGCAGGGCGAAGACGCGCGCGATCTCGGCGATCGGGTCCGCAACTGCCGATGTGACAGGATGGGTCATGGCGTGGATCGTAACACCCGTATCCCTGGGCCGCGGGCGCTGCCGGCGCGGCCGGCCACCTAATTCCCTGCATAGATGTAGGGCCCACCCCTTTCGAGGGCAGCCCGATACGCAGGGCGTGCATGGATGGTTGCGAGCCATGCCAGCGTGGCCGGCCGCGATGCGCCCAGTCCGGCGCGGGTGCGGGCGGCCTCCAGTGGAAAGCTCATCGCGATGTCTGCCGCAGTGAATGTGCCACCGGTGAACCAGGGGCGCGAGGCCAGCTCACGCTCGATGAAATCCAGATGCACGTCGATCATGGGCTGCATCCGCCGCTGCGCTGCGCGGCCGAAGATGGGCACCCTGCCAAGCGCCAGTTTCAGCAACAGCGGCGGCATCAGGGAGCCCTCTGCGTAGTGCAGGAAATGACGATAGCGCAGCATCCCCTCCCGGTCGGCGGGTGCGCCCAATCGGCCGTCGGCCTTCTCCACCAGATACTCCACGATGGCCCCGGTCTCGGCGATCGTGATCGGCGAGGCGCCAGGCGCTGCATCCACGATGACTGGCGCCTTCCCCAATGGATGCACAGCCCGCAGCTCCGGCGGTGCCAGCAGCGTGGCCTTGTCCCGCTCGTAGCGGATCACCTGGAAGGGCAGGGCGAGCTCCTCGAGCAGCCATAGCACACGCTGGGACCGCGAGTTGTTCAGATGGTGGATGGTGATCATCGTTCGCGCTCCTGCGGCTGGCGAATGATCTTGCCACTGGCAAACCCGGATCGGGCTGACTATTCTCGGGAGTCGAAGCCGGCGATACGAACGGCGTACCTCATCCTGTTTCCAGATCACTGCGGGGCCAACATGCGCATACCGATGCATCGCTTTCCATACACCAAGCTGACGTCGGCGCAGATTGCCGCAAAGCTGAGGGCCGCCGAGTCGGGGCCCAGGAGCGCATCCGCGTTCTCGAACGTGCTGGGCGGCAAGACCCTGAAGATCGTCACCCGCGATGGTCCCGTGCTCGAATACCGCTTTGCCTCCAACAAGCGCCTGACTCTGGCCGAGAACGGCGGCCAGCCGGTAACCGCTGCCTACGGCGAGCTGACCCTGAACCAGCTGGTGTTCTTTTCCCACCTCATTCCGGGCGAGCAGAAGGGCTTCAATGTCTTCCTGGACCAGAAGACCAACCTGGTTACGGTGTTCGAGGTGTGGCTGTCCAGCGGCATCAAGCAGAATGCCGGCCGTCCCACCGAGTTCACGCTGGACGACCGGGAGGTGCAGCGACAGATATATTTCGGCCATGTCGATGTCGGGCAGGCCGTGCCCACCCAGCTGCATCACTACACCAATCGCATGACCGGCAAGGGCTTGCACTGGAAGCAGGACAACGGCATCGAGACGCTGGAATTCTATGCGTCGGTGGCCAACACCAATTTCGTCGAGCTGTCGCGACATATCGACGATCTGAGCTACGTGAGTCCGTCGGATTACGTGCTGGCCGATGATCGCACCTTCATCTACAACCGTACGGAGTGCGAGTTCTCCGGCATCCATACCTGTTTTGCAGCGGACCTGTATGGTCTGAAGCAGGTGGGCGTGCGCTTCGGCTTCAACGACAAGGACGAACTCGAGTACTACATGTTCCGCGGAGACGGCCGGATTGTCGGGCAGATCGCGTACCTGGAGAACTTCGACGAGCACGGTACGGTGCCGATGTTCGCGGCGCCTGCGCCGCCCCCGGCCGGCACCGCCGCGCCTGCCGCCGCGCCGCAGAAGGGCGCGCGCACTACCTACCGGCCCATCCGCACCTTCACCCACATGACGGATGAACAGGTGCACGAAGCGGCACTGAAGCGCACGTCGTCTTTCGGCGGCGGCGCAGATACTGCGCCGCAGATGCAGGCCACCGGCAACAACAGCCCCTTCTCCGACATCCTGGTAGGCAAGACTTTCACGCTGCGTCTCGATCACGGTGGTCCGGTGAGGGATTACCGCATCGCCGACATGTTCAAGCTGCAGTATCGCGACCAGAGAGACAATGTGTGGCGCGACGCCGATTATCGGGCCTACGAGGGCGACGACAATCTGGCCTGGTTCAGCCACATCCTGACAGACAGCAAGCCCCGCGCCAGCGTGCAGGTTGCCGTAGACTTCAGCAACGGGCTTGCCACCAGCATTGAATCCCACATGGGCACTGCCTATTTCGGCAACGAAACCACCTATCGCGCCGTCTTCGGAGTGGTGGAGATGCCGGGGATCGAGGCGCCGCTGTATGTGCGGCATCAGCATACGGATGAGCTCGTCGGGCATGCCTTCTCCTGGTCCTACTCCAACCAGGTGACTTCAATGCACCTCTACGCCTCGCCGCATTCCATGTCGTGGACAATCTTCACGGGTAACCAGACCATGGGAGCGCAGTGGTGTTCGCCCTGTATCTACGTGAAGGTGCGTCCTGGGGTCTACCTGTTCTGCCAGAACGAGGAGGCCTGCAATGGTGCGCAGATGATCGAACTGCTCAACACCAAGATCTCCCATGACTGCGGTTTCGGCTTCAACGGTGGTGCAAGGGGCGTGAACCTCAGTGTCACCGGTGCGATCGGCCGGCATATCGGCAAGTTCGACATCCTTGAGTTCTACGGGCCGAAGAAGAGGATCAGCGCATGAGCAGCCGTCGATCATTCATCATGAAGGTGGGCACGGGCGCCTCAGCAGCACTGGCAGTGACGGCGGGCATGGCGAGCAGCCCACAGCCGCTGCAGCGGCCGGAGCTGGCAGCAACGCTGGCGGAGGACGAGCGGGCGCTGCGCCAGCTGCACCGGGGTTTCGAGCAGGCCATGGACAAGGGGCTGCATGCGCAGGTCATCGGCATGTTCGCTGACGACGGCCGCGTGCTGTTCAACGGTGGTGAGTTCGTGGGCCGCGACCACGGCGTGAGCCGCCTGCTCCTCGGCCAGTTCGAGCCGGGCAGGTCGGGCACGCGCATGCAGCCGGCACCGGCCTTTGAGTTGCCATCTGACCGGCAGCCCGACTGTGTCACAGTGGCCATCGATCGCCTCTCGGCTACGGCGACATTCCCGTATTCGATCCAGGTCGGCCGCCCCTTCGACACCGAAACTTCCCTGGCGGCCATGGCTCGCCTGCATGGTGGCGCCGTGCAGACCTGGTGGGAGGGCGGTCTGTACCACGTTGACTATCGCCGCGCTGCCGCCGAGCACGCGTGGCAGATCAGCCGGCTCGAGTACGTCACGGTGTCGCGCGCGGACTACCGGTCCGGCCGCTCCTACGCCCGGCCTATCGAGGCCAGGCCCTTCACTACTCGCTTTCCAGCAGATCCGCAGGGACCCGACGGACTGGTCTGACAGATACGGCTGGCCCCGAAGCGCCTGCGCCCGACGCGTGGAGGAGGTCAAACCCGGCTCCACATCAGCCGGCCGGCGGGGGCTCCACTCGGTAAAAGAGTGGGTAGCGGTCCATGCGCCATCGGAGAGGGCGGCGGCGCGCGCGGCCTGCGAAGGATTCCACCGTATTGTGGTGCGCCGCGGACTCCAGCAGCCGCTCAGCGAGCTGCCAATCTTCTTCCGGTGCACCCTCGGGTCGCCCACGTTCCTCCCATAGATGATGGGCCAGCATTGCAATCTGTGCGTGGTTTGGATTTGCCATAGTGCAAAAAGTGCTGGCAATCCTTAAACGGGATTATCGGCCCGGCGGCCGTTCTGAAGTGGGCGATTTCCTACAGACGTGTATCTCGCTCCTGCTATCTCACCGCTTTGTAGGTGTACTTCTGCCCGCCCAGCGAAGCTTCATACATGGCACCACCCTTGACGATGTTGAACACCGCCATGCCCTTCTCGAACTGGCCGGTGGCGGTGGCGTCCTTCTTGGTCACGCTCGC
>JBEVNO010000006.1:0-7591 GCA_040508085.1 Steroidobacteraceae bacterium
CATTATCATCTGGACCCCATGCCGCGCCGACGCCACATGCCCCGCCGCGTCCACCCGCGAGCCCTCGCCCTGCTGCTGGCCGCCGGTGCCTGTGTCTGTGTCTGTGTCTGCCTGCCAGTGCACGCCGCCGATGACCGCGACGCCGTCAGCACCATCAATCACGCCTTCGCCACGGAGCTGGGAACCGGCGCCTACGACCTGGGAGGCAGCAGCATCTTCGTGCTGCGCTTCACGCCCGAATGGCAGGTGCGCGATGCGGGCACCGCCGTGCCCGGCGTGCGGCTGATCGTGCCGATCACCGCGGGCAGCGTCGGCTTCAGCCCCGAGGACACCATCGGCGGCGAGCTGCCCTCGCGCATAGACAGCTTCAGCCTGATGCCCGGCATCGAACTGGACTTTCCACGCCGCAACGACTGGATGCTGATCCCATGGCTGCGCGCCGGCGCCAGCCTGGCCGATGGCAGCAACGAGGGTTGGCTGTATGGCCTCGGCACGCGCCTGGAGCAGAACAGGACCCGTGATGCGCTGGAGGTGAAGCGCCTGCACGAGCTGGCGCTGGTGGTGGTGGACTACCGCAACGCGCATGGCAGGGATCGCTTCCTGCGCCTGCGCAACGCCGTCGATGCGCGCCTGCCCGTGCTGCGGCTGCGCGGCACGCGCAAGCTGGCGGCAGGCCTGTACGGCATGGTGGATATCGTGGCTGATCCACCCGAGGCGCCCGCCGATGCCGGCAAGCAGAGCATCGTGCAGGCCGAGGCGGGCATCACGTTCAACACCGACCCGCGCTTCGAGATCGGCCCCATCCGCTGGCCGCGGCTGGGCCTGGGCTACCGCTACGCCGGGGATTTCTCCGGCTGGCGCATCGTGATCGGCGCGCCGTTCTAGCCGCTAGACCGTGCCGTTGGCGACGTCATCCCAGAACAGCCGCGTCTCGCGGAAGGCATCCAGCGCGCTGGTGCTGTCCTCGTTGAACAGCATCACGTCGCGCCGGCGCAGCGAGTAATCAGGCCAGGGCAGCTCGCTGGTGCCCGGGTCACCGGTGCGCGCGAATTCCACCCAGGCGTGGCTCATGGCCTTGGCGACGCGATCCGCAGCCGGCACCGCGCCGGTGTAGGGCTTCCAGCGCTCGCCCATCGCGATGTCAAAGATCATTGGCAGATCCAGCGAATGCGGCGATCGCAGCATGCCGTCCATCACTGGGGTGTTCCACATCAGCTGGTACAGCCACACCTTGGCTTCGTTCTGGGCCGACTTCATCTCGGCGATGAGGATGGATTGGCGGCGCACGCGATCCGACAGCATCTCGAAATACAGCTGCGGCGCCGAGGCCAGTGGCTTCAGCGTGATGTAGAGATCCGTCGCCATGTCGCCGGCGCGCTCGCCCAGCAACGTCTTCATGCGCTGGCGCAGCGCTGTCATGTCCAGGTGGAAAGCCGCCTCGTCGGCCATCATGAACACGGTGTTCTCGGTGGCGGTGCAACCCACCAGCAGCGGCACATCGGCATTCAGCGGGTCCGCCACGGGGTCGAAAGGATGCCGCGTGACCACGCGGCCATCGAACACCGGCGCAAAACTGTTGGGCGCGCCCGGCAGCGACGCCTTCTTCGCCAGCGCGAAGTTCGCCGCCATCACCTGCGCCAGCGGCAGGCGCTGCAGCTCGCGCGCTTGGCTGGTCTTCAGGTCCAGGGAGCGCAGCAGCCGCTCGGTGGCCGCCGCGCCTTCTTCCACACTGCGCATGCGCCGGTGCGCGCCACTCTGCATGGCAGCGCGGTGGAACAGCCCACGCGCCGAAGGCATGGACCACAGCGTGCCCACTTTGCCGCCGCCGCCTGACTGGCCGAAGATGAGCACGCGCTTGGCGTCCCCGCCGAAGCGCTCGATGTTGTCCTTCACCCAGCGCAGCGCGAGCTCGATGTCCTGGATGCCCACGTTGCCCGAGGCGCTGAACTCCGCGCCGCTGTCCGGCAGGTGCGCGTGGCCCAGCACGTTCAGGCGGTGGTTCACGTTCACCACCACCACATTGCCGCGCACGGCCAGGAACGAGCCTTCATACATCGGGTTCGAGCCGGAGCCGGACGCGAAGCCACCGCCGTGCAGCCACACCATCACGGGGCGGCGCGCGCTGTCTAGGCCAGGCGTATACAGCGTGAGGTTCAGGCAATCCTCGGTTTCGAGGCTGCCGGCTTCGCTGCCGATGCCGGATACCGCTGCCCGGCGCGAGCCGGGTGCCGCCGGGGTGGCCGTGGGGTCGAGCTGCGGGGCGATGAGGGCCTGGCGCGGCACATCGCGAACGCCCGGCCATGGCGCGGCGGGCCGCGGCGGCATGAAGCGGCCTTCGCCCGCGGTCGATGCGCCATAGGGCACACAGAAGAACTTGTAGCCGCCGCCCACGCCCGGTGTGCCACGCACCTTGCCCAGCGTGGTCTCGACCACGGGTTGCATCGGCGCAGCCGCCATTGCTTTGCCGGCGGCGGCCAGTACCGCGGACGCCGCCATGCCCTCCAGCACCTGGCGGCGCCCCACTGCGCCCGGCCGCGGGAGACGCGGCTTCACGGGAAGAACTCCGCGCCTGGCGGCCGGCCCACCGCGCCCCAACGCTCCGAGGAATCCCAGTGCTCGGCGATCAGGCCACTCTTCGGATCCAGCCCGAATACATCGAACCAGGTCATCTCGTAGATCTGTTCGGGGTGCTCGCGGTCGCGCACCTTGCGTGCCCACATCACCATGACGATGTTGCGCTCGGCGATGATGTCGATGATGGGGAAGCGGGAGGTGGCTTGCACGGGCCGCTTCGGGCGCGCCTTGCCGATGGTGGCCATGAAGGCGTCACGGCCGGATTCCACATTCGGATTGTGCTGGATGTATTCGGGCGTCATGAACTCGGCCGCGCGTTCCATGTGGCCGGCTTCATAGACGATGCGCCAGAAGTCGTAGACCAGCTGCTTGTTCTTCGCCAGCTGCGGGTCGCTGCTCTTGAGCAGTGCCCGCTGGTCGGCGGCAACCACCAGCGGCGCCAGCGGCTTGCCGGATGGCGACACACCCGGCGGTGGGCGGTTGCCCGGGGCGTCCGCCCCCAGCGCGACAGCCGCACTCAATGACCACAGCACTACTGCAATTGCGCGCATGGCGAACCCCCGCCCTTCTGTTGCTATGCCAGGGATTGTGCCACCACGCTCGCGCGCGACCGCAAGTCTTCGCGGCATTGATCCGCCGGTGCAATAAATGCGCTACAACTGGCGTGCGGTCTCGATGAAGGCGTGCAGGTAGCCGGTGTCCAGATCCGCCCTGCGCAGGCCCAGGTGGATCTGCTTCGGCACGCCATTGCGCCCCAGCCGCACGGGCACCACCGGCACGCGCGCGGCATGCTCCTCCACCAGCCAGCGCGGCAGTGCCGCCACGCCTCGACCAACCGCCACCTTCTGCAGCATCAGGTCGGTGGATTCGATCACCTTGTGTGCGCGCGGCACGATGCCGGCCGGCGTGAGGAACAGGTTGTAGATGTCGAGCCGGTCGGTGTCGACCGGATAGGTGATGAGCACCTCGTCTGCGAGCTGCTCCGGTTCGATGAATGACGCGCCCGCCAGCCGGTGGTCCCTGCCCACCACCAGCACCTGCTCGTAGTCGAACACCGGCTGGAACATCAGCCCCGCGTGGTGCTCCGGGTCCGGGGTCACCAGCACGTCGATCTCGTAATCGCGCAATGCGCCGATGCCGCCGAAGCGGAATTTCTGCTTCACATCGACGTCCACCTCCGGCCAGCGCGGCATGTACACCGCCACCACCTTCAGCAGCCACTGGTAGCAGGGGTGGCACTCCATGCCGATGCGCAGGTTGCCGCGCACGCCGCGGGCGAATTCCTCGGTGGCCAGCTCCGCCTGTTCCAGCTGCGGCAGCACGCGGTTCGCCACCTCCAGCAGATGCTGCCCCGCCTGCGTCAGGCGCAGGCCGCGGCCCTCGCGCAGCCACACGGGCGTACCCAGCGCCCGCTCCAGCTTCTTCATGGCATGGCTCAGCGCCGACTGCGTCAGATGCAGCTTGGCCGCCGCCGCCGTCATCGAACCCTGCCGCTCAACCTCGCGCAGGATCCCCAGATGTATCCGCTCCAGCACGCAGCCCCCGGAAATGATGCGAAGAATTCATGGGAACGTGAATTTATATCATTTCCATTCATTGATCTGGACCCATAGGATGATGGATATACCTGCCTGAACAAGGATTCCCATGACCGACCACCCCCGCCTGCCCGCCCGTTACGACCATGTAGGCAGCTTCCTGCGTCCGGAATACCTGCTGCAGGCCCGCGCCAGCTATGCCCGGGGAGAAATCGACGCCGCCGGGCTGCGGGATGTGGAAGACAAGGCGATCGCCGAGATCGTCAAATTCCAGGAAGGCGTGGGCATGAAGAGCATCACGGACGGTGAATTCCGCCGCACCTACTTCCACATCGATTTCCTCGACCAGCTCGGCGGCGTGAAGAGCGCGGAACCGGTGCTGATCGAGAAGCCCGATGGCACCACCGAACTGGCGCCGCCCGTCATCAAGGTCATCGACAAGGTGCGCCATGACCGGCCCATCGAACTCGACAACTACAAGTACCTGAAGAGCCAGCTGGCTGCCGGCAGCACCGCCAAGATCACCATCCCCTCGCCCACCATGCTGCATTTCCGCGGTGGCCGGGGCGGCATCAACAAGCAGGCCTATCCGGAACTGGATCCGGTGTTCTACGACGACGTGGCCAAGGCCTATGGCGATGAACTGCAGTCGCTGTACGACGCCGGCTGCCGCTATGTGCAGATGGATGACACCAACCTCGCCTATCTCTGCGACACCAAGATGCGCGAAGCCGCGCGGGCGCGCGGCGATGATCCCAACGAGCTGGCGCACCGCTATGCCTGGTTCATCAACAAGGTGGTGGCGCGCAAGCCCGCCGGCATGCTGCTGGCCATGCACCTGTGCCGTGGCAATTTCCACAGCAATTTCGCCGCCAGCGGCGACTACGAGCCGGTGGCCGAGGCGCTGCTGTCCGAGATGGACATCGACGCCTATTTCCTCGAGTACGACGACGCCCGCAGTGGCGGCTTCCGCCCGCTGCGCTTCGTGAAGCCCGGCAAGACCGTGGTGCTGGGCCTGATCACCACCAAGGTCGGCACCATGGAAGACCGCGACGGCCTGAAGCGTCGCATCGAGGAGGCCGCGCAGTACGCGCCGCTGGAACAGCTGGCGCTGTCGCCGCAATGCGGCTTCTCGAGCGCCGCCGAGGGCAATGACATCAGCTGGGACAACCAGCGCCGCAAGCTGGAGCTGGTGGTCAGCCTGGCGCGGGAAGTGTGGGGCGACAAATAGCAGTACCCTAGCCCGGTGAAACTGGGCCTCGAACATCATTACGCCGCGCTGCCCGCGGCGTTCCATACGGCAGCAACCCCGGCGACAGTTCCCGCGCCGCGGTTGCTGGCGTGGAATGCGGCGCTGGCCACGGAATTGGGCCTCGATGCTGCAGCTCTTGAGCCGGTAGCCGCCGAGCTGTTCTCCGGCCGGCAACTGCCCGAGGACGCGCAACCCATCGCCATGGCCTATGCCGGCCACCAGTTCGGGCATTTCCAGCCCGCGCTGGGGGATGGCCGCGCACTGCTGCTGGGAGAATTGCGCAACCGCGCCGGTGAGCTGCGCGACCTGCAGCTCAAAGGCTCCGGCCGCACGGTGTGGTCACGCTCCGGCGACGGGCTGGCGGCCGTGGGCCCGATGCTGCGTGAATTCCTGATCAGCGAAGCCATGCAGGCGTTCGGCATTCCCACCACGCGTTCGCTGGCGGTGGTGGCCACGGGCGCGCTGGTGCGGCGTGACGGCATGCTGCCCGGTGCGGTGCTGGCGCGCGTCGCCGCCAGCCATATCCGCGTCGGCACTTTCGAATACTTCGCGGCGCGCGACGACCAGGCCTCGCTGCAGCAGCTGCTCGACTTCACCATCGCGCGCCACTATCCACAGCTCAGCGGCCATGCCGATGCCGCACTCGAACTGCTGCGCGCCGTGACGGCCCGCCAGGCGGAGCTGGTCGCGGCCTGGACCGGTGTCGGCTTCATCCACGGCGTGATGAACACCGACAATGTCGCGCTCAGCGGCGAGACCATCGACTACGGCCCGTGCGCGTTCATGGACCAGTACGATCCGGCCACCGTCTTCAGCTCCATCGACCAGCGCGGCCGCTACAGCTTCGGCAACCAGGGCGCCATCATGCAGTGGAACCTGACGCGGCTGGCCGAATGCCTGCTGTCATTGATGCCAGGCGAAACCGAAGCGAATGTCGCGCGCGCCACGGTGATCCTCAACGATTTCGTCTCGCAGTTCGAGGCGGCCCTGCTGCGGCGGATGCGCGCCAGGCTGGGGCTCGCCACCGAGCAGGCCGGAGACGCGACGCTGGTGACGGACCTGCTGCAGCTGCTGCGCGATGCGCGCGCGGATTACACGCTGACCTTCCGGCAGCTGGCGGATGCCATCGAGACGGGCAGCGTGGCGACACTGGCCTCCATGCCTGATGGTGCAGCCGCATGGCTGTCCCGCTGGCGCGCGCGCCTGGGCAGCGAACCTTTGGCCGCAGCGGCACGGCGCGATGCCATGCGGCTTGTGAACCCGGCCTTCATTCCGCGCAACCATCGCGTCGAGGCGGCGCTCGATGCCGCTTCGACGCGCGGCGACATGGCGCCATTCAACGCATTGCTGAGGTTGCTGCAGGATCCTTACCGCGATCATCCCGGCGCGGAGGAATTCATGCTGCCACCCGCCGACCACGAGCGCGTGCTCGCCACCTTCTGTGGTACCTGAGCCATCACGCAGTAGAATCCGCGCCATGAATTCCGCCACCAAGCCCGTCATCGGCGTGCTCAATGTGTCCGACCGCGCCAGCGCCGGCGTCTACAGCGATGAACCCGGGCAGGCCTGCGTGGCATTGCTGCGCGAATGGCTGAGCACTGATTTCGACGTGGACTACCGCGTGGTGCCGGATGAGCGCGATGTGATCGCCGCCGAACTGCGCCGCCAGGCCGATGCGGCCGGCTGCTGCCTGATCGTCACCACCGGTGGGACCGGCCCGGCGCCGCGCGATGTCACGCCCGAAGCCACGCTCAGCGTGGTGGAACGCGAGATGCCCGGCTTCGGCGAGCTGATGCGCGCCACGTCATTGAAGTATGTGGCCACCGCCATACTGTCGCGCCAGACCGCCGGCATCCGTGGCCGCACCCTGATCGTGAACCTGCCCGGCCGGCCCAAGTCGATCCGCGAGAACCTGGAGGCAGTGTTCCCGGCAATCCCCTACTGCATCGATCTCATCGGCGGGCCACGACTGGAAACGAATGAGGCTGTCATGAAAGCGTTTCGACCCAAGGCCTAGACTGCGATCCATGAACATCAAGCGCTCCATTGCCCTGCTGGCCTGCGTGGTCCTCGCCGCCTGCGCGAGCCCATCCACACGCACCGCTGCCCCGGCTGGCGGCAATGCAGGCCTGCCCGCGTCATCGCCGCAGATGGCCACGACTTCCACGCTGCCGGGCTACCTCGCGCCAGGCGCCTTCGACATCATGACCGTGCTGCCGCCCGCGCC
>JBEVNO010000020.1:0-3660 GCA_040508085.1 Steroidobacteraceae bacterium
GCAGGCCGACAGTATCGCCCGGCGGCTTCTCAGGGCCTGAGAACCGCCGCGCAGAACCGGCTATTCGCCCTTGGCCGCCGCGGCCTGCGGCACGCGCCGGATCTTGGTCAGGTCATAGCCGAGTGCGGAGATCCGCAGCATCGCGTTCTGGTAATCGGCATCGGAGATGGTCGGGGTGCGCGCCATCAGCCACACGTAATCGCGCTTGCTGCGCCCCACGATGGTCTGCTGGTATGCATCGTCCAGGTACACGATCACGTACTCGGCCTTGATCGGCCAGATGAACTGCATGCCCCACTCGGCGCCCTGCGTGCCTTCCTTGACGGTGCCGACCGGGTGCATGGTCTTGACCGGCGCATCGTGGCTGCCCTTGCGGTAACGGAACGTGGTCTGGATCTTTCCGTCGTCGCGCAGGGCGTAGGACTCCACCGAATCGAAGGCCTCGCGCTCGAGCCGCGTGGGAATCTGCGCGATCACATACCAGTCGCCCATGAAACGGGGGACATCCACGTGCGCCACCGGCGGGATCGGACGGGTATTGCCACCGCAGCCGCCCAGCAGCATGCCGGCAGCCAGGATCGGAACGAAGGTGCGTAGGGACATGGGGAATCCTCCGGGAAAATGGGGCTCAGGGACGGGCGAAAAGGTAGTGCGCGACCTGCCACTGCTGGCCCTGCTGGTAGCCGAACAGCTCGGCGCAGGCCATCCAGAACATCCGCCAGCGCTGGTGCCACAGCGGCGCCGCAGCGTCGCCATAGCACTGCCGCAGCACGGCCATCACGGCGTCCTTTTCGCGGTCCTGGTTGGCCAGCCAGTGGTTGGCGGTGCGTTCGTAGTGGGTGCCATCCAGCAGCCAGCGCTGCTGCAGTTGCAGATGCTGCTGGAAGCACAGCAGCGTATCGGCCGCCGGCATCAGGCCACCGGTGAAGAAGTGGCGGCCCATCCAGTTGTCTTCACCCTCGGTCTCGAACGGGTACATCAGCGTGCGGTGCACGAAGATGTGCACGAACAGCTTGCCTTCCGGGCGCAGCCAGCGATGGATGCGCTGCAGCAGCTGCTGGTAGTTGCGCATGTGCTCGAACATCTCGATCGAGACGCAGCGGTCGAAGGTCTCCGCATCCAGCACCAGGTGATTGACGTCGCGGGTCAGCACGGTGACGTTCTCGAAACCGCGCGCGCGGCATTGCCCCTGGATGTACTCGCGCTGGCTGTTGGAATTGGACACCGCGGTGATGCGCGCGTTCGGGTAGTGCTCGGCCATCCACAGCGTGAGCGAGCCCCAGCCGCAGCCCAGTTCCAGGATGTGCTGGCCGTCGGCCAGTTCGGCCCGTTCCCCGTACAGCGCCAGCATCGCTTCTTCGGCTTCGTCCAGGCTCTCGTTGCCGGTGGCGTAATAGCAGCTGCTGTACTTGAGCCGCTTGCCCAGGCAGTGGTGGAAGAAGGCGGCGGGCACTTCATAGTGCTGGCGGTTGGCCGCATCCACGTGCAGGGCCACCGCGCTGTGCGACAGCCCGGCGATGCGTTCGGCGAAGCGCAGCGACTGCGCCTGCTGGCCACCGGCCAGTTCTTCGCGCAGGCGCTGTTCGCACTGGCGGCGGATGCCCAGCCGCAGCAGCGCATCGGGCAGCAGGCCGCGTTCGGCCAGGCCGGTCAGGCCGGGGGCGTAATCCGGCAACGGCAATGATTCACTGGCGGCATTCACGATGAAGACTCCTTGCGGGCATGCGAAGAACGGGAGGGAAACCACGGAAACAGCATCGGCGTGGTGCGCTGGTAATCGCGATAGTCCTCGCCACGGCTGCGCAGCGCCTGCGCCTCGGTGAAGGGGATGCCGCTGACCCAGCGCAGGAACACGTACATCACCACCGGGCCGGACCACGCCAGCCACCACAGCGGCGAGTGCACGGCCAGCAGCACGTAGGTAAACCAGTGCAGCCATTCGAAGAAATAGTTGGGGTGCCGCGAGTAGCGCCACAGGCCGTCGCGGCAGGTCTTGCCCTTGTTGGCCGGGTCCGCGCGGAAGCGCGCCAGCTGGCGATCGGCGAGCGCTTCGCCGCCCACGCTGAGCAGCCACATCGCGACCGCTGCCAGCAGCCAGCCCCAGGCCTGCGGTGCGGGATTGACCGCGACCGCCACGAACGGCAGCGCGAACAGCACGATCAGCAGCGCCTGGAACTGGAAGAAGCCGAAGATCTTGCCCTGGTGCCCGTTCCAGTGCCGGCGCAGGTGCTGGTAGCGGCCATCTTCGGGCTCACTGCGCACGCGATGCCACAGGTGCAGTGCCAGCCGCGATCCCCACAGCCCACCGAGCACCGCCAGCGCGATGCGCGGCATCGCCGCGCCCTCGCCCAGCACCGCCAGCAGCAGCGCCGAGGCCCCCACGCCCTTCGCCCACAGCACATCGACCACGCCGATGTTCTGGTGCCGGCGTTGCCACCACCAGCCCCAGCTCATGATCAACGCGGCATACAGCCAGACCACCCACAGCATCTTCATCGTGTTTCTCCTGAAGCGAGCACACCGGTGTGCCCGCCGTTGCCCTGCCAGTGCCGCGCGCAGACGGCCAGCAGCGGCAACGCGAGCGCCCAGCCGATCCCGAGCAGCGCGATGCCCTGCCATTGCGGCGTGGCGAAGGCCACCGATGACCAGCCGCGTGCGGCGGAAATGTAGGCCAGCGGTGCCAGCAGCAGCCCGACCAGGGCCGCGCCCAGCAGGTGCCGCTGCAACGCGGCGAAGGACACCGTCAAGGTCATTGCGAAGGCTGCCCACAAAGCCAGGATCCACACCGGGGCCAGCCACGGCGCGCCGCTGCCGGCGGCATACACCACCCGGCCCGAGGCGCCGGCAATGCCATCCACCACCAGCCCGCACAGCAGTGCCACGCCCATCAGCCGCAGCTCCACGCGCGGGTGCGGTGACAGCGCCAGCTGGCTGGTGACATAGACTGCCGCGGCCAACAGCGCCGGCCAGCGCAGCCCGTGCCCGGCACCGACCACCGCGCACAGCCAGACCAGCTGGTTGCCGATCACGTTGGCCAGGAAGCGCGGCATCTCAGCCCGCATCCGCCGGCCACGCCGGGCGGTGGCCCGGGCGTGCGAACAGCAGGTGTGAAACGCCGATCGAGCGCTCAAGGAAACCGCCTTCGCAGTAGGCCAGGTAGAACTCCCACAGGCGGATGAACCGTTCGTCGAAGCCCTGCGCGCGCACCGCCGGCAGCTGCGCCAGGAAGCGCTCGCGCCAGGCGCGCAGGGTCAGCGCGTAGGAGTGCCCGAAATCGTGCTGCCCGATCAGCTGCAGATCACTGCTGCGGGTCTTGGCGGCCAGGATCGCGTTGATCGAGGGAATGAAGCTGCCCGGGAACACGAAGCGCTTGATGTAGTCCACGCTGCGCCGCGCCTGTTCGTAACGCTCGTCTTCGATCGTGATCGCCTGCAGCAGTGCCAGGCCATCGTCCTTGAGCAGGCGCGTGAGCGTGCCGAAATAGGTTTCCAGGTACTGCGCGCCGATCGCCTCGATCATCTCGATGGAGACCAGCTTGTCGTACTGGCCGTCCAGATCGCGGTAGTCCTTCAGCAGCAGGGTCACCTTGTCCTGCAGCCCGGCAGCCTCCACGCGCTGCTTTGCCAGCGTGTACTGCTCCACCGAGATGGTGGTGGTGGT
>JBEVNO010000031.1:0-8790 GCA_040508085.1 Steroidobacteraceae bacterium
AGCCCGGGCCAATGCCCACCTTCACGGCATCCGCGCCGGCCTTCACCAGCTCCAGCGCCGCTTCACCGGTGACGATGTTGCCGCCGATGACCTGCAGCTCGGGAAACTTGTTCTTGATGGCGCGGACGGTATCGAGCACCCAGCGGGTGTGGCCGTGGGCGGTATCCACCACCACCACGTCCAAGCCGGCGGCATGCAGCGCGGCGACGCGCTCCATGGTGTCGTGCGTGGTGCCCACCGCGGCGCCGACGCGCAGGCGGCCGGTGTCGTCCTTGCTGGCGCGGGGGAAATCCTTGGCCTTCTGGATGTCCTTCACGGTGATCATGCCGGTGAGCTCGGCGGCGGCATTCACCACCAGCACCTTCTCGATGCGGTGCTTGTGCAGCAGCGCCAGCACTTCTTCCTTGGCGGCGCCTTCCTTCACCATCACCAGCTGGTCTTTCGGCGTCATCACCGTGGAGACGGGAGCGTCGAGCTGCGTCTCGAAGCGCAGGTCCCGATGGGTGACGATGCCGATGGGTTCGCGGCCCTGCACCACCGGCACGCCGGAGATGCCGCGCGAGCGCGTGAGCTCCAGCACCTGGCGGATGGTCATGTCCGGCGAGACGCTGATGGGCTCGCGGATGACGCCGCTCTCGAATTTCTTGACCTTGATGACCTCGCGCGCCTGCGCCTCGATGGTCATGTTCTTGTGCAGGATGCCCATGCCGCCTTCCTGCGCCATGGTGATGGCGAGGCGGGCCTCGGTGACGGTATCCATGGCCGAGGACAGTATCGGCAGGCCGAGGCGCACGCTCTTCGTGAGCTGCGTGCCGAGATCGATTTCTTTGGGGAGGACGTCCGAGGCGGCGGGGACCAGCAGGACGTCGTCGAAAGTGAGGGCTTCTTCGAGGATTCGCATGGCCTATTTTACGCGGGTCACCGGGGGTGGGTAAACCCCCGCCCGGCGCCGGCTAGCGCTCTTCGGTGAACACGTATTCCTGCTGCTCGCTGCGCTTCACCAGCTGCCGCCGGCCGTCCGCCGCGGGCGCGGCGACCACGAACTGGTGGCTGTTCATGCCGGGGGTGGTGGTGACGAAGGAAAGGCTGCCGTCGTCATTGCGGCGCGAGGCCATGCCGCTCTTCCACTCGCCGAAATCGAACACGGTTTCGGCACCGGCGCGGGTGACGGTGATGGGGCCCAGCGCGGCATTGCGGTAGCGCGGCGCGAGCTTGGCGGCCTCGGCCGGGTCGGCCGGCACCTGCAGCCGCTTGCGCTCGGCCAGCCAGCGGGCGCGCCAGGCGGCGGCGCTGGCGGCCAGATCCGGCATGGCGGTTTCCTCGCCGTCGAACAGCAGCTCCAGCAGCCGGCGGCGGAACGGGCCATTGAGGCCATCGCCCTGCTCCGAGGCGGTGAGCAGCACGGCGCCCACCTTCTGGTCGGGCAGGAAGAAGGTGGAGCTCATGTAGCCGTTCATGGCGCCGCCGTGCATCACGATGGGCACGCCGGTGCTGGTGTCCACGCGCTGGCCCATGCCGTAGGTCACGTCCAGGTTCATGGCCACCTTGGGCTTGCGGCGCTCCTTCAGCGCGGCCTCGCCGATGTAGCGTGTGCCATCGGGCAGCAGGCCGCCGTCCAGCTCCATCTGGATGAAGCGCAGCAGATCCTCGGCATTGCTCCAGGCGCCGCCGGCCGGGCGCATGGGGTGGATGGCGTAATTGGAGACGAGGTTGGCGGGCGCCACATTGCCATCCGGGTCGGCGCCATAGGGCACGGCGAAGTTGCCGGCGAGCGCCCGCTTGAAATCGAAGGTGGTGTGCTGCATGTGCAGCGGGTCGAACACCAGTTCCTGCATGGCGCGGTCGTAGGCGGCGCCCAGCTCCATCTGCGGATACAGCACATGCGCGCCCACATAGCCGCCGGCGGAGGCCAGCGGGTTGGAATATTGATACAGCGCGCCGAAATCGCTGGTGGGCTGCATGGTGGCCAGCGTCTTGAGCGTGCTGGCGGCGGTGGCGTTGTGGAATTCCCACAGCCATTCCAGATCCTGCCGTGGCAGGCCGGTGCAGGCGCACACCAGGTGCTGCACCTGTACGCGGTGCGTGGTGGCGGCATCGCCGAGCGCGAAGCCGGGCAGCAGCTGTTCCACCGGGGTTTCCCAGGCGAAGCGGCCCTGCTCCACGAGCTTCGCCAGCAGCAGCGTGGTGAGCTGCTTGGTGTTGGAGGCGATGAGGAAGTTGGTCTGCGCATCCGGGGCTGCGGGCTTGCCCACTTCCTTCACACCCAGGCCGCCGGCGAACACCACGCGCCCATCCTGCACGATGCCGAAGCTCAGGCCCGGCACGCCATACAGCTGCATGCCCTGGCGCAGCAGGTCGGTGATCTGCTTGAGGCGCGCGGCATCCAGCTGGTGCGGCGTGCGGCCGGCAAAGCTCTCGCGCTGGTAGCCCTGGGCCCACAGCCGGCCGGTGATGACGCTGGCCTGGGACTGGCGCTTGTCCAGCAGGCCCTCGTCGAAGTCGATCAGCAGCACGGTCCAGATCTGGCCGGCCAGGTGCGCGGTGGCGGAGACTTCGCGGTGCGCGTTGGCGGGCACCTCGTAGCCGTGGTGGCTGATGAGTTTCCAGCCGCGGGCTGGCGGGTTCTCGGTGGCGGTTTTCACCGGCCATCTGGGCGGGCCGCCGGCGGCCAGCCAGGCAGCGGTGACGGCGGCGGCGGCATCGCTGGCGCGCACATCCACCAGCACCATGCGCGAGCCGTCGGCCTCCGGCGGCGTGAGCTCGATGACCGGGCCGCGGGTTTGCATGGTCCACTGCGCCGGGGCCACGAAGGTGGCGCCGCCGGTGAGCGTGGCCGGGGTGTTCTGTGCCAGCACCTGCCGGGCGGACTGCGGCGCGCCACAGGCGGCCAGCAGCGCCATGAGGCACAGGGTGGGGATGAGCCGGGACGCGCGCGCTTCCATCGCAATCTCCAGGGCGGGTTGCGTTCGAGTATCCCAGATAATCCGGCGCGGCTGCCTCACACTAGCCGGATGGATGCAGTGGACAACCAAGCCCCGGATCCGGAGGCGGACAGCGAGCCGGTGGAAGTGCCGCACAACCTGCTCTCCGGCGAGACGCTGCGCAGCGTGGCCGAATCCTTCGTGCTGCGCGAGGGCACGGATTACGGCGCGCAGGAATACACGCACGAAGAGAAGGTGGCGCAGGTGCTGGCTGCGCTGGAGCGCGGCGAGGCGCGGCTGCTGTTCGACCCGGTGACGGAAAGCGTCGCGCTGCATACCATCAACAAATGAATACGCCGCTGGGCAGGCCCGAACGCGATATCTACACGGTGGCACGCCTCAATGCGGAGGCGCGGCAGCTGCTGGAAAGCGGCCTGCCGCCATTGTGGGTGGAGGGCGAGGTCTCGAACTTCGCGGCGCCCTCTTCCGGCCACTGGTATTTCACGCTGAAGGATCGCGATGCGCAGATCCGCTGTGCCATGTTCCGCGGCGCGAATTCGCGCCTGCGCTTCCGGCCCAAGGATGGCCTGCATGTGGTTGTGCGCGGGCGGGTGAGCCTCTACGAGCCGCGCGGCGACTACCAGATGATCGCTGAGATTATGGAGGACGCTGTCGAAGGCGCCCTGCAGCGCGAGTTCGAGCGATTGAAGGCGCGGCTGGCCACCGAAGGGCTGTTCGACGTGGCGTTGAAGCGGCCATTGCCGCCGATGCCGAAGCGCATCGCCATCATCACCTCCCCTACCGGCGCGGCGGTGCGCGATGTGCTGCAGATCCTGGCGCGGCGCTTTCCGCCGGCAACCGTGCTGGTGATGCCGACGCCGGTGCAGGGTGCGGCGGCTGCTGAATCCCTTGTTGCCGCGCTGGATAACGCCTCGCGCCGTGGCGAGGCTGATGTGGTGATCCTGACGCGCGGCGGCGGCTCGATCGAGGACCTGTGGTGCTTCAACGATGAGCGCGTGGCGCGCGCCATCCGCCGCTGCGCCATTCCGGTGATCACCGGCATCGGCCATGAGATTGATTTCACCATCGCGGATTTCGCGGCGGACCTGCGCGCGCCCACGCCTTCCGGCGCGGCGGAGCTGGTGGTGCCGGACCGGCGCACCCTGCTCGCGGCGCTGGAGGCCACGGAACATCGCATGCGGCGCTTCATGGGGCAGCTGCTGGCGCGCGCGCAGGAGCGCTACGGCAACCTCGCGCAGCGTCTGTCACGCGTGCATCCGGAAGTGCGGCTGCGCCAGCAGGTGCAGCGGCTGGATGAACTGGATGCGCGGCTGCGCCGCGCCACCGCGCAAATGCTGCTGCGGGCGGCACAGCGCCACGACACGCTGGCGCAGCGGCTGGCGCGCGTGCATCCGGGCAATCGGCTGCGTCAGCAGGGGCAGCGTCTGGACGAACTGGAGCAGCGGCTGCGGCGTGGCTGGGTGACTGGCTACGTGCGCAGCCAGCAGCGCTTGCTGCTGGCGCAGCGCGGACTGGATGCCATCAGCCCGCTGGCAACGCTCGAACGCGGCTACGCGATTGTCACCAACGCCCGCGGCGAGGTGCTGCAGGATGCGGCCGAGGTGCGCGCGGGCGAGGAGATCGAGGCCAGGTTGAAACGGGGCGTGGTGCGCGCGCGGGTCAGGGACCCGCTTCCTTGAATTGCCGCTCGCACAGCCCCTGCGGATGCCAGTCGTGCGTCAAGGTGGTGGGCGGCAGGCTGGCGTCGTGCAGTATCAGCGCGAAACCCTGGCGTGGAACCTTGCCAATGGCCATGAGCAGCATGGGCGGGCCACCCCGGATGGAAAGACTGTTGCCGGGGCCGCGTCCCAGCTGAAAGCCGTCGGGGGTTTCAAGGCAGGTATCGCCGCTCACGGCATAGAAGGCTTCCGGGCCGGAATGCACGTGCAGTGGTGCTGTCATGCCGGGGCTGAAGATGGAGCGCAGATATTCAGCCGCATAGGCCGGCGCGGGTTGCACGGGCAGCGGGCCCACATCCGATACATGCTTGCCGCCTTGCGGCCGCCAGGACTGGCCTTCGATGGTGAACAGCCAGACTGAGCCGAACGCCTCGACCACCGTGCTGTGCGTGCCCGCCGCCAGTTGCGCGGCCTCCCTGGATGCGAATTGATCCAGATGCCAGTACAGCGGGGCGGCAGGCAGCGCGGGCAACCCCTGTCGCGCCAGCAGACAGGCGGGACCTACGGTCTCTTCGGCGCCGCAGGCACGCGTGGTGGCCTGGCCCCAGACTGGCGCCACCAGGGCGGCGGCACCGACAAGAACAAGACTCCGAAGCACATTGCGCATAGGCAACCCGTATTGCAGACCTTCGCAAAAAGGATGTCTGCTTTTCAGGTGCGCTTCAAGACGCGTAACTGGTGGCAGTGGGAAGGCGCGGCTTCGCTGTCATTTTCCCTACCCGCGACCGGCAGATCACGGACCCCCCGTTTCATGCCTGGCTCGACTGAATCCCTGACAGCGAAGCGCGCAGCGCAGAGTGTATGCGCGCGCGCCGCCGCGATCTACGTCAAATGATCTATTTGACGAGCTTCTCGAGCTCGGCGTTGAATTCGGCGCTCTCCGGCGTGGTCTTGCTGTCGTAGTACTTGGCCACCGTGCCATCACGCGCGACCAGATATTTGTTGAAGTTCCACTTCGGCTCGGAGCTCTGCTTGTTCAGTTCCTTGAACACGGGGTTGGCATCCGGGCCCTTCACTTTCTGCGGCGCCAGCATGGTGAAGGTGACGCCGTTGTTCAGAAAGCACGTCTCGGCAGCCACTGCCTCGTCTGCATCTTCCTGAGCAAAATCGTTGGATGAGAAACCCACCACCACCAGACCGCGGGCCTTGTACTTCTGGTACACGCTTTCGAGGCCCTTGAACTGCGGCGTGAAGCCGCAGTGGCTGGCGGTGTTGACGATCAGCAGTGGCTTGCCCGGGAAGGCCTTGCACAGGTTGATGGTCTTGGAGGAATGCAGCTGGCGGAAATCGTGGTCGAGGTAGGCGGGGCAGCTCTGCGCTATGGGCGCGGTGGGCACGGTAGGCGCCGCGGCAACGGCCGGCGCCTGTGATGCCAGGCCGGCGGTGACGGCAACGGCGCCGAGCAGCAAGTGCGAGATCTTCATGAAAGCCCCCCGAGGTTGATTTGAAGGCCAGTATCACAGAATCCTGCGGCAGGCGCAGAGGCCCCCGGCGCCGCCGGCTGGCGCAGCTACAGGTTTTCCTTCTTGAACAGCTTGCTGCGGTCGATCTCCCGCCCGGCCACCATGAAGCGCCCGCGGCCGCGGTAGTGGATGGTCCTGGGCGCCTTCAGCGGCGCCACATGGGCCTTGACGATCTTCCAGATGAAGAAGCTGTAGCGCTCCACCATGCGGTCGTCGAACAGGCGGCACTCGAAATTCGCGTAGCACTCCTTGATCAGCGGCGCCTTCACGCGCGTGGCCTTGGCAGGTGTGAGCCCGGTGGCGGTGAATTTGTCCGCTTCGTCCGAGTGGCTGTTGCCGATGGCGACGACCTGGTCGGCCAGTTCCACCGTGGGCACATTGATGACGCACTGGCGGCTGGCCAGGATGGCCTCATGGCTGCGGTTGCGCTCCCAGATGTAGCAGCCGAACAGCGAGGGCTCGAACTCCAGCATGCTGTGCCAGCCCATGGTCATGATGTTCGAGCGCCGCTGGTGCCGTGAGGTCACGAGCACGATGGGGCCGGTTTCCAGATGCTCGCGCGCCCGCTCCACCGGGAAGTCCCGCTTCTTGAAGGCCACTTGCTGCTCCTCGATGGCTTCGCTGCTTCGTGCCGAGTGTAATATCAGCCTCATGAAGAATCTCATCTGCGGTGGCCTGGCTGTGGCCGCCATGCTGGTTCCGGCGATGTCGCGCGCCGCTTTGCCCCGCACCAGCGCCGTGCCGGGTGGCATCGTGATCGTCGATGTGGGCGAGGCCACCGGCGCGGAGCCGCGCGTGACCTGGCAGGGGCGCGAGGTGCTGGTCACGACCGATGCCGGGCGGCGCAAGGCGATCGTCGGCATCGCGCTCAGCGTGGAACCGGGCGACTACACGGTGGAGATCAGCGCGCCGGGCAGCGCCGCGAAGACATTGCCGGTGAAGATCGCAGCGAAGAAATACCCCGAAGAGGCATTGAAGGTGGCTCCCGGCATGGTGGATCTGTCGCCGGAGAACGCGGCTCGGGTGGAGAGTGAACAGAAGCGGCTCGACGCGGCGCGTGATGCCTTCAGCGCGGCCCTGCCGGCTACCTTCACCCTGCGCATGCCGATCGAAGGCCGCCGCAGCAGCTCCTACGGCAAGCGGCGCATCTTCAATGGCCAGCCGCGCAACCCGCATACGGGCATGGATATCGCGGCGCCCACCGGCACGCCGATTCTCGCGCCCGCCGATGGCACGGTGATCGAGGCCGGCGACTTCTACTTCAGCGGCAATGTGGTGTACGTGGACCACGGGCATGGGTTCGTCACCATGTACGCGCACCTGTCGGCGTTCAGCGTGAAGAAGGGTGATGTGGTGAAGGCCGGCCAGCAGCTGGGCAAGGTGGGCGCCACCGGACGAGTCACCGGGCCGCACCTGCACTTCGGGGTGATCCTCAATGGCACATCGGTGGATCCGGCGCTGCTGCTGCCGCCGCCGCCGAAGCCGGCGGCCAGACCTGCAGCGAAGCCGGCAGCGGCGCAACCCGCCGCGAAGAGCTGATCAGCGCGGGCGTTTGCCCGTGGGCTTGCCGGTGGCCACTTTCTTGCGCGATACGCGCCGCGCCACGTTCTTGGCGCCGCCCTTCTTCTTCGCCGTCACCTTGCGCGCCGCGGCCTCGCGCTGCTCCTTGTTGCCGAAGGGGTTGGCATCGGTGCGCAGCTCGAGCATCACCGGGCAGGCGTACAGATCAAAGGCCTCGCGGAAGGTATTCATCAGGTAGCGCTTGTAGGCTTCCGGCGTCTGCTGCGTCTGGTTGCCGTGGATGACGATGCGCGGCGGGTTGCGGCCGCCCTGGTGGGCATAGCGCAGCTTGATGCGGCGGCCACGCACCAGGGGCGGCTGGTGCGCTTCGAGCGCTTTCTCCAGCACGCGCGAGAGCTGCGGCGTGGACATGTCGCGCATGGAGGCGTCGTACGCCCGCACCGCTGCCGCGGCCAGCTCGCCCACGCCGGTGCCATGGCGTGCCGAGATGAACATCTGCGGCGCGAAGGGCACGAAATCCAGCCGCAGCGCCAGGGCATTGCGGATGGTGTCGCGCTGGTCGGCGGCGATGCCATCCCACTTGTTGATGGCCAGCAGCAGCGAGCGGCCGCGCTGCAGGGCCAGGCCCAGCACCGAGGCATCCTGTTCGGCGACGCCGTCATGGGCATCGAGCACCAGCACCACCACATGCGCGGCGGCAATGGCCTGCAGTGTGCGGGCGACGCTGGCGCGCTCGACGGCATCCTCGACGCGCGCGCGGCGGCGCACGCCCGCGGTGTCGATCAGCGTGAACTTGCGGCCATCGCGCTCGAAGGGCACGAAGATGGAATCGCGCGTGGTGCCGGCGACATCGGTGGCGATCACGCGCTCCTCGCCGATGAGGCGGTTCACCAGCGTGGACTTGCCCACATTGGGACGGCCTATCACGGCGATGCGGATGGAATCATCGGCCTGGTCGGCGCCCTGCTCTTCGGTGGCCTCCAGGCCCGCCAGCGCGCGGTCGATGAGCTTCTCGCAGCCCTGCCCGTTCAGCGCGGCGATGGTCTGCACTTCGCTGAAGCCCAGGCGATGGAACTCGGCGGAGATCACGCCGGGGTCGCGGCCCTCGGCCTTGTTGACCGCCAGCACCACCGGCTTGCCGGAACG
>JBEVNO010000099.1:0-40673 GCA_040508085.1 Steroidobacteraceae bacterium
GATTGCGGCTGGATGGAGATGATTGGCGCGGATGTGGAGGCCGAGCCGGGCGCGGGGCGCCTCTGCCCGCCGATTCCGCCGATTCCGCCGCTTCCGCCGATTCCGCCGATTCCGCCGATTCCGCGGTAAATGTGGGGCCAAGTGGGGAGCTGGCCTGTAAGCCGGGTTCTGTCGAGGGTAATCATTCCTCTAGGAGCTGCGTCGCCGCAGCCCTCAAGCAACCTACCCGGAAGCACGCGGGACCCACGCTGCGTCTTGCGACGCGACTTCCCTATTTGGTCTTGCTCCAGGTGGGGTTTGCCGTGCCGTCGAGTGTTGCCACCGACGCGGTGCGCTCTTACCGCACCCTTTCACCCTTACCAGCGCCCTCGCGGGCACTTCGGCGGTCTGCTCTCTGTTGCACTTTCCGTGGGCTCGCGCCCCCCAGGCGTTACCTGGCACCTTGTCCACTGGAGCCCGGACTTTCCTCCCCGCAACGTCTTGCGACGCCACGCGGCGATCACCCAGCCAACTCCCCGCGCGCACCTTAGCAGATCAGCGCTGGCCAACCTCGAACGCATGACGGATCCATTCCACCAGGTAGCCACCGGCCGGATCCGGCTGCAGCGCGAGTACATCGAAACGCAGCGCGCGCCGCGCCAGCGCCGGATGACGGGCCAGCAGGTGACCGGTGGCGCGCCCGATGCGCCGCTGCTTGCGCCAGTCGACGCTGGCGGCACTGCCGCCATAGCGATTGCTGGCCCGCAGCCGTACTTCAGCGATCAGGACCACTCCGTCCGGTGCCTCGGCGACGATGTCGAGCTCGCCACTGCGGCAGCGGTAGTTGCGGGTGAGAATCGTGCAGTGCTGCGACTCGAGGAAGTGCGCTGCGGCATCCTCCGCCGCCTGGCCGGCGGCGGCGCGTGGTGTGCGGGGCGGTTTGCGGCCCTCCGCCACCAGCTGTCAGCGCACCGGATCGAACGCTTCGATGTTGCCTTCGCGCAGCCGCGCCCAGTTCAGGCTGCGCTCGATGCGGCCCTCCGCGCTGATCTGCAGCCGCCCGGTGAGACCCGCCAGCGGCCAGGCCGCCGCGGGCCCGCGTCGCAGCTCCATCGCCAGCATCGCGGCGTCGTAGCCGAACGCGAAATAGCGCGACTGGCGCTGCCCCTGCGCGGCCCACTCTGCCTGCGTGGCGGCACGCAGGTCGGCAACGGCGCCCACGCTGTCGAGCGTCCACGGGGTCTCCAGCAGGCGCATGCCCTCCAGATCGCGGTTCGCGTTGTTGTCTGCGTCCAGGGCATCCTGCGTGATGTAGGTAGGCACATCGCCGGCATTGAAGAAGCGCAGCTGCGGGTTGATCTGGCGCACCGCGAGCGGCTGGTAACCCGCCACGAAGATGGCATCGATGTCCGGCCGCGGATGCGGATCGAACTGCAGCGCCGTGCCGGTGACCTGCTGCAGGCGCCGGGCGCGTGCGCGACTTTCCTCGATGCCCAGCACTGCAGTCATGGTGGCGGTGAGATCGTTGCGCGCCAGATCGTAGTTGCCCTGCGCGATCACCGCGCCGCCGCTGCGCGTGAGCTCTTCGGCGAACGCCGCGGCCACACGGCTGCCCCATTCGCCCGATGGCGCCAGCACGACGGCATTGCGATGGCCCGCGCCGGTGATCTGCCGCGCGATCTGCCGGGCCTCGTCCTCGGGCGACAATGCGTATTGGTAGACCTGGCTGCCGGCCTGGCCGGCATCGAGCGTGTTGAGCAGCAACAGGGGCACGGCGGGATGCTGGTCCACCGCCGTGCGCACCTCTTCGCGCGTCAGCGGCCCGACGATGAAGGCCGCGCCCTCATCCTGCGCGTTGCGCAGCGCCGTGCTCACCGGCAGCGTGCCCGTGTCGTACACCCGCAGCACCGGCCGCTCTGCCGCGGGCATGCGTGCCACGGCTGCCTGAAAGCCATCGCGGATCAGCATGGCCGGCGCCGACTGCCGCCCGGTGAGTGGCAGCAGCAGCGCCACGGGGCCGGAAACAGAAGCCAGCGCTGCGGCACTGCCGCTGACGCCGGGGCGCTCGGCCGGGGTGAGGATCTCGGCGTTGGCAATGGTGGCGGCCGGATGACCGGGGAAACGCGTGCGCCAGCGCTCTATTGATGACTGCGCGGCCAGCGGGCTGCGCCCCGCGGCTGCGGCAATCTGCGCGATCTCGAGCCAGCCGCGGATCAGAGGCTCGTTGCTGGTGGCCGGATCGACCCGCAGGCCGTTGTCGATAGCCCCACGCAGATCGCTGAGCAAATCGCGCCGCGTGCGCGCCCGCTCGGCATCGTTGGCTGCCACGCGCTCGCGCGCGATGCCGGCCCGCACCGCCTCGATGGGCTGGCCGGCACGCAGCGCCACCTGCTGGCGCAGCTGCAGCAGCCGCGACGCATCGGCCGGGCGCGCTGGCTCCGGCACCTGCGAGATCTGCCGCCAGGCCGCCGCATACTGGCCGCGCGCCAGGGCGATCTCCGCAGCCAGCAGCTCGCCTTCGAAGCGCTGCGCCGGCGTGCGCTCCGCAGCGGCCAGATCCAGCGCGCGCTGCGCATCGTCGGCGCGGTTGGCCGCGAGCCAGGCGCGCGCCGCGGCGAAGGCGAAGTCGACACGGTCGGGCGCCGCGTTGCCGGCGGCCAGGCGTTCGTACATCTGCGCAGCTTCGATGTGGTCGCCGCGCCGCTCCAGCCGCTCGGCACGATCGACCGAGGCCGGGCCGGGCCCTGCAGGTGAAGAAGCGCAGCCGGCGAGCAGCGCGAGCAGTGCCGCACCCACCAGGGCTGTGGGCAGGCGGCAGAGACGTGGTTGCATGGCTGGCATGGTGCGGGGCAAGCTTGGAAGTTCCTGACTGGGGTGCAGGTTGCGCCCGGAGATTATAGAGGTGGCTTCGGGCCGAATCGAACTTGTCGCGACCCCGATCGGCAACCTGGCTGATCTGTCCACCCGCGCCCGCGAGGTGTTGGCGAATGCCGACGTCATCGCCGCCGAAGACACCCGCCACAGCGCCGGGCTGCTGCGCCAGCTGGGCCTGCAGAAGCCGCTGGTATCACTGCATGAACACAATGAAGGCCACCGTCGCGATGAGTTGGTGCGCCGCGCGCAGGCGGGCGAACTCATCGCCGTGATCAGCGACGCCGGCACGCCGCTGGTCTCCGACCCGGGTTTCTTGCTGGTGCAGGCCGCGCTGGCTGCGGGAGTGCCGGTAGGCGCCGTGCCCGGCCCTTCCGCCGTGCTGGTGGCGCTGGCGCTGTCCGGCCTGCCGGTGGACCGGTTCTGCTTCGAGGGCTTCCTGGCATCACGCAGCGGCGCGCGCCGCGAGCGGCTGCGCGAACTCGCGGGTGAGACGCGCACGATGGTGTTTTTCGAAGCCCCGCACCGCATTGTGGAAACCCTCCAGGACATGGCTGCCGAGTTCGGCCCGACGCGCGTCGCCGCAGTGGCGCGCGAGCTGACCAAGGCGCACGAAAGCGTATATCGCGGTGAATTGTCGCGGCTGCTGGAAATTGCCGCCGAAGAGCCCAATTTCGCGCGCGGCGAAATCACCGTGGTGGTGGCGGGAGCGTTGCTGGCCGCGCCGGATGATGCCTTCGTGCGCCGGGCTCTCGACCTGCTCAGCACCGAACTGCCGCCATCGCGCGCCGCCGCCGTGGTAGCGCAGCTCACCGGCCGCCGCAAGTCCGAGGTCTACGCGCTGACCCGCCGTGAACAGGCCGAATCCCCTGCCGTGGAAGCACCATGACCGCACCGCTGAAGTTGATCTCCTCGATGGCCACGCGTGAACTGCTCGCGAGCCTCGCCGCGCAGTTCCAGTCACGGCACGGTGAAGCCGTGCAGACAGAGTCGGCGGGCGGCGTCGAGGTGGCGCGCCGCATCGGTGCTGGCGAGGCTTTCGATGTAGTGGTGCTGGCGGCGGACGCCATCGACAAACTGCTCGCGGCCCGCAGTGTGCTGGCTCCGCGCGTTGACCTGGTGCGCTCCGGCGTCGCGATTGCGGTGCGCGAAGGCGCCGTGGCGCCGGCTGTCACCACCGAGCAGGAGGTGCGCGCGGCGGTGCTGGCCGCGCCGTCGCTGAGTTTCTCGACTGGCCCGAGCGGCGTGTACCTGGAAAAGCTTTTCGAACGCTGGGGCATCCTGGCGCAGGTGCGGCCGCGCATTGTCGTGCCTCCGCCGGGCGTGCCGGTGGGTTCACTGGTGGCCGACGGCCGCGCGGCGCTGGGCTTCCAGCAATTGTCGGAGCTGATGAACCTGCCTGGCATCCGCGTGCTCGGGCCGCTGCCGCAAGCCATCCAGACACTCACGGTGTTCTCCGCGGCTGCCTGCGCGGGCAGCGGCGCGGTGGCTCGCGCGCGCCAGCTGCTGGACTATCTCGCCTCGCCGCAGGTGGCCGCCATCAAGCAGCAGTTCGGCATGCAGCCTGCCTGAACCCGGCAGGCCCGGCTCTCAGCCTGGATGCAACTGCGGCTTGTCGGGTGTCACATGGAAGCTCGCCAGCCGGCTGAGCTTGCCACCACGCGCCTGCACCTGGTCCATCGCCTTCACATCGGTGCGCCACTGCTGCGCGGTGATGTCGTAGGTGTGGTAACCGCGCAGGTCATTGCACATGGCGAGGAAGGGATTGTCGGCATCGAGAAAGCGCTTGACGGCCGGCGTCACCAGCGCGCCGTCGCCATTGGACGAGATCGAGGTGGCGAGGAACTCAGTGGCCGCCGCGGCGCCACCGGGTTCTTCATCGCGCACCGGCACCGTGCCGATGGCATTCATGTGCGCATCGCCCGTAGCGATGACTACATTGGTGAGCCCGTGCTTGCGGATCGCCTGCACCAGTCGCGCGCGCGCGCCCGGGAAGCCATTCCACTTGTCCACGAAGGGCAGCGCCGCGCCCTCCGGTGAGCGCCCGTTCAGTGGCATCACGAATACCTGCTGCGCGATGAGGTTCCAGCGCGCGTCGCTGGCGAGACCGGCATCCAGCCAGGATTCCTGCGCCGCACCCATGATGGAGGAATCCACGCCCGCGCCGGGGTGGCAGGTCTTCGCGGCGGGGTCACAGGCCTGGTTGGCGCGATAGCTGCGCGTATCCAGCACATGCATGCGCAGCAGGCTGCCATAGTCCAGACGCCGGTACATGGTGAGACCGTCCGCGCGCGGGAACTGCGCCGCGCGCACCGGCGAATTCTCATACCAGGCCTGCATGGCGCTGCGACGGCGCAGCGAGAAAACCTCGAGCGGCGTATCGCTGCCGTCGCGCTCGCCGTTGTAGTCGTTGACCACCTCGTGATCATCGAATGAGGTGACGAATGCCACGGATGCATGCGCAGCCTGCAGGTCAGCATCGCTTTTGTACTGCGCGTAGCGGCGCCGGTAATCATCCAGGCTGAACAGCTCGCCGCCCACATGCTTGTGATGCACCACCTGGCCGGCGGCGTCGCGGATCAGGTACTTCGCGTCCGAGGCCTTATCGCCGGCGCCCTCGTAGATGTAATCGCCGTAGTGGAACACGGCGTCCAGGTCCGGCTCCTGGCTCAGGTGACGCCAGGCCTCGAACCAGCCATGGTGGTAGTTCTGGCAGCCTGCCACCGCCAACCGCAGCCTTGCCGGCAGGCTGCCCGCAGCTGGCGCCGTGCGCGCCCTGCCCACCGGGCTGACATCCGCGCCTGCCACGCGGAACCGGTACCAGTAAGGCCGCGCCGGCTGCAGGCCCGCCACTTCAACATGCACGCTGTGCCCGAGCTCCGGTCGCGCCAGTGTCTGGCCCGCTTGCAGGATGCGCGCGAAGCGCTCGTCCCCGGCAATCTCCCAGGTCACGGGCACGCCCACCATCGGCATGCCGCCATGTTCGGCCAGCGGCTGCGGCGCCAGCCGCGTCCAGATCACGAAACCATCCGGCCAGGGATCGCCCGAGGCCACCCCGAGTGCAAACGGGTAATCGCCGGCTGCAGGCCGCGCCGCGGCGAGGGCGCGACCGGCTCGCCCCACGCCTGCGCCCAGCGCAAGGCCGCCCGCGGCAACGAGCAGCCTGCGACGATCGCGGTCCGGCGCCATCAGAATGCGAGGCTGAGCGTGCCGAACACCTGCCGCGGTGCATTGGCATGCGCCACGACAATCGTGCCGGCGGGATCCACCGGTGCAAACACGCTGTTGTCGAAGTTCGATACCGTGCGCTTGTTGCCAAGGTTGGTCACGTTCAAGGCCAGCTTCAGGTTCCGGAGCGCGCCCATTTCGCCGAAGTCGTAACCCGCGCCGAGATCGAAAGTCGCGAAGCCGCCAAAACTCTGGTCATTGGTGTAGGTGTAGTAGCGGCGGCTGGTGAATTTGCCCTGCAGCGAGCCGTACAGTCCGCCCTGACGCAGGGTCAGCACGCTGGCGAACATCTGCTTGGGTGTGTCCACCTGCTGCTTGCCACCGGTGCGGTACAGCACATCGGCCTGCACATAGTCATCGTTGTAGGTGGACTTGTTGAACGAGGCGGAGTTGTACCAGGTGAGCCAGCTGGCCGGCTTCCACAACAGGCCCGCCTCCATGCCGCGGCTCTTTACGCCACCCACGTTGTAGAACTTGTTGCCGCAGCCAGGGCCATTCGGTGCGCGCGAGTTGCACGGGTTGTACTGCAGCAGGCGGTGGCCGAAGCTCACGTCGTACAGCGCCAGCGTAGCCAGCACCTCATCGGCGATGAAGCGGTAACCCAACTCACGGGCATTGGAAGTTTCCGGCTGCAGCGGTTCGCCCTGTGAATCCCACACCGCCTGGCTCACCGCCATCGGCCCGAGCTTGAATCCGCCCTGGAACATGGCGACGTTCTGCGCATAGCTGGCATAGACCTCATGGCCCGGAGCCACGCGCCAACGCGCGCCCACCTGCGGCAGGAAGCTGTCCTTGGCGCGCAGCGAGCCGGTGGCAAACTGCGCCGCAGATGTGGGCGCAATGGGGGTCTTGGCGATCCCCGGCACCGCCCTAGCGTGCTCGACCGCATTGGTGGCCTTGAAACCCGCGTCGATCACCACTGCGTCATCCAGCAGGTGGATGCTGTCCTGCAAGTAGAACTGCTTGGTCTTCCACGCGGTCTCCTGCGCGAACACACCGGCGTCCGGCTGCTCCTGGATGTAATGCGCCAGGCTCACCGGGCCGGTCACCTGCGTGTACTGGTAACGCACCGCGGCGCTGTCGTTGTTCTCGATCCAGAAACCGCCCTCGAGGCGGTTGACGCCCACTTCCCAGGCGAGCGAACCCAGCACGCCATCGCGGTCGATGGCGTAGCCGGTGTTGCGGATGATCCAGGGCACGGTGTTGCCGCTTGACCAGCCGTGGTTCCACACATTGCCTGCGCCCTTGTCCTTGTGTTTGTACGCCTGCGCGCGCGCCGTCAGTGCGTCTGTGATGGCGAAGTCGCCGGCGACATAGTAAAGGTCGTCATCGCGCAGGATCTGGCCGCCGGTGAAGCCGTAGGCCTCGCTGGCCTTGTCGACGCCGGTGTTGTTGCAGCCAGCGATGGCCGCCGGCGTGCGCGGTGTCACCTGGCAGTAGGCGCGGGATACCGCCAGCGCCCAGTCGGGCGCATAGCCGCCCCAGTCCCAGCCCAGGCGGTTGATCGCATCCTTGGAGAGATAGAAATCGTCAGCCTGGTTGGTGCGCGAGATATCGGCGAAGGCCGTGAAGGTGGCGCGGCCCATGCGGTACTGCACCTTGGCATTGATCTGCTTGCCGGTGGACCAGTCGTAGGCGCCCTGGTCCACGAACAGGTCCTGCTTGCTGTACATGCCCGACACATAGGCCGAGAAACCGCTGTACTCGCCTGTGTCGATGCGCAGGAAAGTACGCTGGGTGCTCTCCTGGCCCAGCGTCTGGTTCACGCGCACGCCGAAGGTGCTCGCCGGGTCGCTGGTCTGGTAGGTGATGGCGCCGCCGGTGTTGCTGGTCGATGCAAGACCCAGGCTGGCGATGCCCATGGCGAGGTCCGCACGGCCGAGGTTCTCGGAAATCAATGCGCGGCTGATGGACAGGCCGTTGTAGTTGTTGAAGGCGCCGTCGCCGAGCGGCACGCCGTCCAGCGTGTAGCCCAGATGGGTGCCGTTGAAGCCGCGCACGCTGATCGACAGTGACTGCTCATTGACAGCCAGCGCATCGATGGCCTGGGCATTGACGCCCGGCAGGTAGTTCAGCGCCTTCTGCACGCTGGTGCCCTGCGGCAGCACCTCCATGTTTTCAGGGAGCAGCGTCGAAACCGAGCGGGTCAGGCCGCTGCCGACGACGCTGATCTCGTCGAGTTCTTCGTCGGTATCTGGGGCAGCCGCGCGCGCGTCGACTGCCAGGCCGGCCGCGACGGCCAGCGCAATGAGGGATCTATGCAACATGTGGGCTCCTGGGCATGTACCGGCACCGCAGTGAATTGCGGATGACACGCCGGCGCCTGTTGTTTTGGCGCCGCCACTATTTCAGGAGTTTGTTACAGCTATTTGACGACTTTGAGGCTGGGACGTTTGCGTGGCGCCGGTGCCGGCGGCGGTGCGTCAGGTGGTGGTTCGTCAGCCACGGAAGCGGCGGACTTGATGTCCGGGGCCGTGCCCGCGCCCTGCGCCTCTTCGGTGAACACCATGCCCTGCCCTGTCTCGCGCGCATAAATGCCGAGCACGAAATCCACTGGCACATGGATGTAGTGGCTCAGCCCCGAAAAGCGCGCGCTGAACTCCACCGCCTCCGCGCCGATGCGGAACGACTGCGTGGCGGAGGCGGAGATATTGAGCACGATGCGCCCTTCCTTCACGAACTGGCGCGGCACCTGCACGGTGTCGGAGGCGGCATCCACGATCAGATGCGGCGTCCAGCCGCAATCGACGATCCAGTCCAGCATGGCTCGCAGCAGGTAGGGCCGCCGCGAGAGCTCAGGCAATGCGCATCTCCCGCTCCTGCGGCGACAGGCTCAGTCGGAAGGCCGGACGCGAGAACAGCAGGTTGGCGTACTTGAACAGTGGCGCGGATTCCTTCGGCAGCTCGATGCGATAACGCGGCAGGCGCCACAGCAGCGGTGCGATGGTCACATCCACCAGCGACAGCTCGTCGCTGACGAAGTAGGGTTTGGACCGCACGAAATCGGCAATCTGCACGATCAGGTCGCGCAGTTCCGCGCGCAGCCGCGGTGCATCAGGCCCATCCGGCGCCTTGTCGAGCTTGCTGGCGAGCCCGTACCAATCCCGCTCGATGCGATGCAGCGCCAGGCGGAACTGGGCCCGCGACACCGGATCCACCGGCATCAGCGGCGGATGCGGGAAGCGCTCATCGAGATACTCGATGATGATGCGCGAGTCGTACAGGACCAGGTCCCGATCAACCAGCGTCGGCAGTGAATGGTCCGGATTCAGATCGAGCAGGTCTTCCGGGAAACGCCCCGGCGTCACGCTGACGATCTCGATTTCCACGTCTTTTTCCGCCAGTACTATGCGGGTCCGGTGGCTGTGAGGCTCATCCGGAGAAGAGAACAATGTCATCATGGCGCGGTGCGTCAGTGAACGTCCTTCCAGTATTCTTTCTTCAGTAGGTAGGCGAATGCTGTGAATACGAGCAGGAACAGCACCGCCCAGATGCCGATGCCGCGACGCTCGACCTGCGACGGATCACCGACGTAGTCGAGGAAGTTCACGGTATCGCGCACGAAGCCGTCGAATTGTGCCGGCGTCAGCCGACCCTCCGCCAGCGTCTCGAACTTGGCCACCTGCGGGCCACCACCATGGCCGCCCGCCGCAGCGTGTTCGGCGAACACCGCCGCCTTCACGCCTTCAAGGTCCGACAGCACGGCAGGCATCGAAGCACCATCCAGCGCCAGGTTGTTGGTGCCGGTGGGCCGCGACGGATCGGCGTAGAAGCCTTTCAGGAACCGGTACACCCAGTCCGTGCCGCGCGCACGCGTGACCAGCGACAGATCCGGTGGCATCTTGCCGAACCAGGCTTCGGCATCGGCCTTGGGGAAGCTGGCCAGCACATAGTCCGTGGGCTTTGCCGTGACCGGCAGCAGCTGCTCGCGCAGCAGCGCGTCGCTGAGATCGAGGTCTTCGCCCAGCCGCGACCAGCGCATGTACTTCAGTGAGTGGCAACCGAGGCAGTAGTTGACGAAGTTGGAGGCACCGCGCTGCAGCGAGGCGGTGTTGCTCACTTCATTGCCAGCCGTCCAGGCCTGCCAGTTCACGCCGGCCTCGCCGTGACCTTCGGCCGCCTGCTCGCCAGCCGCTTCCGAAGCCGCCGCCGCGCCCGCCAGTGCGAACCCGGCCAGCAACAACCCCATCCGAATCAAACCCGTGCGCATGGAACGAACCTGCATCGCCGCCTCAATGAGAAGAGAAAGTGACGCGATCCGGCACGCGGCTGGTCGATTCGCCACGCGTGTAGAACGGCATCAGCACGAAGAACCCGAAATACAGCGCAGTGAACAACCGCGCGAGGAACACGTTCGGCCCTTCAGCCGGCTTCAGCCCCAGGTAGCCCAGCGCCACGAACGACACCGCGAAGATGGTCAGCGCGATCTTCCAGGTGAGCGGCCGGTAGCGGGTGGACTTCACCGGCGAGCGGTCGAGCCACGGCAGCACGATGAAGCACACCAGGGAAAGTGCCATCAGCAGGGCACCCATCTGCTGGTCCGGCACGGCGCGCAGGATGGCGTAGAACGGCGTGAAGTACCACACCGGGGCGATGTGGTCGGGCGTGGACAGCGCATTGGCCGGTTCGAAGTTCGGCCCTTCCAGGAACAGGCCGCCGAAGGTGGGCACGAAGAACACCACGATGGCGAAGAAGGTGAGGAACAGGCCCACGCCCACCAGATCCTTCACGGTGTAGTAAGGATGGAAGGGAATGCCGTCCAGCGGCTGACCGTCCGGACCCTTATTTTCCTTGATCTCGATGCCGTCCGGATTGGTGGAGCCGTTCTGGCGCAGCGCCACCAGATGCAAAGCCACCAGCAGCTGGATGACCAGCGGCACCGCCACCACGTGCAGGGAGAAGAAGCGGTTCAGCGTCGCATCGGCAATGCCGTAGTCGCCGCGGATCCACTCCACCAGGCCGGGGCCGATCACCGGGATGGTGCCAAACAGGTTCACGATCACCTGCGCGCCCCAGAACGACATGTTGCCCCAGGGCAGCACGTAGCCCATGAACGCTTCGGCCATCAGCGCCAGGTACACGAACATGCCGAACAGCCACAGCAGCTCGCGCGGGGCCTTGTAAGAGCCGTAAAGGAAGGCGCGGAACATGTGCAGGTAGACGACGATGAAGAAGGCCGAGGCGCCGGTCGAATGGATGTAGCGGATGAGCCAGCCGAACGGCACCTCGCGCATGATGTATTCGACCGAATCGAATGCCGTCGTCTCGCCCACCTTGTAGTGCATGGTGAGGAAGATGCCGGACACCAGCTGGATGACCAGCGCCAGCAGGGACAGCACGCCGAAGAAATACCAGAAGTTGAAGTTCTTGGGCGCGAAGTAGCCGGTGAGCTGGTCGCGCACGAAGGCGTCGACCGGCAGGCGCTTGTTCAGCCAGCCGAGAAAACCAGTGCGCACGGGCAGCGCGGCGTTGTTGTCAGCGGCCATTACGCAGCTCCGGTGGTGGCGTCCACGCCGATGACCAGCATGCTGTCATCGCGGTAGGAATATACCGGCACGCGCAGGTTCACCGAGGCCGGCGAGCCGTTGAACACGCGCCCGGCGAGGTCGAAGCGGGAACCGTGGCAGGGGCAGAAGAAGCCGCCCGGCCAGTCCGCGCCAAGCTCGGCCAGGGCCTTCTCGAAACGCGCCTTGGGCAGGCAGCCCAAGTGCGTGCAGGTGCCTTCCACCACGAGGAACTCGCCGCGCACGGCGCGCTCGGGGTTCTTCGCGTATTCCGGCTGCTGCGAGGCAGCGGAGGCGGCGTCCTTCAGGTTGCCGTCATGGCCAGCCAGGGAGGCGATCATCTCCGGCGTGCGGTGCACGACGTACATCGCCTTCTTGCGGTAGGTGACCGTGACCATCTGGCCGGGTTCGATCTTGGAAACATCCACCTCGACCGGTGCGCCGGCGGCGCGGGCGCGCTCCGAAGGACTCCAGGAGGCGATGAAGGGGACGGCCACGAAGGCCGCGCCGACCGCACCAGTTGCAACGGTGGCAAAGGTGAGGAAGCCGCGCCGGTCCTGATCGACTTCGACGGCGGCGGGGACGGAAATATCGCTCATTAAAAAGTTCCGGATGCTTGGCTGCTGTTCATGTGCCTGAACCGACGCCACGCTGCGCACCAACGCGGTTCAGACAGCCCGGCATTATACACTAACGCCCGCAGCGCCCATCGCGCCGCGCTGGCGCCAGACAGCAGTGCGTGCGGCATCGCCTCCCGACAACCCCTGAACGGCAGACAACAGCTTGCGTCGTAATTCACTTTTCATTGCAGGTTCTGTGGCCAGCGGGCTTGCGATCGCCGCGCTCATATTGTTCCTGTGGCCGGGGTCCACTGGCAATGGCATCGCGCTGGATGCGCCGGAAACGGCGGCGGGGCCACCGGGCACTGAGCTGCGCGCGGGCAGTTTTGCCGCTGCCGTCAGGGCCAGCGCCCCTGCCGTGGTCAGTATTTACACGCGTCGGGTCGAGCGGCTTCCCCCCGCCGTGCCACAGCAGCAGTTCGGTGGCCGGATGAGCCCGGGTTACCGCGAGCGCGTGCAACAGAGCCTGGGTTCGGGCGTCATCGTGGACGGCAGCGGCCACATCGTCACCAACCAGCACGTGATCGGCACCGCGGACCAGATCAGCGTGCAGCTGGGGGACGGCCGGCAGGCCGAGGCAAGCGTAGTCGGCCGCGACCTGGATACCGACATCGCGGTGCTGAAGATCGACATGGCGGACCTGCCAGTGATGCAGCTGGGTCGTGCGGACCGCGTTGCGGTCGGCGATGTGGTGCTGGCCATCGGCAATCCGCTGGGCCTTGCGCAGACGGTGACGCACGGCATTGTCAGCGCCACCGGCCGCGCGCAGCTGGGCGTGTCGGTGTATGAGGATTTCATCCAGACCGACGCGGCCATCAATGTGGGCAACTCCGGCGGCGCGCTGGTCAACACGCGAGGCGAACTCATCGGCATCAACACTGCCGTGCTGGGCAAGGACCTGGGCGCCGAAGGCATTGGCGTCGCCATCCCGGTGGATCTGGTACGCGGCGTGATGCAGGAGATCCTGCGCCATGGCCGCGTGGTGCGCGGCTGGATCGGAATCATTCCCGAGGACATCCCGGCCGAGTACGTGCGCGCGCTGGGCCTGCCGCATGCGGGCGTGGTGATCGCCAACCTGTACCGCGATTCGCCGGCGCTGGCGGGCGGGCTGGCGATCGGCGACATGCTGGAGGCCATCGATGGCCAGCCGGTCCTGAGCGCGCAGGACACGCTGGCGCGCATCGCCGGCCGCAGGCCCGGCACCACACTCACCATTGCCGTAGCGCGGGCGCAACGCCGATTCACGCTGCAGCTCACGGTCACGGAAGCCCCCGCCCGCGCGCCGCCTTAAAAATGGGGTCAGATCTATTTTTCTCCCGGAAAATAGATCTGACCCCTTTTACCTGGGGGCGACGACGCGGCGGATTTCGGCGCCGAGGCCGGACAGCTTTTCCTCGATCGACTCGTAGCCCCGGTCGATGTGGTAGATGCGATCGATCTCGGTGCGGCCCGAGGCCACGAGCCCTGCGATCACCAGGCGTGCCGAAGCGCGCAGGTCGGTGGCCATCACCGGCGCGGCGGTGAGCTCCGGCACGCCACGGATGATGGCGGTGTTGCCCTCGATGCGGATCTGGGCGCCCAGCCGGCGCATCTCCAGCAGGTGCATGAAGCGGTTCTCGAAAATGGTTTCGGTGATCGTGCCCACGCCATCGGCGACGCAGTTGAGCGCCGCGAACTGCGCCTGCATGTCGGTAGGAAAGGCCGGATACGGCGCGGTGCGCAGTTCCACCGATTGCGGCCGGCGCCCGCCCATGTCGAGCTCGATCCAGTCGGCGCCGGTGCGTATCTCGGCGCCGGCTTCCTGCAGCTTCAGCAGCACCGCATCCAGGTGCCCGCTATGTGTGTTGCGTGCCATCACACGCCCGCCGGTGATGGCGCCCGCCACCAGGAAAGTGCCGGTCTCGATGCGGTCGGGCTGCACTTGGTACTCCGCGCCGTGCAGCCGCCGCACGCCTTCCACCACGATGCGGTCGGTGCCGGCGCCGCTGATCTTCGCCCCCATGGCGATCAGGAACTGGGCGAGATCGACCACCTCCGGCTCGCGCGCAGCGTTCTCGATGATGGTCTCGCCGTCGGCGAGCACGGCAGCCATCATCAGGTTTTCGGTGCCGGTGACCGTCACGGTGTCGAGCACCAGCCTTGCGCCCTTGAGGCGGGTGGCGCGGGCACGGATGTAGCCATTCTCCACGTGGATGTCGGCACCCATGGCCTGCAGCCCGGCCACATGAATGTTCACCGGCCGCGCACCAATCGCGCAGCCGCCCGGCAGCGATACATCGGCCTGGCCGAAGCGCGCCAGCAGCGGCCCCAGCACCAGGATGGACGCGCGCATGGTTTTCACCAGCTCGTAGGGCGCGATGAAATCGTGGATGCCACGCGCATCCACCTCCATCCGCTGGCGTTCTGCGAGCGTCACCTTGACGCCCATCCGCCCGAGCAGCTGGATCATCGTGGTGATGTCATGCAGCTGCGGCACATTGCCGATCACCACCGGCTCCTCAGCCAGCAGCGTGGCAGCCAGGATGGGCAGCGCGGCGTTCTTCGCGCCCGAGATGCGGACTTCGCCGTCGAGACGGCGCCCGCCGGTGACCAGCAGCCTGTCCATGCCCTAGTGGCTCTTCGCCGCGAGCTCTTCCGGCGTCAGCGTCGCCAGCGACATCGCGTGGATCTCGCCGCCCATGCGCTCGCCCAGTGCGCCGTAGACCATCTGGTGACGCTGCAGCGGCCGCCGGCCGGCGAACTGGCTGCTCACCACCGTGGCCTCGAAGTGCACATTGTCTTCGGAACGAACCTGCACCACGGCGCCCGGCAGGGCAGCGCTGATGAGGTCCTCGATCTGTTTGGGATTCATGGTGTTGCGACGGCAGCGGGAAGGGCCGCAAGTGTAAGCTATGATCCATCGCCATGACGCACAACCCGCCCAGTCGCAGTGCATTGATCGAGGCGGGCCGGCGCGCCCTGGTCATCGAAGCACAGGCGCTGGCGGCGCTGCCAGCCCGGGTCGACGAGACCTTCGCCCGCGCCTGCCAGCTGTGTCTCGACGCCAGCGGCCGCGTGGTGGTGAGTGGCCTGGGCAAATCCGGCCACGTGGGCGGCAAGATCGCCGCCACCCTCGCCAGCACCGGTACGCCGGCGTTTTTCCTGCACGCCGCGGAAGCCAGCCACGGGGACCTGGGCATGGTGGCCGCCGGCGATGTGCTGCTGGCCGTGTCGCACTCCGGCGAGACGGCGGAATTGCTGTCCCTGCTGCCGCACCTGCGGCGCCTCGGCGTGCCGGTGATCGCATTGACCGGCAACAGCGCCTCCGCGCTGGCGCGTGAGGCCACTGTGCACCTGGATGCGAGCGTTGCCGCCGAAGCCTGTCCGCTGAACCTTGCGCCCACCGCCAGCACCACGGCGGCACTGGCATTCGGCGACGCGCTGGCCACCGCGCTGCTGGAGGCACGCGGCTTCACCAGCGAGGATTTCGCGCGCGCGCATCCGGGCGGCGCGCTGGGTCGCCGGCTGCTGCTGCACGTGGCGGATGTGATGCGCACCGGCGATGCGCTGCCGCGGGTTGCGCCGGACATGACACTGGAAGATGGCCTGGTCGAGATGGGCCGCAAGGGCCTCGGGCTGGCCGCTGTGGTGGATGCCGAGGGGCGCCTGCGGGGCGTGTTCACCGATGGCGACCTGCGCCGCGCGCTCGACCGGCATCTGGATCTGCGCGCCACCAGCATGCACACGGCGATGACACACGGCCCGCGCACCGTGCGCCCCGAACAGCTCGCCGCCGATGCGGTGAACAGCATGCAGGAACACAATGTGACTGCGCTGCTGGTGGTGGACCACGCTGCGCGGCTGGTGGGCGCGCTGAACATCCACGACCTGCTGCGGGCCGGAGTTGTCTGAAGTGGATAAATTGCCCTCCCGCCTCACCGCCCGCCTCGCCCGGCGCATTGAATTGCTGGTGCTCGACGTCGACGGCACGCTCACTGACGGCTCGCTGTGGTTCGGGCCGCGCGGCGAGCAGCTCAAGCGCTTCCACGTGCGCGATGGCCACGGCATCAAGCTGCTGGCAGCCGCCGGCGTGACGGTCGCCGTGATCAGCGGCCGGCGTTCTGGGGCACTGACAGCGCGTTGCCGCGAACTCGGCATCCGCCACGTGTACCAGGGCGCGGCGGACAAGAACGCGGTGCTCGACCGGCTGCTGAAGAAGCTGGCCTTGCATGAATCGCAGGTGGCCTGCATGGGCGACGATACCCCCGATGTGCCCCTCTTCGTGCGTGTAGGCTTTGCCGTGGCCGTGAAGGATGCCCACCCGCTGGCCGCGCGCGCCGCACATTGCCGCACCACACTGCCTGGTGGTCATGGCGCCGTACGTGAAGTATGCGACTGGCTGCTGGCCGCACGGAGTGAAGGATGAAACCGCTGCGTATCTTCATCGTGGTGCTGGTCCTGGCACTGGTGGGCGTCGCGATCTGGGTCGCCGGCCAGAGCCGCAAGCAGGGCGTGGCACCCGACACCGCTGCCGTGGCGCCGGTGGCCTACGACTACGAAGCGCATGATGTCATCGTGCAGCAGATGGGCACCGACGGCCGCCTGCAGTACCAGATCGACGCGCGCGAGATACACCAGGAACCGGACAGCGGCCAGATCGTGGCCCGCGACCTGACGCTGTTCCACGATCCGCCAGGCACCGAGGCTGGCAGCCCCAGCCGCTGGACGCTGACTGCAGACAGCGGCGTGCTGCCGGCTGGCGATGGCGTGGTGACGCTGGCAGGCAAGGTGCGCGCCAATGGGCGCCCGCAACAGGGGAAGGCCACGCTGACGCTGGCCACGGAGCGCCTGCGCTACGACGTGGCCAGGCAGGAAATCACCAGCGACACCAGCGTGGCGCTGACCTGGGGCGGCAACCGCCTCAATGGCAGCGCGCTGCGGGCCAATATCAGGACCGGCAGCATCGCGTTAGAATCGGAGATTCATGGCACCTTCTCTCCTTGAGCTCTTGCGGCGTGGCCGCGTGGCCGCCGCCGCGATGGCTGTGGTTGCATTCCTGCCGGCAACCGCCTGGGTTGCGGCCAGCCGCGATGACATCGACGTGGAAGGGCACAGCCCCGACCTCAACCTGAACGCCGGCACCCTGTCGCTGCGCGACGTGAAGCTGCGCCAGGGGCCCGGCACGTACATCAAGGCCGACAGCACCTCGGCCACCGGCATCGCCGAGGGCTACCAGAACAGCCGCTGGGAATTCCGCGGCGCAGTGCACATCGAATTCGATGGGGCGGTGCTGGACGCGGATTCAGCGGTAGCCATCTTTGCCGACAGCCGCATCAAGAGCATCAGCGTGCGCGGCGCGCCCGCGAACTTCTCGCATGTACTGAAAGACAAGCGCAACCTGGGTCGCGCCAACAACATCGATTTCGATGCGGCCAGCCGCGACGTTCATTTCGCCGGCAAGGCCTGGTATTCGGATGGGCGCAATGAGGCCACCACCGATGCGCTGACCTACAACCTCGACAACCGGGCACTGACCAGCACCGGCAATGGCAACAGCAACCCCGACTCGACCTTCCGCATGACCATCCGCCCCGACAAGCCCATCTCGCTGCCCCGCGCGCCTGAGCGGAGCACCGCAGAATGACCACCGCCGTGCTGCGCGCCGAGCACCTGCGCAAGAGCTATCGCGGGCGCGTGGTGGTGGAAGACCTCTCGCTGCAGGTCGCCGCCGGCGAAATCGTCGGTTTGCTCGGCCCGAACGGCGCCGGCAAGACCACCTCGTTCTACATGATCGTCGGCCTGGTCAGCGCGGACGCCGGCAGCATCTGGCTCAATGACACCGACATCACCGGGCTGCCCATGCACAAGCGCGCGCGGCAGGGCGTGGGCTATCTGCCGCAGGAGGCTTCGGTGTTCCGGCGCCTTTCGGTGGAGCACAACATCCTCGCCATCCTCGAGACGCGCGATGACCTGGACAAGGGTGCGCGCAGCAGCGAGCTGGAGCGCATCCTGGAGGATCTGCGCATCGGGCATGTGCGCAAGAGCCTGGGCGTGTCACTTTCCGGCGGTGAAAGGAGGCGCGTGGAGATTGCGCGCGCACTGGCGGCCGCGCCGCAGTTCATCCTGCTCGACGAGCCGTTCGCGGGCGTGGACCCGATCTCGGTGCTGGATATCCAGCGCATCGTCACTGATCTCGCGGCACGCGGCATCGGCGTGCTGATCACGGACCATAACGTGCGCGAAACGCTGGGTGTTTGCAACCGCGCCTGCATCGTCGACCGGGGAACCGTGATTGCTGCGGGAACTGCGGCGGAAATCCTTGCCAACGAGCGAGTCCGTGAGGTGTACTTGGGCCAGAATTTCCGTATGTAAGTAGTAGATGTTAAAGGCTTCCCTGCAGCTTCGGCTCGGCCAGCAGCTGACGATGACTCCGCAGCTGCAGCAGGCGATCAGGCTGCTCCAGCTGCCATCCCTGGAGTTGCAGGCGCATATCCGCGAACTCCTCGAATCCAACGTGATGCTGGAAGCCGAGGACGATGCCGAGACCGCGCAGAGTTTCGAGTCCCTGGGCGCCGGCCCCAATGACCGCGAGGCGCCGCCCGGCGCCACCGACGAGGCGGCCACCGCCAGCAGCGACCGCGACGAAGGCGAGCCCAGCGTCGAGATCGTCGAAGACAGCTGGAATGAATCCTCCGCCACGCCGGGCGAATCGCCCTGGAGCGGCGACGACGAAGAACGCCAGCAGGAATACCAGGACGGGCGCGGTGAATCCCTGCAGGAGCACCTGCAGTGGCAGCTGCAGATGGCGAGGCTCACCGACCGCGAGCGCGCCATCGGCCGCGCGATCCTCGATGCCATCAACGACCACGGCTATCTCACCGAACCGTTTGACGCCATTGCCGCCACCCTGAAGCCGGAAATCCAGGCGAGCGACGCAGAGATAGAAGAACTGCTCAGGGTGGTGCAGGGCTTCGATCCGGTGGGCGTGGGCGCGCGCAACGTTGGTGAATGCCTGGAGCTGCAGCTGCGCCTGCTCGATCCTGATACGCCCGGCCTGCAGACCGCGGTGGCCATCGCACGCGGTCACCTGGCGCTGGTCGCCAATCGCGAACTGGCGACGCTGCGGCGCGAGCTGAAGGTATCCGAAGAGGAACTCGAGCAGGCGCTGGTGCTGGTGCGCGGCTGTCATCCTCGCCCCGGCTCGCAGATCAGCTCCAATGCGCCGGAATACGTCGTGCCGGATGTGTTCGTGCGCCGCACCGCCAATGGCTGGACGGTGGAGATGAATTCCGCGACGCTGCCGCGGGTGCGCATCAACGAGGGCTATGCCAACCTCATCGGCCGCGCCGCCAGCCACGCCACCATGCGCACGCAGCTGCAGGAGGCGCGCTGGCTGCTGAAGAGTCTGGAGATCCGCCACGACACGCTGCTGAAAGTGGCGCGCTCCATCGTGGAACGCCAGCACGAGTTCCTGGACCAGGGCGAGGAGCACATGCGCCCGATGATCCTGCGCGACATCGCCGAAGCCATCGGCATGCACGAATCCACGATCTCGCGCGTGACCTCCGGCAAATACATGCACACCTCGCGCGGCGTGTTCGAACTGCGTTATTTCTTTTCCAGCCAGGTGGAGAGTGCCGACGGCTCCGGCACTTCATCCACGGCCATCCGCGCCAAGATCCGCAAGCTGATCAAGGACGAGGCGCCCGACGCGCCCTTGTCGGACAGCCGGATCGCGGAAATCCTCTCGAAGGAAGGCATCCCGGTGGCTCGTCGCACGGTCGCGAAATACCGTGAATCGATGAGCATCGCGCCCTCCAACGAGCGCAAGCGTAGCCAAGCCCAGTAGTTTTGCGAGGAGGCATCATGCAACTCAATCTCAGCGGTCATCATGTGGAAGTCACGGAGGCGCTGCGCGCCTATGTCGAGAAACGCCTGGAGCGCGTCAAGCGGCACTTCGACCAGGTCATCGACGTCAACTTCCTCATCTCGGTCGAGAAGCTGCAGCACAAGGCCGAGGCGACGCTGCACGTCAGCGGCAGCAACATCCACTGTGATGCCGTGGACACCAACATGTATGCCTCCATCGATGCGCTGGTCGACAAGCTCGATCGCGCCGTGGTGAAGCACAAGGAGAAGCAGCGCGACCATCACGCCACCGAGGGGCGCAAGGCGGCGCGGCAGTAGGCAGATGAGGTCCCGCGGCGCATGCGACTGATACTCGTCAGCGGCCTGTCCGGTTCGGGCACGAGCGTGGCCCTGAATATGCTCGAGGACCTCGACTATTACTGCGTCGACAACATTCCGGCGGCGCTGCTGAAGGCCCTGGTCTCGCACACTCTGCGGGGCCAGGACACCCGTTACGACAAGGTGGCGGTGGGTCTCGACGCGCGCAACACGCGCGCCGAGATCGCCACCGTTCCGGAGCTGCTGGCTGACTTCAAGGCCGCGGGGCTGCCCTGCGAGCTGCTGTTCCTCACCGCCACGGACGAGGCGCTGCTGCGGCGATTCGCCGACACGCGTCGCAAGCACCCGCTGGCGGGCAGCGGTGAGGGCCTGTTCGAGGCCATCGCGCTGGAGCGCAGCCTGCTCGACCCGGTCATCCAGGCTGCCGATCTCGTCCTGGATACCTCGCACACCGGCGTGCATGCACTGCGCGAGCTGGTACGCCAGCGTGTGGAAGGCCGGCGCCCGGAGCGACTGTCGATACTGTTCGAATCCTTCGGCTTCAAATATGGCATTCCTGGCGATGCCGACTATGTATTCGATGCGCGTTCGCTGCCCAACCCCTACTGGGAAGCACACCTGCGGCCGCTGACGGGCCGCGACCCGGCAGTGGCGCGCTACCTGGAAACCACAGCCATCGTGGCCGGCCTCGCCGCCGACATCACGCGCTTCATCGAGGCGCGCGTGGCGGAATTCCACACCACCAACCGCCGCTACATGACAGTCGCGGTGGGCTGCACCGGCGGGCAGCATCGCTCCGTCTATCTGGTGGAAAGGCTGGCCGCGGATTTCGCCAGCCGCCACAGCGAGATTGCGCTGCGCCACACGCGGCTGCCTGAACTGGGCGTCGTCACGCTGAACACCGCCTCGCGCAGCAGCTAGCCACGATGCCGGTGCTGGAACGCTATGAGCAGGCCCTCCACTCCGGGGGCGCGGCCGAGGATGCCGCGCAGCGGGCCGTGGCACAGCGCCTGGATGAGCTCGAGCGCTGCCTGGACGCAAGCCCGGGACCGGGCGCCCTGCGCCGGCGACTGATGGCGCTGCTGGGTGAAGCGCGTCATCCCGCCAGTTGCCGCGGCGTCTATCTATGGGGAACCGTGGGGCGCGGCAAGACCTGGCTGATGGATCTGTTCCAGGCGGGGCGCCGCCGCGACTGCCGGCGGCTGCACTTCGCGCACTTCATGCGGGAGGTGCATGCACGGCGCGCGCAGCTCGGCGACACGGAGCGGCCGCTGGAGCAGATCGCCGCGCAGCTGTCGCAGCAGGCGCGTGTCTACTGCATGGATGAGTTCATGGTGCAGGACATCGGCGACGCGATGATCCTGCATGGCGTGCTGGCCGGCATGCTGCGGCGGGGCGTGGTGCTGGTGGTCACCTCGAACACGCCACCGACGCGACTCTACGAAGGCGGTCTGCAGCGCGAGCGCTTCTTGCCTACCATCGAGCTGCTGACGCGCATGCTGGATGTGGTGGAGATCGCCGCCGGCATCGACTACCGGCGGCGGCAGCTGCAGGCCGCGCCCACCTACCTGCCCGCCGGCGACGCTGCCACCGAAGCACGCATGCTGCAGCTGTTCCAGCGCCTGGCCGGCGCCGCCGGCATGGAGCGCGGCGGCAGCATGCAGGTCGAGGGTCGGCCCATCCCGACGCTGTACCAAGCCGGCGGTCTCGCCTGGTTCAGCTTCGCGGGGCTGTGCGAGGGGCCGCGCGCCGCGGACGATTACATCGCCATCGCACACCAGCTGCACACGGTGTTCGTGTCCGGCGTACCGGTGTTCGATGGCAGCAATGATGATCCCGCGCGGCGCTTCATCGCACTGGTGGATGAGCTCTACGACCAGCGTGTGAAGCTGGTGCTGTCAGCTGCGGCCGAGCCGTTCGCGCTGTACCGCGGCGAGCGGCTGGCGAAGGCCTTCGAACGCACGGCAAGCCGCCTCACCGAAATGCGCAGCGATGCTTATCTTGCGCGCTGAGCGCGCCATAGCGCCTCGCCACTGAACACCGCCAGCGCCGCCCAGATGCAGCCGAAGGCAATGGCGCGCATGCCACCGAAGGGCTCGTGATACACCCATAGCCCCAGCAGCAGCACCAGCGTCGGCACGATGTACTGCATCAGCCCCAGCGTCAGCATCGAGACGCGCTGTGCCGCATAGGCGAACAGCACCAGCGGTATGGCGGTTACAGGCCCGCCCACCAGCAGCAGCACATCGTTGCCGGTGCTGCCTGCCAGGAAATGGCCCTGGCCGGCGGCTGCGCACCACAGCACGTAGGCCAGCGCCGGCACGGCCATCAGGCCACTCTCGATGGCGAGGCCCTGCACCGGATCGATGGCCACCAGCTTGCGCACCAGGCCGTACAGGCCGAACGACAGCGCCAGGCCCAGCGCCACCCACGGTGGATGACCGACCTGCCAGGCCAGCAGCGCGACGCCACAGGCCGCGATGGCCACGGCCACGCGCTGCGCGCCCGTCAGCCTCTCGTGCAGCACGACAACCGCCAGCAGCACATTGACCAGCGGCGACATGAAGTAGCCGAGGCTGGTGTCGAGCACATGGTCGTTCACCACCGCCCAGACATATACGCCCCAGTTGCAGGAGATCAGCACCCCGCCCACCGCCAGCACCCGCAGCTGGCGCGCCGTGACTTGCGCCACCCAGGCGAAGTCGCCACGCAGCAACAGCACCGCCCACACCGCCACTGCGCACCACAGGCCGCGATGCGCCAGCACCTGCAGCGGCGGCACATGGCCCAGCAGCTTCCAGTACAGCGGAAACAGGCCCCAGATGAAGAACGCGAAGGCTGCGGCCAGAGCGCCACGCGGCGCGGAATTGCTCATGATAAAGTTGCTGACGGCGCCGCGACTGGCGCCTGCGTAACGTCTCGTAAAGGGGGCAGGTAGTTGAGGACTGTCGCAGAGTTTGCCATTGGCTATGAGCAATTGCTCGACGCCGAGGGCAATCCCACCGGCGAACTGCCCGCCTTCGCGCAAGACCCCGCCGAGCTCACCGCCATGTATCGCATGATGGTGCTGTGCCGGCTGTTTGATGCCAAGGCCATCAACCTGCAGCGCACCGGTCGTCTTGGCACCTACGCGCCATGCACCGGTCATGAGGCCACGCATGTGGGCGTGGCTGCCGCGATGCGCGCCGAAGATGTGATGCTGCCGGTGTACCGCGAATACGGCACACAGCTGTGGCGCGGCGTCACCATGACCGAGATCCTCACCTATTGGGCCGGCGACGAACGCGGCACCGATTTCGCGGGCCCCCGCGAGGATTTCCCCTGGTGCGTACCCATCGGCTCGCAGATGGTGCATGCAGCGGGCGTTGCCATGGCCTTCAAGATCCGCCAGCAACCGCGCTGCGCCGTGGTTTATATCGGCGATGGCGGCACCTCGCAGGGTGCCTTTCATGAGGCGGTGAACCTGGCGGGCGCGCAGCGGCTGCCGCTGGTGGCCGTGGTGGTCAACAATGGCTGGGCCATCTCGGTACCCGCCGCGGCGCAGACGGCGGCGCAGACCTTTGCGCAGAAGGGTCTCGGCGATGGCGTGCCCGGCGTGCAGGTGGATGGCAACGACATGCTGGGGGTGCGCGCGGTGATGGCAGCCGCGCTGGCGCGCGCGCGCGGCGGAGACGGGCCCACGGTTGTCGAGGCCGTTACCTACCGCCTCAGCGACCACACCACCGCCGATGACGCCAGCCGCTACCGTCCGGCCGCCGAACTGGAAGCCGCCTGGAAGCTGGAACCGCTGCTGCGTACCCGCCGCTACATGGAAAACAGCGGCTGGTGGGACGAGTCGCGCGAGGCGGCACTGCGCGCGGAGTGCACGGCGCAGATCGACGCCGCGGTACGCGGCTACCAGGGGCGCACGCCCGTGGAGACCGACTCCATGTTCAAGCACCTGTTCGCCAACCCGCCGGCGGCGCTGGCTGAGCAGCAGCAAACCGCACGGCGCTACGGCACCGGCGACGCGCACTGAGGCAGCACCGTGCCGCGCGTCACGCTGGTGGAAAGCATCAATCTTGCGCTGGGCCGCGTCCTGGCCGATGACCCGGATGTCATCGTGCTGGGCGAGGATGTAGGCGTCAATGGCGGTGTGTTCCGCGCCACGGTCGGCCTGCAGCAGCGTTTCGGCCCGCTGCGCGTGCAGGACACTCCATTGGCGGAGGGCTTGATCGCCGGCATGTCGGTGGGCATGGCGGCGCAGGGCCTGAAAGTGGTTTCGGAAATCCAGTTCATGGGCTTCGTGTATCCGGCCCTGGACCAGATCGCCAATCACATGGCGCGCCAGCGCAACCGCACGCGCGGCCGGCTGACCTGTCCGGTGGTGGTGCGCATGCCCCATGGCGGCGGCATCCATGCGCCGGAACATCATTCGGAGAGCCTGGAGGTGCTGCTGTGCCATCACGCGGGCCTGCGCGTGGTGTGCCCTACTTCCCCGGCCCGGGCTTATGGCCTGCTGCTGGCCGCGATACGTGATCCGGATCCGGTGATCTTCCTGGAGCCCACCCGCCTCTACCGGCTGGCCAGGCAGGACGTGCTCGACGACGGGATTGCCCTGCCGATGGACCAGGCCTACGTGGTGCGTGAAGGGCAGGATGTCACGCTGGTCACCTGGGGCGCGATGATCCATGAGACGCAGCGCGCCGCCGAGCAGCTGCTGCAGGAGAAGATCAGCTGCGAGGTCATCGATCTCACCTCGCTGTCGCCCATCGACCACGACACCATCCTCGCCTCGGTGGCACACACCGGCCGGCTGGTGATCGTGCACGAAGCGGCGCGCAATGCCGGCCTCGGTGCCGAGATTGCCGCCACCGTGGCCGAGCGGGCGCTGTATGACCTGCAGGCGCCCATCCAGCGCGTGGCCGGTTACGACACCGTCATGCCCTACTTCGCGATGGAGCGGGCCTATATTCCCTCGGTCGCGCGCATTGTCGATGCGGTGCGCACCACGATGAAAGGTTGAGCCATGAGCCGATTCCATCTGCCGGATCTGGGTGAAGGGTTGCAGGAGGCGGAGATCGTCCGCTGGCATGTGGCGGTCGGCGATACGGTGGCCGTGGACCAGCCCATGGTGGCGATGGAAACCGCCAAGGCAGTGGTCGAAGTGCCCTCGCCCGTAGCTGGCGTCATCGCCATGCTGCATGGCAAGCCGGGCGACACAGTGGCCACCGGCGCGGCGCTGGTGGATTTCGAATCCGATGCCCCGGCGCAGTCACCGGCACCACCGCCCGTGGCGGCCATTGCACAAGGCGGTGTGGTGGGGCACATGCCCGAGAGTGACGAGGTGATCCCCACGCCCGTGCTGTCCGCTGGCCGCAGTGGTGCGGGCCGTGTACGCGCCATGCCGGCGGCACGGCAGCTGGCGCAGCGCCTCGGGCTCGACATCGATGCACTGAGCGGCAGCGGCGCGGGTGGCCTCATCACCCTCGATGATGTGCTGGCGGCACAGCCGGCGCGCGATGCCGCGCGGCCCGCCACCAGCGCCCTGCGGCCGGCTCCAGGCATGACCGACATCGGCGAGCTGGAAGTGCTGCGCAGCCTGCGCCGCGCCATGGCGCAGAGCATGTCGCTGTCGCGGGACAGCGTGATGGAATGCACGGTGTTCGACGACGCGGACATCGAAGGCTGGCGACCGGGCGGCGACTACACCGTGCGGCTGCTGCGTGCCATTACCGCCGGTTGCCGCGCCGAGCCCGGCCTCAATGCCTGGTTCGATGGCAGCGCCCAGGGGCGCCGCCTGTTCCAGCCCATCCACGTGGGCATCGCGGTGGATACGCCGGACGGCCTGCTGGTGCCGGTGATCCGCGATGCCGGCAACCGCAGCGCCGCGCAGCTGCGTGCCGAAGTGAATCGCCTCAAGGTGGGCGCACGCGAGCGCTCGCTGCCGCCGGCGGATCTGAAGGATTTCACCATCATGCTGTCCAACTTCGGCGTGATGGCCGGGCGCTACGCCACGCCGGTGGTGGTGCCGCCCGCCGTCGCCATCCTCGGCTCCGGCCGCATCTCGCGCGATGTCGTACCCGTCGGGGACCGCATCGAGGCGCACCGGCGCATTCCGCTGTCGCTCACCTTCGATCACCGGTGCGTCACCGGGGGCGAAGCGGTCCGATTCCTCGCCGCTGTAATCGCTGACCTGCAGTTGTCTGAGTAGCAGGCGCTTCGTGCGCCCTCGCGGCCAATCGGCACATCCCAGCACCCACAGATATCTGCGCAGGTTTGCTAATCTCGATAAACCGTCACCGCGACAAGGAATCGTTTGATGTCTGGCAAACTCGTATTGCTGCGCCACGGCCAGAGCGTCTGGAACGTCGCCAACCTGTTCACCGGCTGGCACGACGTCGACCTGTCCGACCAGGGCCGCGAGGAGGCCCGCCAGGCCGGCCGCGAACTGAAGGCCACCGGCATCCGCTTCGACTACGCCTACACCTCCACGCTGAAGCGCGCGATCCGCACCCTGTGGCTGGCGCTCGACGAGATGGACCGCATGTGGCTGCCGGAGGAGAAGAGCTGGCGGCTCAACGAGCGCCATTACGGGGCCCTGCAGGGCCTGGACAAGGCACAGACCACCGAGAAGCATGGCGCCGACCAGGTGAAGATCTGGCGCCGCAGCTATGACATCCCGCCGCCGGCGCTGGAGCCCACCGATGAGCGCCATCCGAAGTTCGACGCCCGCTATGCCGATCTCGACCCGCGCCTGTTGCCGGCGACTGAGTCACTGAAGGACACGCTCGCCCGCGTGCTGCCACTGTGGAACGAGGAGATCGCGCCCAAGCTGCGCGCCGGCAAGAACGTGCTGATCGCCGCCCATGGCAACAGCATCCGCGCCTTGGTGAAGATGCTCGACAACGTGCCCGAGAGCGAGATCGTGGAGCTCAACATCCCGACGGGGGTGCCGCTGCTGTATGAACTGGATGCCTCGCTCAAGCCCACCGGGCATCGCTATCTGGGTGACCCGGCAGCCATTGCCGCCGCCGCTGATGCGGTAAAGCGCCAGACCGAGAAACGCTGACGCCGGGCCGGACGCGGCCGATCAGCGCGCGGCAACCGCCCAGTTGTCGTAGGTGCCGCCCAGCCGCAATGCCAGCCCGTTGAAACGGGCCGTCAGCACCTGCATGTCGGCCACCACCAGCCGCACGCTGCGCTGCGCATGCAGGCTCAGCTCGCCCGCCTCGGCCACGCGGATATCGATCTGGTAACCCTCGGGCCGCAGTTCCGCCGCCATTTCTTCCGCCGCGGCGCGCGTGGGCAGCGTGAAGAAGAAATCGACGATGTGTTCCTCGAAGGTGTTCACGCCGGCCTTGCGCAGCGTCTGGATGAAATGTTCATCCCAGTCGATGGGACGGCGCTTGCGCGACATGCCACGCCACTGCGACACCACCCGCAGCAGCGAGAAGGCGCCCACCGCGATCAACCCGACGACGATGTACTTCGTATCCATCAGCTTTCGACCTTGCCGGTGTCGCCTGCATTCTCGTTGACCGAGATCACGGTGGCACGCGGGAAGAAATTGAACTCACTGGCTGAAGCCCAGGTGTAGGCGCCCATGGCGCGGCCCACGATCAGGTCCCCCACCTTCAGCCGCGGCAGCAGGATGTTCTCCGCGATCACGTCGATGCTGTCACAGGTGGGGCCGGCCAGCACCGAGGGCTTGAGGTCGGTGCCCTGCTTCAGGCTCTCGATGGGATAGTGGGCATGATCGAACAGTTGGCCACTGAATGAACCATACAGGCCGTCATCCAGGTAATACCACCACTTGCCCTCGCGCTCGGCGCGCCCCATGACGCTGGCGACGCCGATGGCCGCAGGCCCGGCAATGAAGCGGCCGGGCTCTGCAATGACGCGCACATTCTTCGGCACCGCGGCCAGTGCCTTGCGGATGGGCGCGCAGAAACGCCCGATGTCCGGCACCCGCTTGGCGTAGTCGATCGGAAAGCCGCCGCCGATATCCAGCATGTCGAAGCGCCCGAGCCTGGCCTTGCGGGCGGCCTGGATCAGCTTGACGCAGGCCTCGATGGCCTCCACATGCTTCAGTGGATCCGGGGCCTGGGAGCCCACATGGAAGGAGAAGCCACGTACCGTGATGCCGAGCTTGGCGGCCAGGCGCGCCAGATCCAGCGCGCGCTCCGGATCGCAGCCGAACTTGCGCGACAGGTCGCTGACTGCGCCGGGGCTGCGGAAGGACACGCGCAGCAGCAGTTCAGCCTCGGCCCGGAACGGCTTGAACTTGCGCACCTCGTCCGGGTTGTCGGCCACGAATACACGCACGCCGCCGTGCAGTGCATTGCGGATGTCCTTGTCGCGCTTGATGGGATGCGTATGGATGCAGCGGGCTGCATCGAGGCCCAGCCGGGTGATGAGCTGCACTTCGCCGGTGGTGGCAAGATCGAGCCACCCACCCAGTGCCGCGATGGTGCGCACCACGGCCGGATGCGGCAGAGGCTTCAGCGCGTAGTGCAGGTCCACGCCCGGCAGGGCCCTGGCGAGCCGGCGGTACTGCGTGCGCACGCGTTCGCAGTCGATGATCAGCAGCGGCGAGCCCCAGGTGGCCACCATGCGGCGGATCTCGGCAGGCTCGAAGGGATCGATGAACCCCTTCTTCAAGGCAGCACACCGGTGGCCAGCGCGCCGTATGAACCACTGTCGGCGGTGGGTGTGCTGGCCGAGGCGCGCGCCAGGCGGTCGCGCACCGCGTCCCAGCGTTCGTCCCCGGGGACTTCCTGCACGAGAATGCGCGCACAGCCGGCCTTGTCGAGCGCGCGCAGGTTGGCATAGAGGTCGTGCCCGAAGGCTTCGGCGCGCTTGCCCGCGTTGATCCAGGTGACGAACTCGTAGGTCTTCAGCGGCAGGCGCTGCGCCAGCACCGCAATGCGCTGGCCACCCTCGGAGAGGGAGTCGGCCAGCGCGTCGATCTCGCCGCCGGGCACGATGGTCAGCGGCGTGCTCGGCGCGTAATGCGCGGCGGTGCTGCCCGGCACACGCGGCATGGACCGGTTGGTGCCGATCAGCACTTCGCCGGCCACGGTGCGCAGCTGGCCCAGCGTGATGGAACCGGGCCGCAGCAGCCGCACCTCGCCCTCGAGGCAGCTGACGATGGTCGATTCCAGGCCCAGCTGGCTCTCGCCGCCGTCGAGGATGACCTTCACCGCGTCGCCGAATTCGTCCTGCACATGCTCCGCGCGGGTGGCCGACAGGCGCCCGTAGCGATTGGCCGATGGCGCGGCGATGCCGCCACCGAAGGCATCCAGCAGCTGGCGGGCCATGGGGTGCGAGGGAATGCGCACGGCGACAGTGTCCTGGCCACCTGTGACCACATCGTGCACCGACTCGTGGCGCGCCAGCACCAGCGTCAACGGGCCAGGCCAGAAGGCTTCGGCCAGCTTCTCGGCCATCGGCGACAGGTCACGTGCCCAGCGCTTCAGATACTTCTGCTGGTCGATGTGCACGATGACCGGATGCGAGGGTGGGCGGTCCTTCAGTTCGAAGACCTTGCGCACGGCGGCCGGATTGGCGGCGTTCGCGCCCAGCCCGTACACCGTCTCGGTCGGGAAGGCCACGAGCTCGCCATCACGCAGCGCGTCGACGGCGGCCTCGAGATCGGCCTGGGATGCGCGAACCACTTTAACCATAGCAGCGCATTCTACCAGTGCGGCCGAAGCGCCCCGCGAAAGGTCGTGAAACCCGTCGCAGATCGCAGTATCGGCACGTCTTCAGCGAGCCTGCCACCGGAACGCTGCCCTGGTCAGTCGAGACTGCGGCGGTCCCAGCCATCCGCGGTCCTGACGATCTGGGCCGTGGGCCAGTAGTGGCGATCCAGCTTCAGCGTGATCACCTCGGGCACATTGTTCCAGGCGAGCGTGCGCAGCCGCACCGAGGAACGGTCGGGCCGCCCGGCCACCACCTTGAGGAAGGCATCCAGGTCGGGAGTGGGCTGTCCATCCACCTCCACGATCCGCCGCCCCGGATAAAGGCGGTAGCGGGCCGCTGGTGAACCATAGGAGAAGAAGGCGACGTAAACGCCCTGGGGCACGACGCCACGCTGCGCGCTCATGGCGCGATGCGGTTCATGCAGGCTGGCGCCCGCCCACAGCACCACGCGGTCGATGTCGCGACCGGTGAGGCTGCTGCTGGGAACCCGCACCACGCGCTGTTCCTTGCCGCGCCACAATGTCACCTCCACTTCCGGGTGGTCGGCCACGGCGCGCTCCACGTCGCGGAACATGGTCACGGGCACGCCGTCGATCGCCAGCAGCACATCGCCCTGCCGCATGACGGCGGCAGAAGCCGCCCCGCCGGTGATGCGGGCCACGCCCAGCGCCTGCCGGCCTTCCGGATTGTGCTCCTCGAGCTTGCCGAGCCATTCGTCGGAGAGTCCCAGCCGCCGCGCGTCGGACAGCGGCAGCGGGCGCAGCTCCAGATCAAGCGTGTACAGCGGCTTGCCGGTACGCACATGGTCGAGCATCTCGGCCACCAGCTGCACCGATACGCCGCGATTGGTCTGCGCCGTGCCGCGCGCCGACTCCATCGGGAAACTGGCCCACATCGCCTGCACGGCGCCGTCGCGATCCACCAGCACGCCATCGAAATCGTCCGGCGGGTTCAGCAGCTGCGCCACCTCGATGTTGGCATCGCGGAACTGCATGCTGCGCGACAGCGGCAGGTCCAGTGGATCCACCGACACCACCTGTGTGGCGCGTGACTTCAGTTCGCCGTCGCCGTTCATGCCGATCACTGTCACAGCCGCGCCCTCGACCAGCGTGGCCTGGTTCAGCTTCGCGCTCTTCACCGGCGTCGCGCCGATGAGCTTCGGGTCATACGACACCACGGCGAGGTTGTGCAGCGGATGCACGTATTCGACCTTGCCCGGGATTTCCAGTGCGCCACCGAAGGTGAGCCGCACATCGCCCAGCGCCACCGGCACGGTGTTGCGGTCGGTCACCACCAGGCCACGCGCCGCATCCACGATGAGGCCGGTGCCGTGATAGTTGCGGTCACTGATGCCTTCGATGGGAAACGGCATGTCGAAGGTCAGGTGCACCAGTGACGGCGCCAGCGCCGCCAGCAGCTTGTCGCGCACCACGGGCAGCTGCACGCTGCCGCCCTCGCTGGCCTTCGACACCGGCCCGGCGGGCAACGGCTCGCAGGGCCACAGGCCGCTGACATCATCGCGGCGACAGGTCTGCGCCACGAACCAGCGGCGGTCCATGCGCACGGACTTCAGCTCCGGATTGGTGGGCTCATCCAGCGTCACATAACGCAGCGTTGCGCGGTCCCCGTCGCCGAGCTGGGCCAGCTGGGCAGTGAAATCCGCAAGGTTCGCCACCGGCTGGTTGTTGAACTCCGAGATCAATGCCCCGCGTGGCACGCCGGCAGCGGCCAGCGAGTAACCCGGGTTGGCGACATACACGCCCTTCACCGGCAGGTTGAAATGCCGTGCCAGCTGGTAGGAGAGATCATGCAGTACGGCCTCACCGAACTCGACGAAGCTTGCCGGCGTGATGGATTCGAGATTGCCGACTTCCAGCGCCACCGTGCGCGCCGCGCCACCGCGCTGCACCTGCAGCGTGATGCGCCCGCCGATGCCGCTGTCGAGCAGCTCCTCGAGCGGTTCGAAGGTGGTGACCGGCTTGCCATCGATGGAAACGAGGATATCGCCGGCCTGCAGCGCATCGGCGGCCTGCGAACCCGGCTGCACCTGCTCCACCACCAGCATGCCGGTGTTGGCGGGGAAGGCCTTGCGCATCGCCGATTCGGTTTCCGTGGTGAGGCCGAGCCGGCGCAACTCATCGTAGGGCACGTAGTCGAATACGGTCTGCAGCGTGCCGCGCGACACCGGCTTGCCGGCACGCAGCAGGTCCACGACGCGCTTCACGCGGCCCAGCGGCAGATAGAAACTGGAGGCGGCACCCGTGGCGCCGCCGGCGTTCAGCGCCACCACGCGACCCTGGATGTCCACCACGGGCGAGCCCGATGAGCCGCCCGAGGTACCTGAAGCTGCCTGCAGATAGAAGGTGTTGAAGTCGTTGTAACGCCCGGTGCCGTAGGAAGGCGCCTCGCGATCGAGCCGGGCGATGGTACCGGCCAGGATGGAGAGCTGTTCGCCGGCATTGTTGCCGATGACGCGGATCTCGCGACCCACCTGCGCGCCTTCCGGATACAGCGGCAGCGAGGGCGGCTTGATGAACCGCAGCTTGCTCGGGTCGTAGCGGTACAGGCCGAAGTCGTGCACTGGATCGCGGTACACCGGATATAGCTGCACCTCCTCGCGGTTCAGGAAGGTGGCTTCGGCGGTTACCGGGCCCGGTGTCACCACATGGCGGTTGGTGAGGATCAGCCCGCGCTCGGCATCGATGACGAAGCCGGTGGCCTGCGACGTGGTGTTCCACTCGGTGTCGAATGCGCGGGTGGCGTCGATCTTGATGGCGACCACGCTGCGGGCGATGCGCTCGAGCGTGGCGGCCCAGGTCGCATCTTCGCGGCGCAGCGGCGCGGCGGCCTCTGCCGGCTCGCTCTGGGTGGGAGGCAATGCGCCTGGAATGCCGGGAGCCGGGGGCGCGGCGGGCATCTGCGCGCCGGCGAACGAAGCCGCGACCAGCAGCGACCCTGTCAGCAATTGACGCCAACCAGAATTCATTCCGACCCCCAAGGAAAACCCGTCGCTACATTTTTTAGAAGAAAAGGACCAGCAGCCAGGTCAGACCCAGCAGGCAGAAAGACGAAAGCACCGCGGCGGAGCCCAGATCCTTGGCGAGGCCGGAGAGCTCATGATGCTCGAAACCGACCCGGTCCACCGTGGCCTCGATCGCGCTGTTGATGAGTTCCACGATCAGCACCAGCAGCATGGGCGCGATCAGCAGGGCCCGCTCCACCCCGCTGCGACCCAGGTACAGGGCCAGCGGAACGACAGCCAGGGCCACGCCCAGCTCCTTGCGGAAGGCCGCCTCACCGGCAAAAGCGCCGCGGAACCCCCGGTAGCTCGCGCCAAAGGCCTTCCAGATCCCGTGTCCGCCCGCGAATTTCCGTCGTTCCATGCGGCCGCCAGTCTAACCCACATACAATGTGCGGCATGCTCCATGAACGCCGCCGCAGCCTCAAGGTCCGGGTCAGCCAGGTCGCCATCGGGGGTGACGCACCCGTCGCCGTACAATCCATGACCAACACCGACACCGCCGACATCGAAGGCACGGTGGCCCAGGTGCGCGCCCTGGCGCGCGCCGGTTCGGAACTGGTCCGCATTACGGTAAACAGCAGCGAGGCCGCCGCAGCGGTGCCCTACATCCGTGACCGGCTGCGCGCCCAGGGTGTAATGGCACCGCTGATCGGCGATTTCCATTTCAACGGCCACAAGCTGCTGCGCGAGCATCCGGCCTGCGCCACGGCGCTGGACAAATACCGCATCAACCCCGGCAATGTCGGCCGCGGCGCCAAGCGCGATACCCAGTTCGCCGAGATGATCGAGATCGCCTGCCGCGAGGCGAAGCCGGTGCGCATCGGCGTGAACTGGGGCAGCCTCGACCAGGAGCTGCTGGCGCGGCTGATGGACGAGAACAATGCGTTGCCTGCGCCGCTGACGGCGCAGGCGGTGATGCGCGAGGCCATCGTGCGCTCGGCGCTGGACAGTGCGGCGCTGGCAGTGGGCATCGGCCTGCCGCGCGAGCGCATTGTCCTGTCGGCCAAGGTGAGCGGAGTGCAGGATCTGCTGGCCGTGTACCGCAACCTCGCCGCGCGCTGCGACTACCCGCTGCACCTGGGCCTCACCGAGGCGGGGATGGGCAGCAAGGGCATCGTCGCCTCCACTGCCGGCATCGGCGTGCTGCTGGCCGATGGCATCGGCGACACCATCCGCGTGTCGCTGACGCCCGAGCCCAATGGCGACCGCACCACCGAAGTGATCGTGGCGCAGGAGATCCTGCAGACCATGGGCCTGCGAGCCTTCCTGCCGATGGTGGTGGCCTGCCCCGGCTGCGGCCGCACCACCAGCACCTATTTCCAGGAGCTGGCACAGCGCATCCAGTCGCATATCCGGCACCGCATGCCGCAGTGGCGCCAGGAACGCGATGGCGTCGAGGAGATGACGGTCGCGGTGATGGGCTGCGTGGTGAACGGGCCGGGCGAGAGCCGCCACGCCAACATCGGGATCAGCCTGCCGGGTACCGGCGAGCGCCCGGTCGCGCCTGTCTACGAGGACGGCGAGAAAACCGTCACCCTGAAGGGCGATCGCATCGCCGAGGAGTTCCAGGACCTGATGGAACGCTATATCGAGCGCACCTACCCGCTGCGGGTAGCCCAGGAGAAAGCTTCATGACCGAGCTGGCCGCACGCCGGTGCATCCCTTGTGAAGGTGGCGTGGCGGCACTGTCGCGCGCTGCCGCCGAGGAGGTGCTGCAGCGCCTGGACGAGAACTGGCAGCTGTCGGTGGACGCAAGCTCCATCCAGCGCGAATTCCGCTTCAAGGATTTCCTGCGCACCATGAGCTTCGTCAATGCGCTGGCGCATGTGGCCAATATCGAGGACCACCATCCGGACCTGGAGCTGGGCTACAACTACTGCCGCGTGCGCTTCACCACGCACGCCATCCGCGGGCTGTCGGAGAACGATTTCATCTGCGCGGCGAAGATCGACCAGCTGCCGCTTGCCTGACCAGCAGGCGGCGCGCGAGCGTGGAGTGTGCCACCCGCGCCAGACCGAATTGCGCCACCCACGCCGTGAGCCCTGCCGGCCGCGTGAACATCCAGTCCAGCCCGTCCACCACGCCTGCCACCAATGCATTGCCGGCGCGGCGCTCGCGTTCATAGCGACGCAGCGCCGCCAGCGCCCCGACGCTCTCGCGTGACGGCCGCGCGGCCAGCTGCGTGGTGAGCGCCAGGGCATCTTCAAGACCCTGGTTCACGCCCTGCCCGGCCAGCGGGTGGATGACATGCGCGGCATCGCCCACCAGCGCGATGCGCTCACGCACATAGCGCTGCGCAGCCAGCCGGCGCAGCGGGAAGGCGGCCCGTTCACTCAGCAGCTGCAGCGTGCCCAGCACCCCGGCGCTGGCCGCAGTCAACCGTTGTGAAAACACTTCCGGAGACAGGCCGAGCAGCTCCCCGGCCAGCGGCTCGGCAACCGACCAGACGATGGAGCAGCTGCCATCGGGCAAGGGCAGCAGCGCCAGCGGACCGGTGGAGAGGAAGCGCTGCCGCGCGGCGCCGCCATGGTGGCGCTCGCCGCGCACCGTCGCGACGATGGCTCGCTGGTGGTAATCCTGCTGCGTCGCCGGCATCTCCAGCATGCGCCGCGCCGCGGAATTCGCGCCGTCGGCGCCCACCGCCAGCTGCACCTGCAGCAGGCCATCGTCCACGCCCAGCCAGGCGCCGTGCGCATCGACGCGCAGTGATTGCAGGGTCTGCTGCCGCAGCAGGATGCCGCGCTGCGCGCACTGCGCCAGCAGCGCGGCCTGCAGCGCCGCGTTCTCCACGATGCAGCCGAGATCGGGGTCACCGCCTTCGGCGGCATCGAAACGCAGCACATCGGGACTGTCGGGCGGCACGGCCTCGTGCCATACCAGCATCCGGTCGTAGCTTGCGATGCGGTTGGCGTCGAGCAGCTGCCACACGCCCAGCCGCGTGAGCTGCGCGCGGTTGGCGGGCGAGATCGCAGATACGCGCAGTCCGATGGGGCTGAGCGGCGCAGGTGGCGTGGCTGGCTGGGGCTCCAGCAGCAGGATGTGCTCCGGGGCGACGCGTGCATCCCGGGCGAGCAGCAGTGCGAGTGTGGCGCCGACCACGCCGCCGCCGATGATCGCGACCTGTGCGGAGTGGCTCATGGCCCGCGCTCCAGCGGCAGGCCGCGCGACAGGCGCGCCGTGCGCGCACCGAAGCCCAGGCTGACGCGCGACAGCGCGCGCTTCGCCGGCGGCAGCAGGTCGAACAGCAGCAGGCCGGCATCGCGCGCTGCCGCCGCCAGCGGCCGCTCGCTCGAGAACACGCGCACGAGGGTATCGGTGAAGCCGATCACGCCGTCGCGGTCGGCGGCGCGCGCCTGCGCGAAGCGGGCCAGCCACGCCGGCGTGCCGATCTCCGCCGCCGGTGCCTCGGCCAGCATCTGTGCCAGTTCCGCCACATCGCGCAGTGCCAGGTTGAAGCCCTGGCCCGCCACCGGATGCAGCGACTGCGCCGCATTGCCCATCAGCACGATGCGCGGCGCCACTGCGCCGCTGCTGCGCGTGAGTGCCAGCGGATAGCGGCCGCGCACGCCGGTCTGCAGCGCGCGCCCGGCGCGCCAGCCGAAGGCCTGCTGCCACTCGCGCATGAATTGCTCCGGCGGCAGCGCCATCAACCTCGCCGCATCCGCCGGCCGCGCTGCCCACACGAGCGTGCGCCATGCCCCCTGCGCGGTGCGCAGCGGCAGCAGCGCCATCGGTCCGGCAGGCGTGAAGCGTTCGTAGGCCACGCCGTCGTTGCGCTGGTCGGTGCGCAGCGCTGTCACCACCGCCACCTGATCGTAGTCGTCGACGCTGGCCGAGAGGCCCGCTGCCGCGCGCACCAGCGACTGCGCGCCATCCGCCGCCACTACCAGACGCGCGCGGATGGTTTGCACCGCTGCGCCCTGCTCGATGTTCAGCAGCACGCCATCAGCCTGCACCTGCAGCCCGGCGAGCCGGGCGGGCATGAATGCCGACAGCCGCGGCGCCGCCGCCAGCATCCGCCACAGCTCGCGGCCCAGCACGCGGTTCGGCACCACATAGCCCAGCGCGTCCAGGTCGAACTCGCGCGCCTCGAGCCGGGCGAAGCCGAAGCGTCCGGCATCCGACACATGGATGGCAGTGATGGCCGCAGCCTCGCCAGCCAGCTGCGGCCACAGCCCCAGCGCCTCGAACACACGGCGGCTGGCATTGCCCAGCGCCGTGGTGCGCTCATCAAAACTGGGTTGTGCGGCACTGTCGGGCGCATGGGCCTCGATCAGCGCGATGGAGATCGGCAGTGGGCGCAGCGCGGCAGCGAGGCTGGCGCCCGCGAGCCCCCCGCCCACGATCGCCACATCGAAGCACTGGCCAGTGCTGGTCATCTCAGGGCGCGCTGGCCATCAGGGCCTCGATCGCGTCCGGATCCTTGGGAACGCCGTCCGTGAGCACTTCGCAGCCGCTGGCGGTGACCACAACATCATCCTCGATGCGGATGCCGCAGTTCCAGAACCGCTTCGGCACGCCGCGCATGCCGGCCGGGATGTAGATGCCGGGCTCCACCGTCATCACCATGCCGGGCTCCAGCACCCGCCAGGCCTCGCCCACCTTGTAATCACCCACGTCGTGCACATCCAGCCCCAGCCAGTGGCCGGTGCGGTGCATGAAGAACTTGCGGTAGGCGCCTTCCTTGATGAGCGTGGGCACGCGCCCCTTCAGCAGCCCCAGCGACACCAGGCCGCGCGTGACCACCTCGACCGCCGCCTCATGCGCCTGGTTCCAGTGGTTGCCCGGCCGCGTGGCGGCGATGGCGGCAAGCTGCGCTTCGAGCACCACTTCGTACACCTCACGCTGGCCGGCCGTGAACCGCCCGCCCACCGGCCAGGTGCGCGTGATGTCCGAGGCGTAACTCTGGTATTCCGCACCCGCATCCACCAGCAGCAGGTCGCCCTCCTCGAGCCGCGATTCGTTCTCGCGGTAATGCAGGATGCAGGAATTGGCGCCGCCGCCGACGATGGGCTGGTAGGCGGCCGTGGCATTGTGGCGGCCGTACTCGTGCATGAGTTCGGCTGCGATCTCGTATTCATACCTGCCCGGCAGCGTGTGGCGCATGGCGCGCACCTGTGCCGCGGCGGCGATGCGGCCGGATTCACGCATCAGCGCGGTCTCGGCGCGGCTCTTGTAGAGCCGCATGTCATGCAGCACATGGTCGAGCGCGACCATCTCCTGCGGCGGCTGCCTGCCCTGCCGGGGCGCCTGCGCCTTCAGTCCCTGCAGCCAGCCCACCACCTTCTGGTCGAACTCCGGATGCGCGCCCATGGCGTAGTAGATGCGTTCGCGATTCTCCATCAGGCCGGGCAGGATCTCGTCCAGGTCCGAAATCGGGAACGCGTCATCCGCCGCAAAACGTGCGACGGCACCCTCGGGCCCGGCCCGCCTGCCGTCCCAGGTCTCGCGCAGCGGGTCGCGGTCGCGCACGAACAGGATGTATTCGGCGCTGGCGCGGCCGGGCACCAGCACCATCACGGCCTCGGGCTCGACGAAACCGGTCAGGTAGTAGAAGTCGCTGTCCTGCCGGTAGGGATGCTCCACATCGCTGTTGCGGTGGTGCACCGGCGCCGCGGGCAGGATGGCGATGGCGTGGCGCCCCATGATCCGCGCCAGCTGCTTGCGGCGGCGCGCGAACTCATTGCTGGTGGCTTTCAGTGAGGCGGCGCGCGTGGCGATACGGGCCGACGGAGCGAGGACATTGTCCTTCAATGCAGTGTTTCCCGGTTCGCGGCCACACGCGGTTCGCGCAGTGGCTGCAGGTGGTCGTACAGCAGCTGCACGCCCACGCGCACGAACTCCACGAGCTCGGCATAGGCGGCCTCATTGGTCTCGGCGTCGTCGTTCGGATCCACATCCACATGCGTGATTTCAGTCATGTCACGCAGCACTTCGGCCGCCTCGCCGTGCAGCGCGGAAGCATCGGGCACCGCGACACCGGTACCCAGGCCGTACAGGAACCCCTGGCACCACTCGCCGAGCGCCACCGTACGCGCATCGATGGAGGCGTCGTCGCTGGGCAGCATGGGGGTGAAGGCCAGCTGGCCATCCAGCAGCGCCTCGGCGGTGGCTTCGAAGATTTCCCGCAGGCTGTCAGCCACGGCCGCGTCGGGGCGGCCGTCGGGCAGGATTTCGGCCAGCCACTCGGACAGCGAGCAGGCGGTCGCACACAGGGAACCCACCAGCGTGCCATGCGCTTCGGCAGCGTCACTCAGGGCGCGGGACTGGACCAGCGCGCGCTGCAATTCGTCAAATGTCCGGATCGAGGCAGCCATCGCGAGGACGATTATGCCTGAACGCCCGCTGGCGATTGACCCTCCGCCACCGGCAGGGGCAGTATTGCGCGTGATGGTCCACCCCAGCCGCAACACCCCGATGGAATCCGAGCTGCATCAACTCGAGCAGCGTGTAGGCGAACTGCTGACTCTGGTGCAGCAGCTCAACGAGGAAAACCGCGCGCTGCGCCACCGGCAGGAGAACCTGTCCGGCGAACGCGCCACGCTGCTGCAGAAGAATGAGCAGGTGCGCGCCAGCGTCGAGGCCATGATCGGCCGGCTGCGCCTGCTGGAAAACGGCGTCTGAGCGCTGCATGAGCGACGTCCCCGCCGAACCGGTCAGCATCCGCATCCTCGAAAAGGAATACCTGATTGCCTGCCCGCCGGAAGAACGGCAGGACCTGCAGCAGGCCGCGACCCTGCTCAACGCCCGGCTGAAGGAAATCCGCGACGGGGCCCGGACGATGGCCTCGGACCGGCTGATGATGATGGCCGCGCTGAACATCGCCAACGACCTCGCCAAACTGCAGGCCCGCGAGCAGCACTCCACAACCGAATTCGGCTCGCGCGTCAAGCAGATGCGCGAGCGCGTGGAACGTGCGCTCGTTCAGGGACAACAACTCGAACTGTAGTAGAGTGGCCTTGCGTCGCCTGCGGTGTTCGACACGTGGACCGGGTTACCTCGGACCCTAATTGAAACACCCAGGGGCAGGCCTACCGACAGCATTGTGCATGTCCGCCCCGTGCGGGAAGCCTTACCTGCCGGTTACCAGCCCCACTTTGTTGCTCCGGTTCGAGAGCAACGGTCCGCACCGGCACAGGCGGGTGGCGCCTCTTCTTTTTTCTTCATGAGCAGCGTGCCTCTACCTCCTGCCGACGACCGGCGTCTGCTCCGGCGCGAACTGCGCGCCCGGCGCCGTGCCATCCATGGTGCGGCGCGCGTCCGCGCCGGCCGGCAGCTCGCCCGCCGCATTGATGCGGCGCGCTGGCTGCGCCCTGGCCGCCGCATCGGCCTGTACCTGGCCATGCCCGAAGAGATCGACACCGCGCCGCTGCTGCGGCTTGCGCGCCAGCGCGGTTGCCGCATTGCGCTGCCCCGCATCACCAGTGTCCGCCACGACCGCATGCGCTTCTTCGAGGCCGGCGAAGGCGCGGTGGTACGCGGCGCCTATGGCATCCTCGCGCCGCGCGGCGCACGCCTGGTCCGCGCCCGGGAAATGGATATCGTGTTCCTGCCGCTGGTGGGTTTCGATGCGCGCGGCAACCGCATCGGCATGGG
>JBEVNO010000123.1:0-31532 GCA_040508085.1 Steroidobacteraceae bacterium
GGCCCTGGAAGCACCGTCACCGGAAAAGCGTGAACCACCGAAGGTGAGCTTCGGCTAGCAGCGCGGCCCACCCCGTGGATTTCTTCCGCGCGCAGGCCGAGGCGCGAACCCGCTCGCGCCTGCTGACTCTGGCCTTCATGGGCTGCGTCGCTGGCGTGGTGCTGGTGCTCGACCTGCTGGTGCTCACGGCACTGCGCATCGCGGCAGCCGCGGGTGATGATCCGGAGCCCATGGGCGCCTCGGTGTGGGAATGGGCACTGGCGCATCCCGGCACGGTGCTGGCGACCAGCCTCGTGGTCGGCGGCTTCATCGGCGTCGCCAGCCTGACGCGCATCCTGCAGATGCGCGAGGGCGGCGGCTATGTGGCACGCAGCCTGGGCGGCGTGCGGGTGGAACGCGGCACGCCGGATCCGCGCCGCCGCCTGCTCCACAACGTGGTGGAGGAAATGGCGCTGGCTTCCGGCGTGCCCGTGCCTGAGGTCTATGTGCTCGAGCGTGAAGGCGGCATCAACGCCTTTGCCGCCGGCAACACGCCGGCCAATGCCGCGGTGGCGGTGACGCGCGGCGCGCTAACGCATCTGAAACGCGATCAGCTGCAGGGCGTGATCGCACACGAATTCAGCCACATCCTGAATGGCGACATGCGCATCGCCACGCGCCTGGTCGGGTTGCTGTTCGGCCTGATGGCGGTGTCGCTGGCAGGGCGGATGCTGATGCGGGCATCCGCCAGCGACCGCAGGGGGTCGGTGCCGCTGGTGCTGCTCGGTTTCGCGGTGATGGTGATTGGCCAGGTGGGGTTCTGGGCGGGCAGGATCCTGCAGGCCTGGATTTCGCGGACCCGCGAGCGCCTCGCCGATTCCTCCGCCGTGCAGTTCACGCGCCAGCCCGACGGGTTGCGGGATGCGCTGGTGCGCGCCGCCGCGCTGGGCATGCCAACGCGGCGCGCCGCGGCGGCGTTCGATGAAGTCGCCCACATGCTGCTGGTGCCGGTGCGGCAGCGGCTGCTGTCCACGCACCCGGCGCTGCTGGAACGCATCCAGGCGCTGGATCCACATGTGAACCAGGCACAGCTGGAGTCCATGCTGCGGCGGGCGCGTGACCAGATGCAGGCCGAACGTGCCGCGGCGCCTGCGCCATCGCCTGCGGCCGAGAGCGGCCGCGACATCGCAGGTGCCGCCGCCATCGCCACTGCCACCATCGGCGGCACCCTCGGTGCCGGGTCACCGGCAGCCGCCGCGTTGATAGCAGCCACTGCTGGTGAGCCGGCACCGCGCCACCTGGAGTACGCCGTCGCCGTGCGCCGCGCGCTGCCGGCAGCGCTGCGGGCCAATGGTGGCGGCGCCGAGCAGGCGCAGGCACTGTTGCTGGCCGTGCTCATCTACGCTCGGCCGGCCGCGCGTGAGCGGCGACTGGCACTGGTGCAGGAGCGGCTGGGCGGTGGCATCGCCGCCGCCATCGAGGCGGCTGCCGCGGTGAGTGCGAACCTGCCGGCCATGCTGCGGCTGCCGGCGGTGCTGCAGCTGATCCCGGCCCTGCGCGCGCTGCCGGAGGCCGATCGCGTGCTGTACGGGAGCACCATCAAGGAACTGATGCGCCTGGATGCGGGTATCAGCGTATTTGAATATGCCCTCGAGAAGATCGTCATCCGCGCGCTGTCGCCGCGTGCCGCCGCGCGCGAACTGCATGGCGGCGCGTCGCTGTCGGATTGCGCCGCATCGCTGGGCGTGGTGCTGGCCGTGCTGGCCCGGCAGGGTGCGCGCGACCTGCAACAGGCGCGGCATGCTTACGAGGCAGGGATCGCGCCGCTGTTGCCGCGGCTGCGCCCGGCTTACAGCGTCATCGACGACTGGGTGCCCCTGTTCGATCGCGCATTGGATGAACTCGGACACCTGCGCATCGCCGCCAAGCAATTGCTGATCGAGGCGCTGGTGCGCACAATATCCCACGACGGTGTGCTGGCACCGTCCGAGTCCGAGCTGCTGCGTGCCATCTGCGCCGTGCTCGAGTGTCCGCTGCCCCCCGTGCTGCCGCAAATGGACGAGACGCCATGAAGGATCTGCTCACCGACGCGGCCGAGCGCGCACAACGCTACCTGGCGCTGGTGCAGGAGCGCAGCGTGGCGCCAACTGCTTCTGCCCTGGCTGCGTTGTCGCAACTGGATGAGCCGCTGCCGGAGATGCCCTGCGACGCGGCTCATGTCCTGCAGCGCCTGGATGAGATCGTCTCGCCAGCGACGATGGCGATGGCGGGCCCGCGCTTTTTCGGATTCGTGATCGGCGGTGCGCTGCCAGTCACGGTAGCCTCGTCCTGGCTCACCACTGCCTGGGACCAGAACGCCGGCCTGCCGGCGGCTATCACCGGCGTCGCGCATCTGGAACAAGTGGCGCTGCGCTGGCTGCTGGAAGTGCTGGACCTGCCGCGCGATGCCGCCGGGGCCTTCGTCACCGGCGCCACGGTGGCCAACCTCACTGCCCTGGCCGCGGCGCGGCACCGCGTGCTGGCCAGGGCTGGCTGGTCAGTGGAGGCGGATGGCCTGTTCGGCGCGCCGCCGATCAACGTGCTGGTCGGTGGTGAGGTACATCCCACGGTCGCCAAGGCCCTGGGCGTGCTGGGCCTCGGGCGCGCGCGCGTGCAGCGCCTGGCGGTGGACAGCCAGGGGCGCATCCGCGCCGACAAGCTGCCCGAGCTCGCCGGGCCAACCATCATCTGCGTGCAGGCGGGCAACGTGAATACTGGCGCCTTCGATCCCATTGCTGCGATTGCCGGGCGCGCCCGGGAGGCGGGCGCATGGCTGCATGTGGATGGCGCATTCGGGCTGTGGGCGCGGGCCGCACCCGCCCGCGCCGGACTGGCGGCCGGAGTGGAGCTGGCCGACTCCTGGGCCACCGATGGACACAAGTGGCTGAACGTACCCTATGACAGCGGCATCGCCTTCGTGCGCGACGCCGAGGCACTGCGCTCCGCCATGGCGGTCACCGCGGATTACCTGCCCAGCGGCACGCAGCGCAATCCATCGGACTACACGCCTGAACTGTCGCGACGGGCGCGCGGCGTGGACGTGTGGGCGGCACTGGCCAGCCTGGGCCGCAGCGGTGTGGCAGAACTGGTGGAGCGCTGCTGCCGGCATGCTGCCCGCTTCGCTGCCGGGCTTGCCGCCGCAGGCTACGAGGTGCTCAACGAGGTGGTGCTGAACCAGGTGCTGGTGTCCTTCGGCAGCGACGCGCGCACCCGCCAGGTAATCGAGCGGCTGCAGCAGGATGGCACCTGCTGGTGCGGCGTCACGGTGTGGCAGGCACGCACGGCCATGCGCATCAGCGTGAGTTCATGGGCCACCACCGATGAGGACGTCACCCGCAGCCTCGCGGCGATGCTGCGCATCGCAGGCGCCGCCACCGACTAGTGCAGCCAGATCCGCCCGACCCAGTACGCCACCGCCGCCACCAGCGCAGCGCAGGGGATGGTCAGCAGCCAGGCGTAGACCAGGCTGGCCGCGATGTCCCAGCGCACGCGCGCCGGGTTCTGCACCGCTCCCGTACCCAGGATGGCGCCGGTGATGGTGTGGGTGGTCGACACGGGAATGCCGAAGTTCGAAGCAACGAACAGCGTCACGGCGCCACCCAGTGAGGCGGCGGAACCGCTGGCCGGCGTCAGCTTGGTGAGCTTCTGCCCCATGGTCTTGATGATCCGCCAGCCGCCGAACAGCGTGCCGAACGAGATCGCCACATAGCAGCTGACAATCACCCATGCCGGCAGATGCGCAGGTGTCGCCAGCCCGCGCGACATCAGCAGCAGCCAGATGATGCCCATGGTCTTCTGCGCATCGTTGCTGCCGTGACCGATGCTGTAGAGCGCGCTGCTGACCAGCTGCGAGAAGCGGAACCAGCGGTCGAGCCTCGCGGGCGCGAAACGGAAGAAGATCCAGTTGATCGCCAGCATCAGTGCGCCACCGATCAGCAGCCCCAGCAGCGGCGCCACGAAGATGAACACGGTGACGCGGATGATGCCCGGCGCCAGCAGCGGATCGATGCCGGCCTTGGCCATCGCCGCACCCATCATGCCGCCGATCAGCGCATGCGAGCTGCTGCTCGGTATGCCCCAGTACCAGGTGATCACATTCCACGCGATGGCGCCGACCAGCGCCCCGAAGATCACCGCATTGTCGACCACCCCGGGCTCGATGATGCCCTTGCCGATGGTGGCCGCCACCTTGGTCTCGAACAGCCAGATGGCCACGAAGTTGAAGCAGGCCGCGAACAGCACGGCCTGGTAAGGCTTCAATACGCGCGTGGACACCACCGTGGCGATGGAATTCGCCGCGTCGTGGAACCCGTTCATGAAGTCGAATGCCAGCGCCAGCGCAACCAGCAGCGCCAGTGTCAGCAGTGCCGCGTCAACGTGCATGTCAGGCGTTCTGCAGGATCACGCTTTCGAGGATGTCGGCCACGTCCTGGCAGCGGTCGGTCGCCGTCTCGAGCAGCTCGTACACCGCCTTCAGCTTGATGACCTGGCGGATGTCGGCCTCCTCGCGGAACAGCAGCGAGATGGCATTGCGCATCACGCGGTCGGCGCGCGACTCCATCCGATCCACCTCGCGGCACAGCTTGAGGATCTCCGGCGCGTTCTTCATGTTGGACAGCAGCGCCACGGCGGCCTGCAGGTTCTCGCACCCCTCGCGCAGCAGCTGCGCCAGTTCCACCGCATGGCTGGTCACGGTCTGCACGTCATACAGGTGCAGGGATTCGGCGGTGTCCTGCATCAGGTCGATGACATCGTCCATGCGCGAGATCAGCCGGTGGATGTCGTCGCGGTCGAGCGGCGTGACGAAAATGGTGTGCAGCAGCGTTGCTGTCTCATGGGTGATGCGGTCGGCTTCGTGCTCGAGCGTGTTGATGCGCTCGGCGCGGATGGCACGTCCCGGCACATCCGCATATTCAGACAGCAGCAGGGTCAGCTCGTTGCTGGCCTCGGCGGCGCGCGCCGCGTGCTGGTTGAAAAAATCAAAGAACTTGCCCTCGCGGGGCACGAGGTTGGCGATGAAACCCATGGCGGACCCTCTCGTCTTGCTGCGGCGCGCATGATACTCAAGACGCGGCCCGCGCGCGGCGGGAAACAGTGCAGGCAGCGGCAGCGGCCACCACCATGCCACGACGGGAGCCAGGCTGAGCCCCGGCAGCATGGCCGGCAGTGCCTGGGCTGCATGTCAGCCATGCCCTTCCCCTTGTTGTTGCGCTGGTCAGGTCAGCCGATGTACTCAAGGCAAGTGATAGCCTCGGCACCAGATTGCCGGCCGCCCGCCCGGCGCGGTTGCCTTCCCCGCCCGCGCGGCGTTTCAATATCGCGGCACACAACAATGCGCCGCCGGCGCGCGCGAACAAATCGGGGATCACTGCATGAAGAAGATGATGCTGGGCGCGATTGCCGCGCTGTTGCCGACGCTGGCGTCTGCGGCGAATCCACCGGCCATGCCCGGCCCCTGCAACCGCGCCTGCCTCGAGGGTTTTGTCGACCGGTACCTCGATGCCATGCTGGCCCACAAGGTCAGCGACGAGCTGTTCGGCCGGGATGTGAAGTTCACCGAGAATGGCATCCGCCTGCCGCTGGGCAACGAGGGCCTGTGGTTCAACATGTCCGGCAAGGGGCAGTACCGGTTCTATATTCCCGACGTCGAGACCCAGCAGGTGGCCTTCCTGGGCACGGTGCGCTTCGGAGGCCAGAGTGCCGCCGATGGCACCCTCGCCGCCATCGCACTGCGGCTGAAGATCGTGAACAACCGCATCACCGAAGTGGAGCAGCTCGCAACCCGGCCGGACAACACCCAGCAGGTCAGCGGCGGGGCCGCGCCCGCCACGCCGCCACGCTTTCCGCCCACCGGTGAGGCAGTGGACCGGATCGGCAGGCCGCATGCGGTGTTCCTGGAAAACATCCCGCCCGGCCAGCGCGCGACGCGCGAAGAGCTGATTAAGACCGCGAACTACTACTTCACGGGCCTGCAGCGCAACGACGGCAAGGGGTACTACCCTTTCACCGACGACTGCGTGCGTTTCGAGAACGGCATCACCACGACCACGCAGTGCAGGAAGCAATTCGAGGAATCGGTGAAGGGCATCGTCTCGCGCATCCGCGACCGCCGCTTCGTCGCCGTGGATCGCGAGCGCGGCATCGTGTTCGCCTTCGGCTTCTTCGATCACGACCGCATCAACTGGACCTGGCAGCTGGGCGAGCTGTTCAAGATCGAGAACGGCATGATCCGCCGTATCGAGGCCGTGTTCCTGCGCGCCCCGTACGGCATCAATTCCGGCTGGAGCACCTACGAACAGGGCCTGTCGGAAGAAATCCAGGACATCCGCTGAAAAGGCGCCGGCCTCAGGCCGGCGCCAGCCTGCTCAGGGCTGCGCCTTTGCGACTTTCGCAAAGTCACCGGCCTTGACGATGGTGATCTTCGCCGGGTCGATGTGCTGGCGCGCCGCGCTTTGCACGGCTGCCGGCGTGAGCGCCTGGATCTTCGCCTCGAAGGCCTTGTCCCAGGCATAACTGCGGCCGCTGTCGATGTCCGCCAGCAGGTCAGAGACCACCTGCTGGTCCTGCGCCCGGCCCTGCTGCAGTCGCTGCGTGATGCCCGACTTCGCCTTGGCCAGTTCCTCCGCCGTCACGCCTTCAGCGAGGAAGCGCGCCACCTCCTCCCGGAACGCCGCCTCCACCTTGGCGATGTTCTGCGGCGCCGCGATGGCCTGCGCCGTCCAGCCACCGGCCCGGTCGAAGCGGCCGGCGGAAATGCCCGAGCTGGCGCCATAGCTCATGCCATCCTTCACACGGATGCGCGCCACCAGACGCGAATCAAAGCCCGCACCGCCGCCGAGAATGTAATTCGCCACGTACAGCGCCGGGTAGTCCGCGTCCTCATCGTTCAGGTCCACATTGAGGCGCGCGACGAACACGGCATTCTCCTTGTCCGGTGTCTCCACGGAAAGGTTCGCCGGCGCAATGTCCCGATACTCGCTGGTGATGCGCGTCCACTGCGCCCCGCTCTTCCAGCCCCCCAGAGCCTCGCGCAATGCGGCTACCACTGCGGCCTCGTCGAAGTCGCCGACGATCGCCACCTGGGCGCGCTCGGCGCCATAGAAACCCTTGTGATAGCGCTTCACATCTTCAAGCGTGACCGCCTGGAAGCCCTCCAGCTGCTCCTGCAAGGTGGGGGTGTAACGTGGGTCGCCCTTGGGATAGATGTTGAACTGCTTCGACAGCGCCTGCGCGGCCAGCGCCTGAGGCTCGCTGCGCTGGGCCTCGATGGACTGCGCAATCTGGTTCTTCAGCTGCTGGAATTCGCCCGCCGGGAACGAGGGTTCACGCAGCACATGCGCGGCAAGCCGTATCGCATCCGGCAGGTTGGTTTTTGTGGTCTGGAAATTCGCCCCCAGCCCCGCCACGCTGCCATCGATTTTCAGCCGTTCGAATTCGTCGGCCAGCTGCTCGCGCGTAAAGCGGCTGGTGCCGCGGGTGAGCATCTGCGCGGTGAGCGTGCGCGTGGCGCTCAGTCCAAACAGGCTCTTCTCATCGCCGGAGGGCATCGACATCGAGAAATACACCTGCTCGCCGCGGGTCTGCTTCTGCAGCAGCGATACGCGGATGCCGTCCACGGTGAGGCGCTTGGTACGCCGCTCCAGGTTGTCGGGGCTGGGATCAAAAGCCTCGGCCACCGAGGTGATGGTCTTGGGCTTGTAGTCCTTCAGCAGCTCTGCGGCGTTGGCCACCTTGGGAATCTCGGCCCGCTGGGGCTGGTCATCGTGCAGGAACAGCCCCACGGTGCGGTTGTCGCGCCGCAGGTATTTGCCTGCCGCATCCTTCACCTGATCCGCGGTGATCTCGGCAGTGCGGTCGCGCGACAGGAAGAAGCTGCGCCAGTCGCCCAGCGCGATGTATTCGGAAAGCTCGACACCGATGCTCTCGTGGTCGTTCAGCGTGCGCTCCGCTGCATTGGCGAAGCTGACGCGTGCGCGGGCGATCTCCTCCGCGGTGGGCGGGTTGTCTCGCAGGCCTTCAGTCTGGCGGATGAGTTCGTCCCGCACGGGCTCCACCGGATCACCCTTCTTCAGGATGGCGGCCACGATGCCCAGCGTGCCATCCACACCCGGCAGGAACACGGCGCCCACCTGGGCAGCCTTGCCGGTTTCAACCAGCGACTTGTGCAGGCGCCCGGAAGGCGTGTCGGTCAGCGCAAAGGCTGCATAACCCAGCGCATCGGTATCCGGGTGCAGTGCCGATGGCAGCTTGTAGCCCACCATCACCACTTCCATGTCGCCGACGCGCCGCACCACGAAGCTGCGCTCGCCATCCTGCGTGGGCTCGACCGTCCATAGCTTCGGCAGTTGCCGGGTGGGCCTGGGGATGGCGCCGAAATGCCTCGCGACCAGGTCCAGCGTCTTGGCCGCATCGAACTTGCCCGCCACCAGCAGCACGGCATTGTCCGGCTGGTAATACTGGCGGTAGAAGCGCCGCAGGTTGTCGATCTCGACATTCTCGATGTCGGAGCGGTTGCCGATGGTCGAATTGCCGTAGTTGTGCCAGTCGAAAGCGATGCTCTGCAAGCGCTTGATCAATACATTGGTGGGTGAATTCTCGCCACGCTCATACTCGTTGCGCACCACCGTCATTTCGGTGTCGAGCGCTTCCTTGGCAATTCTGGAATTGACCATGCGCTCGGCCTCCATCGCCAGCGCCCAGTCGAGGTTCGCGTCGCTGGCGTCGAACAGCTCGTAGTAGTTGGTGCGGTCGAGCCAGGTGCTGCCATTGAAGCGCATGCCACGCGCATTGAATTCCTTGGCGATGTCCGGGATCTTCGTGGTCCCCTTGAACAGCATGTGTTCCAGCAGGTGCGCCATGCCGGTTTCGCCGTAGTTCTCGTGGCGCGATCCGACGAGATAGGTCATGTTGACGGTGATCGTGGGCTTGGACTGGTCCGGAAACAGCAGCACTTTCAGGCCGTTTGGCAGCCGGTATTCGGAGATGCCCTCCACCTCGGTGACCTTGGGCGGGGCCGCCGCCAGCGCCGCCGTGGTGGCGCCGGCAAGCATCAGCAGCAACCCGCTCAGCAGGTGGCGAAGGGCAGGTCTCATCATGGGCGGCTCCAGCGGGGGGCGGTGAACACCGATGGGACCTGAAGGCAGGGCGATGGGTCAAGTCATCGCCGCCGCATTTATGGGGTGCTCAGGGAGGCGGCAGCTCCAGCGCAGCCGCTACCCGCTCCCAGGGCACCAGCTTGAAGTTCTGACGCTCCACCGGGGTGATGTTGCGGCCGTCCTGCACTACCAGCAGCCCATGCGGAAAAGCCGCGCCCAGTGGCGCACTGGTCACCTCCAGCCCGTCGGTTTCCGAAGCGCCGTCGATGCCCAGCTGGTCATTCGCGACGATCGTGAAGTACCCGATGAAGGCATTGTCACCTTCCCGCCGGTAGACCGCATAGTTGTCGTGGCCCTGGTTGGAGAGGACCACATAGCCGGCGCCCTGCCGGCCCTTGAACACCGCCACCCCCTCCACATCGGCCTCGAGGCGGCCACTGGCCACGGTGTCGATCGCGCGCCGCTGCGTGCCGCCATCCGGCTCCGCCGCGTAGCGCCACAGGCCGACATCTTCCTCGGCGATGTACAGCGCGCCGGTTTCGTCATCGGCCGTGCAGCCTTCGGCCTGCGTGCCCACGGTGAATTCACGCACCAGTTGGCCGCTGAGCTTCGCGCCGCTGGCCACGATCTCCCATTGCCGGAACTCGCCTGCGTCGGGGTTGTTGATGAATACGTACAGCTTGCCGCTCTTCGCGCTGTGATACATGCACAGGCCGTACGGATCACGCAGCCCGGTGGGTATGGGCGCCGCAGCGGCATCGGACAGTCGCCGGGTGGCCGCATCCACCTCGTAGAGGGTGAGCGTGCGGTCATCGCGGTTCGACCCGGCAACGATGTCACGCCGCCGGCCAGCGATCAGCACGCCCTGCCGCAGGTCGACGTTGTTGGTGCGGCCGACCGCCAGCGTCTGCAGGCGCCTGCCCTCCAGATCGTAGACCTCGATGCCGCGCTTCTTCTGCGCGCCGATGATGAGGCTGCGCGCCGGATCGGCGGGATGCACCCAGATGGCCGGATCATCGGCGGCGTCGCCGTAGTCCTCGACCGGTTCGGTCTCGATGGCTGGCTCCGCCCGGTGCACCGACACCGGCACCACCGACCGCGGGTCGGCAGCCGCGTCAGCCGGCAGCTTCAGCGCGGCTGCGATGCTGTCCCAGCGCAGCGCGCGCACGGCCGGTGCGGCGCCCCCTTCGTCCGCAACCAGCACCAGGCCGGCCTCACGTGGCGCGGGCGCAAAGCCCGTCCACAATGATTCGAACTTCGAACCGTCCACGCCCGCCATGCCGAACTGCCCCGCATGGCGGCCATCGGGCAGCGTATACACATGCACGGCTGCCGCATCCTCATCCACGGCCAGCAGGTAGGTGGCGCCCGCGGAATGCCGCAGCGCCAGACCCTTCACCTCCGGGCCGAGACGGCCACGCGGGGCTGTGAGGTCGAGCAGTGAACGCGCGGCGAGGTCCGCCTCAGGTTCCGCGGCGATACGCCAGATGCCCGTGGCCTCATCGGCCACATACACCACGTGACCGTTCTCGTCCGCGACGCAGTAGCTGGCGCCCGCTCCGACCGCGATGTCGCGCACCAGGCGTCCCTGCAATGCGTTGTCGTGCCAGGATAGTTCCCACTGCTGCAGCTGGCCTGGATCAGTGGCGGCAAAGGCGTAGGTCTTGCCGGTGATGGTGCTGCGGTACAGACACAGGCCGGTCAATTCCGCGCGCAGTGGCAGGGGCGCAGGGGTTAGCTCGTGTAATGCCAGCTGCCGCGGATCGATGGAAAAGCCGCGCAGCGCAGCCGCGCCGCGGTCGTGCACGATCAGCAGCGGGGCTTCTCCCGCACCCGCATCGAAGCCGAATGACAGCGCTATGGCATCGGCCACGAACCCGGAGAATCCGCCGCGGGCCTGGCCATCCAGGCCCTGCAGTGTAAGTCCCGCATTGCCCGCCGCGGCCACCATGAGGCTACGCGCCGGATCGGCCGGGTGCAGCCACAGCACGGCACCGGATGGTGTGCCCTGGCTCACCGGAAATTCCTGATCGACGCTCACCGCGGACTGCGCGGCATGCGGTCCCGCCGCGCCACAACCCGCCAGCAGCACCGCCAACGCGGCGGCCAGGCCACCAAGGTTCGCTTTCATCATGCCATTATGATTAGAACGCCCAGCGCACCACCAGCTGGTACGAGGGACCAGCCTGCTCGGTTTCCAGTTCGTATTCGTCGTAGTCGCGCTCTTCCTGGTCGGCCTGATTGTCGAACTTGTGGAAGAACTCGTCCTTCGAGGCATCGAGCAGGTTGCTGGCGGAGAGGCGTACCGACAAATTCTTGCCCAGGCGCTTCTCCACGAACAGGTCGAGCTCATCGCCATATTTCACGGTCACTTCTTCCGCCAGGACGCGGCTGAACGCATTGCCCTGCTTGCGGTAGGTGGCGCCGAATGCGGCACCCCAGCGCGGCAGGTCCTGGATGAAGCCCAGGTTGTAGACGCTCTTCGCCTGTTCGTTGAAGCGGCGCTCACCGAGGAAATCCGTGACCTTGGAATCAACCCAGGAATAGTTCAGGAACACGCCAGTGTTGGGCAGGCCGACCGCCGTCAATGGCGTCGACAGATCCAGTTCGACGCCATACACCTCGCCGTCACCGACATTCTCCGAAGTGAACAGGTAGCTGTCCGGCTCGAAGTCACCGCCGGCGGCCGCTACGGCGCTGCGCAACGCGGTGTCGGCGGCGGCCTGCGCCTGTTGCCTGGACGCGCCCGGATTGTCATCCAGGTAGTCATCCATGAAGTCCGCGGCGAAATCCTCGTTGTCGAGTTCATCCTCGCCAATGCCCGCGAGCGCATCCTGGGCCGCCACACCGGTGTTGCTCAGCTCGATCAGGTTCTTGATCTTGCGGTAGAACAGGTTGATGCCGACCACACCCTGCTTGCCGAGCCGGCGCTCGTAGCCCAGATCGACACCATTGGCCGTCTCCGGCTTCAGCTGCGGATTGCCGATATAGTCGTTGTCGCCGTATTCAGCGTCGAGCAGCGCCGGGATCAGCTCATTGAAGTTCGGTCGCTTCACGCTGGCGGCCAGCGACAGGCTGATCCGGTCCACCTCGGTGAGGTCCCACTTGAAATGCACTGACGGCAGCAGCTTGTTGTAGTCCCTGCTGGCTGCGCCCTCCACCGCGCCGTCCTCGACGTAGCGGATATCCGAATCGGTGGTCTCGTAGCGCAGGCCTGCCTCCCAACTGAGTTTGCCCGTCCGCCCGGAGAACTGCAGGTAAGGATCCAGGCGCTGCTCCTTGATAACGCTGCTGATGATGCTGTCCGGTTCATAGGCCACCGGGTCACCTTCCTCCTCTGCCTCCCATTCCAGAGTCGTATAGGTGATGTCGCGCTTCTTGTGGCGGTAGTCGACGCCTGCTTCCAGCTGTATGCCGTCACCCAGCTGGCGCTTGTGCGCCAGTTTGAATCCAGTCTCCGCGTCCTTTGCATCCACCGCCTCGGCCTCGGCCTCGGCGCCATCCCATTCGGCCCCATCGGTGCTCCACACACCATCGAAACTGTCCGCGCCGCCCACATAGGAATAGACCTCCTCGGTCGAGGCACTGTTGTCCTGGAAGCGCGCATGATCGACACTGAATTCGGTGGTGCCACCGGCCATGTCGAATCTGTATTCGCCGCCGAGGCCCCAGTTCTTCTGGTCGATGGGGTTCAGGCCCGGCACCCGCGAGTCGATGGTCTCGTCATCGTCGAGTTCTTCCTCGAACGACACCTCGGTGACTTTGCGATCGGTCTTCACGAAGAAGCCGTCGAGACTCAGGCGACCGGTGTCGCCCAGGCCCGCTACATAGGACAGGTTGGCGGAATAATCGCGCCCGTCCTTGACCTCGGTCTGGTCCTCGAAGCTGACCAGTTCGTCCATCGAGGGATCGGTGAAGCGGTCGGAACGCTTCACCTTGGCACGATAGCGGTCCTGCACGTTGACGCCGGCCAGGATGCGGCCACCGGCGAAATCGCCGCTGGTCACGGCGCCGAAGGTGGGATTCACCTCACCGTCATACCAGCGGTTCACGCCGGCGCGGACGTAGCTGCCGTCAAAGGAATAGGAATCGCGCAGGATGATGTTGATGGCACCGGCAACCGCGTCGCCACTGCGATTGGCGCTATTGCTGCGCAGGATCTCGACGCGCTCGACCATCTCGGCGGGGATGCGATCCACCCAGAACGAACGGTCGTCACCGGCGCCAGGCACTTTCTTGCCGTTGATGAGCACCTGGGTATAGCCACCGCCCAGGCCGCGCATCTGCGCGCCGTCGTATTCCATGACGTCCGAACCGACGAACCCGATGCCTGGCACACGCTTGAGCATGTCGCCGACGGTATTTGGTTCGAATTTCTGGAAATACTCCAGGTCGTAACTCAGCACCGGGGCGATGTCCGCGGTGCGATCGCGGTAGCGGGTCGCGTAGACCACAACCTCATCCACTTCCTCCAGCCTGTCCTGGTCTGCCCCGACTTCCTGAGCTGCAGCCACCTGTGGCAGGGCCGCCGCCACGGCCGCAGCGATCAGCCAACGGGCGCGACGGGTGAGAGTCTTCGACATGCCGGATCCCCATTAAGAACTCTTAAGGGCCGGCAATGTGGCGGCGGCATGTGACGACATGCTTGCATCGTGATGACAAAGGCATGACAGCGATCCGCCGTCACACAGCAAAACGCCCCCGGCAGCGACCTGCCGGAGGCGTTGTCCAGCCGAGCGCCGAGGGCTTACTTGACGCGCTTGGCGGCGACCTGTGTCTCGGTGGGCCCCTGACCGAAGTCGAGCGTACTCACCAGATCGAGCGCATCACCCTTCACCTTGCCCTTGTACTGGATGACCAGTGGCGGTGCGTCGGGCATCAGCGCCAGCGAGAACTTGAAACTCACATCTTCGCCTTTGACCAATCCCTCGGAGATCGGCGCCGCCGGCAGCATCTCCCCGGCGCCCAGCGTTCCAGTCAGCTTTTCACCCTCGGCCTTCAGGTCGAAAACGAGTTCCAGCGGGCCCTGCGGACCGTCGACGGTGGCGTTCCACTTGCCGTCGATCTCCGCGGCCATGGCCGGTCCCAGCGCCAGCGCGGCGGCCAGCCCCAGGACATAGTGACGAATCTTCATGTCTCCCCTCCAGTGCGTTGTCGCTATCCGGGGCAGTCTAGCCCAACGGCGTGAACCGCCACTGAACCCCCCGGGCGGCCTTCCAGGCGCCCTCACCGCAGGATGGGCTTGCCCTGGCCGCCGCGGCTCTGGTAAACCTGTGGCCATGCATCGCGCCCGCTATTTCTTTGGGTACTACTGGTTTCCAGCCATCACGGCGGAAGGACTGGGCGCGCGCTGAAGCGACTTCAAACGAACCCACGAAAACCGCCAGCTGACCTGGCGGTTTTTTTTTGCATGAGGAGCCGACGACCGTGACCGTGAATACCGACGACCTGCGCATCCGCGGGATGCAGGAGCTGAACACTCCGGCCAGCCTGCTGACGCAATGCCCGCGTGACGATGCGGCCACGGCCACCGTGACCACGGCGCGGGCACGCATCGCCGACATCCTGCGAGGCAGCGACGACCGGCTGGTGGTGGTGATCGGCCCATGCTCGATCCACGATCCCGTGGCCGCGATGGACTACGCGCACCGGCTCGCCGCCGAGCGCGTGCGGCACGCCGACCAGCTCGAGATCGTCATGCGCGTCTATTTCGAGAAACCGCGGACCACGGTGGGCTGGAAGGGCTTGATCAATGACCCGGACCTTGATGGCAGCTTCAACATCAACAAGGGCCTGAAGCTGGCGCGGCAGCTGCTGCTGGACGTGAATCGTCTCGGGCTGCCCGCGGGCTGTGAATACCTGGACATCATCACTCCGCAGTACATCGCCGACCTCGTGGCATGGGGCGCGATCGGCGCGCGCACCACCGAGAGCCAGGTGCACCGCGAGATGACCTCCGGCCTTTCCTGTCCAGTGGGGTTCAAGAACGGCACGGACGGCAATGCCAAAATCGCCATCGATGCCGTGCAGGCTGCGGCGCATCCGCACCATTTCCTGGCCGTCACCAAGGAAGGCCGCAGCGCCATTGCAGCCACCAGCGGCAACGCGGACTGCCATGTGATCCTGCGCGGCGGCAAGGCGCCCAATTACGACGCCGGCAGCGTTGCCGCCGTATGCCAGCAGCTGGAAGCGGCCGGCCTTGCGCCGCGCGTGATGGTGGATGCCAGCCATGGCAACAGCAGCAAGAAGCCGGAGAACCAGACGGCGGTGTCGGCCGACATTGCCGCGCAGATTGCCTCAGGCAGTACCCGCATCTCCGGTGTCATGGTGGAGAGCCATCTGGTCGCGGGCCGGCAGGACATCGTCGCGGGGCGGCCACTGACCTACGGGCAGAGCGTCACCGATGGCTGCATCGACTGGGATACCTCGGTCGGCGTGCTGGAGACCCTGGCGCGCGCCGTCGAGGCACGCCGGCTGCTGCGCAAGGCCGCATAACGCCCGGTTGGTGGGCGCAACTGCAGGTGCGCGTATTGCCGCTGTTCGCCGGTTGGGGCGACACTTGCCTGCAGAGGGCCCATGTACCGCTCAACCTGGCAGCAGACGCAGTATCACTTTCCTGACCTGAAGACCCTGCTGGCGCGGGCCGCGCCGCTGCGCTCCGGTGACATGCTGGCGGGCATCGCCGCGGCCACCGCTGAAGAAGGGGTTGCTGCCCGCATGGCGCTGGCCGATGTGCCGCTGCGGCGCTTCCTGGATGAAGCGCTGATTCCCTACGAGGCCGATGAGGTAACGCGGCTGATCATCGACCGGCACGACGCGCTGGCATTCGCGCCGGTGGCGCATCTCACCGTGGGGGATTTCCGCGACTGGCTGCTCTCGGAACAGGCCACCACCGAGGCCCTCACCCGCCTCGCTCCAGGCCTTACGCCGGAAATGGCCGCAGCCGTATCCAAGCTGATGCGCAACCAGGACCTGATCATGGCCAGCCGCAAGGCGTCGGTGGTCACGCGCTTCCGCGACACGATCGGCCTGCCGGGACGCATGTCCGTACGCATCCAGCCCAACCACCCTACCGACGACCCGCGCGGCATCGCCGCTTCGGTGATCGATGGCCTGGTGTTCGGCTGCGGCGATGCCGTCATCGGCGTGAACCCGGCCACCGACAATGTTGCCGCCATCATCAGCATGCTGCAGATGCTGGATGGCATGATCTCCGGTCTGGGCATCCCGACGCAGAGCTGCGTGCTGACGCATGTCACCACCTCGATCGAGGCGATCACCCGCGGCGCGCCCGTGGACCTGGTGTTCCAGTCGATCGGTGGCTCGCAGGCGCTGAATACCTCATTCGGCATCTCTCTGGCCTTGCTGCGGGAGGGTCGTGAAGCGGGGCTGTCGCTCAAACGCGGCACGCTCGGCGACAACGTGATGTATTTCGAGACCGGCCAGGGTGCCGGCCTCTCCGCCAGCGCGCACCATGGCGTGGACCAGCAGACGCTCGAGGCGCGCGCCTACGCGGTGGCGCGCGAATTCAGGCCGCTGCTGGTGAACACCGTAGTCGGGTTCATCGGGCCGGAGTATCTCTACAGCGGCAAGGAGATCATCCGGGCGGGCCTTGAAGATCATTTCTGCGGCAAGCTGCTGGGCGTGCCCATGGGTGTGGACGTCTGCTACACCAACCACGCCGAAGCCGACCAGGACGACATGGACAACCTGCTGCTGCTGCTGGGCGCTGCGGGCGTGAACTTCGTGATGGGCGTGCCCGGGGCCGACGACATCATGCTCAACTACCAGTCCACCTCGTACCACGACTCGCTGTATGTGCGGGAGACGCTGGGCCTGAGGCGCGCGCCGGAGTTCGAGGACTGGCTGGTGCGCATGGGCATCGCCGACCACAGCGGCCGGCTCATCATCAGGCAGCCCACGCAGGCACTGCTGGCGCAGTTGGCAGGTGTTGCAACATGAACGAGGATCCCTGGCTGCGGCTCAAGGGCTTCACTGCGGCGCGCATCGGGCTGGGGCGCACCGGGGCAAGTCTGCCGACTCGCGAGGTGCTGGCCTTTTCGATGGCACATGCCCAGGCCCGCGACGCCGTGCGCCGCCCGATGGACTGGGCGCCGCTGGAATCCGGACTGGCCGCCTTGCAACTGGCCACCGTGCGGATAGCGAGCCGTGCCACCGAGCGCGATATCTACCTGCGCCGCCCGGATCTCGGGCGGCGGCTCGACGACGCCTCCCGCAGCGCGCTGGCCAGCGTCGCCGGCGCGCGGCCTGCGCTGCTGCTGATCATCGGCGACGGGCTTTCCTCCACCGCGGTGAGTACCAATGCGCTGCCGCTGGTTGCGGCGCTGCTGCCGCACATGGAGGGGATGGGGATGGATCCCGGAACGGTGTTGCTGGCGGCGCAGGCGCGGGTCGGGCTCGCGGATGAAGCCGGAGGATTGCTGCAGGCGCACGCCTCGCTGATGCTGATCGGCGAGCGCCCCGGCCTGTCCTCACCCGACAGCCTGGGTGCCTATCTCACCTGGGAGCCGCGTGTCGGGCGTCATGATGGCGAGCGCAACTGCGTCTCCAACATCCGCACCGGTGGCCTGTCTCATGCGGAGGCGGCATTCCGCATCGCCTGGCTGTTGCGCGAATCGTTCCGCCGGAGACTGAGCGGCGTCGCCCTCAAAGATGAAAGCCAATATGAGCTGGCAGCGCCCGTTGCCGCGGAGCGCCTCACCTAGCTTCCGGCCCGCGGCGCGAGGCCACTGCCAATCGTTCGTGCTGCCAATGGGAAGAGGCGCAACCTGCACCTCGTTGCCTATCCTGCCGTAACCCAATCCGGGCCAATGGGAGTTCACAGGAACATGGATACCCCTACCGCAGGCGTAAGCTACGAACGCGTCGACGATTCTTATTTCAAGGCGCGCGGGCTGCAACGCTACGCGGGCATCTGGTCGCTGTGGGCTCTGGGTGTCGGCGCCGTGATCTCCGGACACTTCTCCGGATGGAACTTCGGGTTCGGAACCGGCGGTTGGGGCGGCATGCTGGTGGCAGGAGGCATCATTGCGGTGATGTATCTGGGCCTGGTGTTCTCCATCGCCGAGATGAGCCCGGCACTGCCGCACACCGGCGCGGCCTACTCCTTCGCGCGTTCCTCCATGGGCCCATGGGGCGGGTTCATCACCGGGCTGTGCGAGAACGTCGAGTACGTGGTGACACCGACGGTGGTGTGCTTCTTCATCGGCTCGTACCTCAACGGCATATTCGATGCGGCCGGCATCGGCCAGGTGCCGCAGCCCATACTGTGGGTCGCGACCTTCATCGTGTTTCTGGCGCTGAACATCAAGGGCGTGGCGCTCTCGTTCCGCGTCACGCTGATCGTGACGCTGCTGTCGCTGGCCATCCTCATCGTGTTCTGGGTCAGCGCCATCCCGCATATGGATTTCAGCCGCTGGGCACTGAACATCGCGCCCGACGGCACCGAGCTGCCCGCGGGCGGCGGCTCGCTGTTTCCGTTCGGCGTCGAAGGCGTGCTCAAGACCTTGCCGTTCGCCGTGTGGCTGTTCCTCGCCATCGAGCAGCTGCCGCTGGCGGCGGAGGAATCCGTCGATCCGAAGCGCGACATGCCGCGCGGCATCATCCTCGGCATGCTGACGCTGATCCTGTCGGCCTTCATGATCGTGCTGCTGAATCCGGCCGTGGCCGGCGTGGGCAGCTTCAAGCTCAGCACTTCGGGCGAGCCGCTGCTGGACGGCTTCCGTGCGATCTACGGCAGTGGCGCGGTGGTGCTGCTTGGCGTCGTGGCACTCACCGGCCTGATCGCGAGCTTCCACACCATCCTGTATGCCATGGGCCGGCAGGTGTATTCACTGAGCCGCGCCGGTTACTTCCCCACCGCGCTGTCGGTCACCGGCAGCGGCAAGACGCCGTATGTGGCAATGATCGCGGGCGCCTTGCTCGGTCTGGCCGTGATGACCGTGCTGTACTTCGTGGCGCCGGACCAGATAGGCACGACGCTGCTGAACATGGCGGTGTTCGGCGCGATGTGTTCCTACATCCTGCAGGCGGTGTCATTCATCGTGCTGCGCGTCAAGCTGCCGCATATCGCACGCCCGTACCGCAGCCCCTTCGGCATCGCTGGCGCCGCGGTGACCATCATCATCGCCATCGTCACGCTGTACTACCAGCTGGGGGATGCCAGCTACCTGAAGGGCATTCCCTGGGTCATCGGCTGGTTTGCGGTAGGCATCCTGTATTTCGCGCTGGTGGGGCGGCACAAGCTCATCCTGTCCCCGGAGGAAGAGTTCGCGCTGTCGAAAGGGCAGACCGAGTACAGGACCCACTGAGGCGGCGTCAGCTGCCAGCGGCCAGCAGCCCGGGGCACTCGGTGCGCATGGAATCTGTAGCCGGCAGCCCCTGGCAGATCTGCTGCCATCGCTGCCGCACCGCGGTGAGGGTCGGGGCCTGCCGGTACTGTTCAGCCCAGTCGGCCAGCGAGCTATTCAGCTTGTCGAGACGGGCGCGGGCGCGCGCATGGATGCGCTCCGGCCCGTCCAGCTCGCCGATCACGTCCAGCACTGCGGTGCGGATGCGCGGCGCGTCCTGCGGGCTGATGCGCAGCAGTCCATTGATGTACAGCGTGCCCCACTGGAAGCGCGTGGCAGGCCCCGCCGATTCACGGTAGCCGCGCTCGAACCAGCTCAGCGCCGCTTCCTTGTGGCCAGCCTTCTCTTCCAGATCGGCGATGTCCGGGAAGTAGTAGTACGGCGTCTTGGAAACCTGCACCTGCTGCAGCAGCAGGTCCTTGAGGCGCGCATCGTCGCCGAGTTCGTCCAGGATGCCGGCAGCGGCGTTGATGATGCCGGCGCGCGAATAGCCCGCGAAATCGCGCGCCAGGTAGGCATCGAGCGTGGCACGGGCGCGTGTCGCTACCGCGGGTGGAATCGTGCCATCCACGGCCAGCGACTTCGCCGCCCGCAGCCGCGCGTCCGCAGAGGTGAGCCGCATGGTGTCGGAGTAGCGGGCATCGGCCTCGATCACATCCATCAGCGCAAACCAGTTGTCGCGCAGCTGGTCGACACGTTGCGGCGCCAGCTTGCGCGCCACCACGAAGAAATCGCCCCCGAGGTAAAGAAAGGCGTCGGCCGTGGCCAGGCTGCGGCCACGATCCGCGAGGATGGTCTCTACCTGCGGGACAAGGCGCGCCAGGCGCGCGCCGGCTGCCTTGCCCGATTCGAGCGCCGCCACCTCTTCACTGGCGGCGAAATCCGCTGCATTCACGATCAGCCGATCGCGTTCTGCGCCGGCAGTTGCCGGGCATCCTTGCGCCGCCAGCTCCAGATCCGCGGCCAGTGTGGCGGTGTCGGTGCGCGGATCAAGCCCCCAGCCGTTGAAGGCCAGGCGTCGGCAGTCTGCTTCGCTCAGCTGCGTGGCCTTGTCGGTGCGCAATGCCGCCAGCAGGGCCGACAGCGGCCGGACGCCTTCCAGCGCGAGGTCGAGCACATCCGCATAGCTGCCCAGATCCATGCCGCCTGCGATGCGCGCGATTTCGTTGCGCGCGGCGTCCAGCACCACCACTGTGGGGTAACCCATCACCTGGAACTGGCTGCCGGCGCGCTGCGCACCGGCCGCGTCACCATCCAGGTAGACCGGCACGAACTGGCGCAGCTTGTCCTGGAAATCGCGGCGCGAGAACACATGCGCCTTGAGGTCATGGCAGGGCGGGCACCATTCGGCGCCCCAGTAAAGAAACACCAGCTTGTGTTGCGCGGCGGCCGCGGCGAAGGCCGCATCCAGCTCGCCATCGAACCATGCGATGCCGTCGATGTGGCTGACGGCAGTCGCCGGCAGCGAGGCAGCTGGCGCGGCAACTGGCGGCTCGGGCCTGCTTCCGCATGCCCCGAGCACCGCAGCCGCTGCCATGGCCAGAGCAAGGGTGACTGGCTTTTTCATGGCCCGAGCGTACGCCTGGCGCCTGCCAAATTCACCCGGGAAACTCCTTGCCGTGCGGTAGTCTGGGCCCCTCACGGGGAATAACGAACTGCCCATTCCGCATGACCAGAACCGCCCCGCCCCTGTTCGCCGCCATGGCCCTTGCAATGCTTTCACAACCTCAGGCCGCCGTCGCCCAGACCCCTGGCGCCAATCCGTTTGCGGCCCCGAGCCCGCTCCCCTTCCACTATCCGCAGTTCGACCTGATCCGCGACAGCGACTTTGCCCCCGCCTTCGATGCCGGCATGGCCGAACAGCTGCGGGAGGTCGCCGCCATCGCCGACAATCCGGCGGCACCGACTTTCGAGAACACATTGCTCGCAATGGAGAGGAGCGGCCAGACCCTGCAACGGGCCGCCACGGTGTTCTCCGCGCTGGTCGGCGCGGACACCAACGATGCCCGCAACAAGCTGCGCGACGAATATGAGCCGCGTTTCGCGGCGCACGATGACGCGGTCCTGCTGAACGCGAAGTTGTTCGCGCGCATTGCGGCCCTGTACGCCAAGCGCACGGCACTGGGTCTGGACGCCCAGGGCCAGCGCTTGATCGAGCGCTACCACAGCGATTTCATCCGCGCCGGCGCGAAGCTCCCGCCAGCCGACAAGCAGAAGCTGATGGCGATGAATGTCGAGCTCGCCACGCTGTCGAGCCGCTTCAGCCAGAACGTTCTCGACGAGGTCAATGCCTCGGTACTGGTCGTCGATGATGTGCACCAGCTGGCTGGCCTGAGTGAAGCGCAGATCGCCACCGCCGCGCAGGAGGCGCGGTCGCGGGGCCTGGAAGGCCGCTATGTCCTGACGCTGCTGAATACCACGGGCCAGCCGGCGGAGTCGCAGCTCACCTACCGGCCGCTGCGACAGCGCCTGCACCAGGCGTCGGTGGCACGCGGCAGCCGGGGCGGCGCCTTCGACAACACCGCGCTCATCAGCCGCACCATGCAGCTGCGCGCCGAGCGCGCCGCGTTGCTGGGCTACCCGAACCATGCGGCGTACAAGCTGGAGGACCAGACGGCACGCACCCCGGAGGCGGTGAACGCCATGCTGCGCCAGCTTGCGCCCGCTGCCGTGGCCAATGCCCGGCGCGAGGCGGCCGACCTGCAGGCACGCATGGATCGCGACAGCCCTGGCGCGCAGCTGGCGGCGTGGGACTGGTCCTTCTACAGCGAGAAGGTGCGTGCCGAACGCTACGCCTATGACGAAGCGCAGCTGAAGCCGTATCTGGAGCTGGGCAATGTGCTCGAGAACGGCGTCTTCTATGCCGCTGGCCAGCTGTATGGGCTGAGCTTCAAGCGCCGCACCGATCTGCCGGTCTACCACCCGGACGTGCGGGTCTATGACGTGCTGGATGCCGACGGCAAGCCGCTGGGCATCTTCCTCGCCGACGTCTACGCGCGTAAGTCGAAGCGGGGTGGCGCCTGGATGAACTCCTATGTCTCGCAGTCGGCACTCACCGGCTACCAGTCCGTGGTGGCCAACCATCTGAACATCCCGAAGCCGCCCGCCGGCGAGCCGACGCTGCTGACCTGGGATGAGGTCACCACCGCCTTCCATGAGTTCGGCCACGCGCTGCATGGCCTGTTCTCGAGCGTGAAGTATCCCTACTTCAGTGGCACGGCCGTGCCGCGCGACTTCGTGGAGTTTCCTTCGCAGGTGAACGAGATGTGGGCCGACTGGCCGGCCGTGCTGCGCAACTACGCCAGGCACTGGCAGACCGGTGCACCCATGCCGCAGGAATTGCTGGACAAGGTGGTGGCCGCCGCGAAGTTCAACCAGGGCTTCCTGACCACCGAATATCTCGGCGCCGCCATGCTCGACCAGCGCTGGCACCAGCTCGGCGCCGCGGAGGTGCCAGCGGCCGTCGATGTCATGTCATTCGAGGCCCGCGCCCTGGCCGCCGATGGCATCGACTTCGCACCCGTGCCGCCGCGTTACCGTACGCCTTATTTCAGCCACATCATGGGCGGCTACAACGCCGGCTACTACGCCTACATCTGGTCGGAGGTGCTGGATGCGAACACCCAGGCGTGGTTCAGGAACCACGGCGGCCTGAGCCGTGCCAATGGCGACCGCTTCCGCAGCACCCTGCTGTCGCGTGGTGGCAGTGTCGACGCATCGCAGCTGTTCCGTGATTTCGCTGGTCACGAGCCTTTGGTGCAACCGCTGCTGGAGAAGCGCGGCCTGGTCCCGGAAGCGCCCGCCAGATAGATGAGGCCCCGCCACCGGGCGAGGCCGGCCCTCAGGTCGGGCCTTCATCCACCAGCGCGGCCTTCGCTGTCGGCGGCGTCGGCTTGATGTGCAGCCCGCCCAGCACCACCACGAAGAACAGCGGCACGAAGAAGATCGCCAGGAAGGTCGAGGCCAGCATGCCGCCGATCACGCCGGTGCCCACGGCATTCTGCGCGCCGGAGCCGGCGCCGCTGGCCAGCGCCAGCGGCAGCACGCCGAACATGAAGGCCAGCGAAGTCATCAGGATAGGCCGCAGGCGCTGCGCCGCCGCGTGCATCACGGACTCGATCAGGGTGCCGCCGCGATCGTAATGCTCCTTGGCGAATTCCACGATCAGGATGGCGCTCTTCGCGGCCAGGCCCATGGTCGTCAGCAGGCCCACCTGGAAGAAGGCGTCGTTCGACAGACCACGCGCCAGCGTGGCAATCACGGCACCCAGGATGCCCAGCGGCACGACCAGCAGCACGGTGACGGGAATGGACCAGCTCTCATACAGGGCCGCGAGACACAGGAACACCACCGCCAGCGAAATGGCATACAGCACCGGCGCCTGCGCGCCGGACAGCCGTTCCTCGAATGAGATGCCCGTCCATTCGGCGCCGACGCCGGCCGGCAATTTGGCTACCAGGTCTTCCATGATGTCCATGGCTTCGCCCGAACTGCGGCCGGGCGCGCTCTGCCCCTGTATGTTGAACGATGGCACGCCGTTGAAGCGCGACAGCTTCTGTGGCCCGTACACCCACTCGCCCGACGAGAAGGCGGTGAACGGCACCATGTCGCCGGCGTCGTTCCGCACGTACCACTTGCCCAGATCCTCAGGCTGCATGCGCGCGAAGGCTTCACCCTGCACATAGACGCGCTTCACGCGGCCCTGGTCCAGGAAGTCGTTGATATAGGCCGAGCCCCAGGCCGCGGACAGTGTCTGGTTGATCTCGGTGATGGGCACGCCCAGTGCGCTGGCCTTTTCCCGATCCACGTTCAGCTTGAACTGCGGTGCATCTTCCACGCCGTTGGGACGCACGCCAGCCAGCGCCGGGTTCTGCGCCGCCATGCCCAGCAGCTGGTTGCGCGCCGCCAGCAACGCCTCATGGCCTACCCCGCCGCGGTCCTGCAGCTGCATGTCGAAACCGGAGGCATTGCCCAGCTCCGCCACGGCAGGCTGCACCACCGCAAAGATCTGCGCGTCGCGAATGGTCGAGAAATAGCGGCTGGCGCGGCCGGCAATGGAGGTGACGTCCTGGCCCTTGCCCTTGCGGTCATCCCAGTCCTTCAGCTTGATGAATACCAGGCCCATGTTCTGGCCCACGCCCGCGAAGCTGAAACCCGCCACAGTCAGCACGCCTTCGACGAGATCCTTCTCCTGTGTCATGAAGTAGTCGCGCGCCTGCGCCAGGGCGGCCTCGGTGCGCTCGGTGGTGCCACCGGGCGGCGTCTGCACAATGCCGATCATCGAACCGGCGTCCTCGTCCGGCAGGAAGGCCGTGGGAATGCGCACAAACAGCAGCCCCAGCACCACCACCAATGCCGCATAGATGGCGAGATAACGGCGGTTGTGCGTCAGCACGCTGTTCAGGCCCCGCTGATAGGCCTGGTTCGAGCGGGCGAAACTGCGATTGAACCAGCCAAAGAAGCCCTTGCGCTCCTGGTGCCCGCCAGCCGCCACGGGCTTCAGCAGCGTCGCGCACAGTGCTGGGGTCAGCACCAGCGCCACCAGCACCGACAGCACCATGGCCGACACGATGGTGATGGAGAACTGGCGGTAGATCACTCCGATGGAGCCGCCGAAGAAGGCCATGGGCACGAATACCGCGGCCAGCACCATGGCGATGCCGATCAGTGCGCCGGTGATCTGGTCCATCGACTTGCGCGTGGCTTCCTTGGGCGACAGCCCCTCCTCGGTCATCAGGCGCTCGACGTTCTCCACCACCACGATGGCGTCATCCACCAGCAGGCCGATGGACAGCGCCATGCCGAACATGGTCAGCGTATTGATGGAATAGCCGAAGGCCGACAGCACGCCGAAGGTGCCCAGCATCACCACCGGCACGGCGATGGTGGGAATCAGCGTGGCGCGGAAGTTCTGCAGGAACAGGTACATGACCAGGAACACCAGCACGATGGCTTCGACCAGCGTCTTGGCCACTTCCTTGATCGAGGTACGCACGAAGGGCGCGGTATCCACCGGATACGCCACTTCCACATTGGGCGGGAAGAAGGGCTTCAGGCGGGCCAGCGTCGCATTGACCGCATCCACGGTATCCAGCGCGTTCTCGCCGATGGCGAGCCTGATCGCCATGGCGGTGGCTGGCTGCCCGTTGTAGCGCACCGAGCGCACGAAGTTCTCGGCATCCAGCGTGACCCGGGCCACATCACCCACGTGCAGCCGCGAGCCATCGCTGTTGACCTTCAACAGGATGTTGCGGAACTCCTCGGGTTTGGTGAGGCGCGTGGGGCCGATGATGGTGGCATTCAATGTCTGGCCGGCCAGCGCTGGCAGGCCCCCGACCTGGCCCGCCGAAACCTGCACGTTCTGGGCGCGGATCGCCGCGATCACATCGTTGGTGGTGACCTTGTAGGCCGCAAGCTTCGAAGGGTCGAGCCAGATGCGCATCGCAAACTGCGCCCCGAATAGCTGCACATCGCCCACGCCGGGCGTGCGGGCGATCGGATCGAGCACGTTCGAGGCCACGAAATTCGACAAGTCGTCGCCGGACAGGCTGTTGTCCGTGGAACGGAACCCGACGACGATGAGGAAGTTGCGCGTGGGCTTGGTGACTCGCAGGCCCTGCTGCTGCACTTCCGCCGGCAACAGCGGGGTCGCTGCCTGCAGCTTGTTCTGCACCTGCACCTGCGCGATGTCGGGGTTGGTGCCGGCCTTGAAGGTCAGCGACAGCGCCGCCGTGCCGTCGGCGTTGGAATCAGAGGTGATGTAATCCAGGCCGTCGATGCCATTGAGCTGCTGCTCGATCACCTGCACCACGGCGTCCTGCACGGTCTGCGCGGAGGCGCCGGGATAGCTCGCGGCGATGCCCACCTGTGGCGGTGCGATCGCCGGGTATTGCATGATGGGCAGGTTGATCACCGCCAGGCCGCCGGCCAGCATCATCACCAGGGCGATCACCCAGGCGAAGACGGGGCGGTCGATGAAGTAGCGCGGCAGCATTGCTTACTCTCCGCCCGTGCCAGCAGGGGTCTGCGCGGCAGCGGGGGCGGCACCAGGGGCTGTCGACGCCGCAGCTGCCGCCGCGACAGTTGGCTTCGGCGTCACCGTCATGCCGGGGCGCGCCTTCTGCAGGCCTTCCACCACTACCCGCTCCCCGGCCGTAAGGCCGGAAGATACCAGCCAGCTGGTGCCGATGGCGCGATCCACTTCCACCACGCGCTCGCTCACCTTGCTGTCGGCATCCACGACCATGACAGTGGCCTCGCCGCGGGCGTTGCGCGAGACGCCCGCCTGCGGCACCAGCAAGGCCTGGTTGCTGCTGCCCACATCGAGAGTCGCGCGCACGAACATGCCCGGCAGCAGGGTGCGGTCCGGGTTCGCAAACTCGGCGCGCAGCAGCACCGAGCCGGTACCCGGATCGACGCTGACCTCGGAGAATTGCAGCGACCCGCTCTGCGGATAGACCGTGCCGTCTTCAAGCTTCAGCGAAACCTTCGCCTGCTGGTTCGTGTCCCTTTGCAGCAGTCCGGCAGCCATGTCGCGGCGCAGGCGCAGCAACTCGGTGCTGGACTGCGTGACATCCACGTAGATCGGATCCAGCTGCGCGATCACGGCAATGGGATCATCCTGCGCCGCCTTGACCAGCGCGCCCTCGGTGACCAGCGAGCGGCCGATGCGGCCACTGATCGGCGCGCGCACCTGCGTATACGAGAGGTTGATGCGCGCCGTCTCGACCTCTGCTTTCGCCCCCGCCACGGCAGCCTCGCCGCTGGTGCGGCCGGCGACGGCATCGTCGTAATCCTGTTTGCTGACCACGCCGCGTTCCTGCAGAGGTCCGTAACGCTCCGCCAGCAGCCGGGACGCATTGAACTGCGCTTCGCCACCCGCCAGGGCGGCTTCGGCGCGCTGCAGCGCAGCCCGGTACGGAGCGGCATCGATCTCGTACAGCGGCTGGCCTGCGCGCACCTCTGCACCTTCGGTGAACAGCCGGCGGCGCACGATGCCGTCGACCTGCGGCCGCACCTCGGCGATGCGATAAGCGGACGTGCGCCCCGGCAGCTCGGTGGACAGCTGTACTGCCTGCACTGCCAGCGTGATCACGCCGACCTCGGGCGCGGCAGGCGCCGCGGGCTCTCCGCCGCCCTTGCCGCACGCTGCCAGCAGCGAAGTCATGACAAGGATGGTGATGAAGCTGGTGTGTTTCATGCGGAGCGCTCCTGGACACGCGGCAACTCGGCGACGTTCACCAGCATCCGTTCCAGGAAGCCGGTGAATGCCTGCAGTTCCGCAGGGGAAAAGTCGGACAGATGATGCTGCAATTCCTCGGACACGAACTGCGGGATGACGGTGGCCGCGTCCTGCCCCTTGCCGGTCAGGGCCAGATTCACCACGCGGCGGTCGCTGTCGCTGCGCTGGCGCTGCAGCAACTGCTTCTGCTCCAGGCGGTCCAGCATGCGCGTCATGGCGCCGCAATCCACATTGCACTCGCGCGCAAGGCCCGCGACCGTGTCGGCCCGCCCCACCGCCAGCAGCAGCAGCGGCTCCCACTGCATGGCAGTGAGCTCCAGCGGCTGCATGCGCGCATCTATGCTGCGCACCAGGGAGGAGTACACGAGCTTGATCAACCGGCCTGCCTGCAGGTTCGGATGGTCAGGCAGCTGTGCCACGGGGCTTGCAGATTCTGAGGGCATTAGGGGTAACCCGGCGACGGGCTACCGATATTATTTGCCTCGGCAATCTTTATCAAGGCAAAGAAAAGGCCGGACGGGGGCGACCCACGCCGGCCTCGGGGCCGCCTGGACAGGCGGCCGGCTGGATTATGTCTTTACACGCCCAGGTTGTCAGCGGCGAACTGCCAGTTCAGCAGCTTCTCGATCACCGCCGTGGCGTAATCCGGCCGGCGGTTCTGGTAGTCCAGGTAGTAGGCATGCTCCCAGACGTCAATGGTGAGCAAGGCCGTCTGGCCCTTGGTCAGCGGCAGCTCGGCGTTGCTGGTCTTGCTGACGATGAGCTTGCCGCCGTCCGACACCAGCCAGGCCCAGCCGCTGCCGAACTGCGTCGTGGCAGCCGTCGCCAGCTCCTTCTTGAGCGCATCGAGGCTGCCGAAATCACGCTCGATCAGCTTCGCCAGCGCGGCCGGCGGCGCCCCGCCGCCGTTGGGCTTGAGGCTGTTCCAGTAGAAGGTGTGGTTCCAGACCTGCGCGGAATTGTTGAACACACCGGCCTTGTCGGGCTTGCCGGCGGACTCCTTGATGATGGCTTCGAGCGGCTGGCCTTCCAGCGGCGTGCCTGCGATCAGCTTGTTGAGATTGTCCACGTAAGCCTTGTGGTGCTTGCCGTAGTGAAAACTCAGCGTGTTGGCGCTGATGACCGGGTCCAGCGCGTTGTCCGCATAAGGCAGAGGGGGCAGTGTAATGGGTGCGCTCACGATGATTTCTTCCTGCAGCGAAAACGAGTGGGCAAGCTTAACGCGGAAGGCCCGTGCCGGGGTTGTTGCTAATGACTCGCAAATAGCTGCCGCAGCCCGGCCTCTTCTTCCTCTGCCAGCTTCTGCAACGCCAGCTCCAGCGGCACAGGCTTGCCGAACAGATAACCCTGCCCGTGCTGCACGCCGAGTGCCTCCAGGCGTGCCGCCACCGTCTCGTTCTCGATGTACTCGGCGACGATGTCCAGGCCGAATTCCTTCGCCAGCTGCAGGATGCCATTGACCGTAGCCGCGGAGCGCGCACTGGTCAGCAGGTCGCGGATGAAACTGCCGTCGATCTTGATGCGGGTGACGGGCAGGTTGCGCAGATAGGCGAGCGAATTGGCACCGGTGCCAAAGTCATCGAGCGCGATGCCGCAGCCGGCTTCACGCAGCCGTTTCATCATCGCGCCCGCGTGGGCCAGGTTGGTTACCGCTGCCTGCTCGGTGACTTCCACCGTGATCAGTCCCGGCGGCACCCGCGAGGCATGCAGACGCTCGATGAAATGATCGATGAAAGGCTCGTCGGTGAATGACTGGCCCGAGACATTGATCGAAATCGAGCTGCCCAGCCGCGCCAGCAGCGCGCGGTGCGGCGACAGCGACTCGAAGGCGGCATCGACCACATAGCGGTCGATTGCCGGCAGCAGCTGGAAGCGCTGCGCTGCGGCGATGAAATCCGCCGGCGGACGGATCTCGCCGGAGTCATCGCGCATGCGCAGCAGCAATTCGAATCCCGGCGCATGGGAGCGGTCGGCCAGCAGCCGTATGGGCTGTGCATACAGCAACAGCTGGCGCTTGCGCAGCGCCTCACGCAGGTCGGCTGCGGCCATCACCTGGTCATGGCGACGAATCAGCGTGGAATTGCCGGAGCTGTGGATCTCGATGCGCGAGCGGCCACGATCCTTGGCCAGTTTCAACGCATAGTCCGCATCGATGTAATGGCGGTCGAAGGGCTTGTGGAAATCATCCACCTCGGCGACGCCACCGCTGAGGGCCATCGGCGAAGGATCATCGGGCAGGCCCGGCTGGATCGTGGCGGCGGCATTCTGCACCTGGGTCGCAATCTGCGCGGCCTGGTGCGCTTCCATGCCCGGCAGCACAATGGCGAACTGGTCGCCCAGCATGCGGGCAACCAGCGCATTGGGGGGCAGCAGCGGCGCGACCAGCAGCCGCGCCAGCGCCATGATCGCGGCATCGCCGGCGGCCATGCCATACATCTGGTTGACCGACTGCAGGCCGTCGATATCGAGCAGCAGCAGGCTGCCGCGCCGCGTCCTCAGTCTGGGCAGCGCAGACTCCAGCCCGCCGCGGTTGAACAGGCCCGTACGCCGGTCCAGATCCAGCTCCAGGCGGCGCGCAATGGCCTGGCCCAGCGTCAGCGCCGCCAGCATCTGCCAGCCGCCAAACGGGGCGGCGCTCAGCGGATTGGCCAGCACCAGCCAGGCGGCATGGCGCCTGCGGCCCACGAACAGCGGCACCAGCAACAGCCGGCATTCCGCGGAATGCTCGGCTCCGGCGACCTTGCCATTGATGATCAGCGGGCGGCGCAGCTTCCCCGTCAGGGGTGCCACGCGCGCGCGCAGGCCGGCCAAGGCGCTCTGCACGCCCGGGTCCATCTCCTGGTCATGGCCGCGCACCGCCACACTGAACTGGCTGCGCGGCGCGGACAGCCACGCAAGCTCGACTCCAGTGCGCAGCGCCACCGCCGACAGCGCCTTGTCCAGGCGTGCGTCGTCGGGGAAGTCGATATCGAGTTCATTGGCGAGCCGCAGCAGGCGCAATTCGTTGGCGCGGGCGGTGGCATCGGCGGTAGCCAGTGTCTGGGCCAGGGTCGCCACGGCGGGCTGGATACGCAGCGCGCAGGCCGCGGCGTCCGTACCGGGCAGCAACTTGAGCACCAGCAACCCCAGGCGCACACCATCGTTGCTGAGCGGCAGCGCCAGGCGGCCCGCAGCGGGCGATGGCACTTCGGCATCGGGGGGCAGGATTTCCATGCCGGCAACGCCGGCATGCAGGGCCTTGAGCAGCGCCTCGTAGCGCGCTGCAGCCGTGCCTTTGAGAAGCGTCCTGAGCATCAAGCATCCTGGCCTGCGAAAGCGGGATTCTCCATTCAGGGGTGAGGGGTCGCCGTGACCGCTGTCTCAGCCTGCAGGATCAGGGAAACAGGATGAACCGCACCAGGAACAGCCCCGCCACCACCCAGGTCGCAGCGTGCACTTCGCGGAAGCGTCCAGTCACGAGTTTCAGCGCCGCGTAGCTGATGAACCCGAATGCCAGGCCGTTGGCGATGGAGTAGGTGAACGGCATCATGATCGCCGTCAGCGCGGCCGGCGCCGCCTCGGTGACATCGTCCCATTGCACGTGCACCAGCTCCCGCATCATCAGCGTGGCCACGAACAGCAAGGCGGGCGCAGTGGCGAAGGCGGGCACCGAACCGGCCAGCGGCGAGAAGAACAATGCGGCCAGGAACAGCACTGCCACGGCAAGCGCGGTGAGGCCGGTGCGTCCACCGGCCTGCACGCCGGCTGCGCTTTCCACATAGGCCGTTGTAGTCGAAGTACCCAGCAGCGAGCCGGCGACAATCGCGG
>JBEVNO010000121.1:0-32178 GCA_040508085.1 Steroidobacteraceae bacterium
CGACCGGCCGCCTAACGTGGCGTTGCAGCGGTCGTGGACCCATAACGGCGCCAGCCTATGGGCTGGCGCGCCGCCGCCGAACTTAGACGTTAAACGACGGACAGACATGAGTCCACATCACCCAATTCTTGCCATGTTTTTGTCTCTGGTCGGCTGCGACCATCGGGCAGCGTTTTTTGCTGAGCGCGTCATTGGGATGCATTCCGATCACGACACCCGGGATGCTGTCCGCCCGATCTGTGGTGAAGTAGATGCAGATCCTGCGCGCAACTTCATATTTCAGGACCTCACGCATGGCTCATCGTCTCCCGGTCGTCATATCTGAATACTCGACCGACTGGGCTGCTTCGTTCCAGGCGGAGAGAATCGCCATTCTCGACGCTGTTGGAAGCGATGGCTTTGAGGTCGAGCACATCGGGAGCACGGCTGTCGCTGGGCTCGCGGCGAAGCCCATTATCGATATCATGATCGGCGCCTCCGATATGGCGCGCATCGAGGGCGTCATCACCCGTTTGGAGAGCATCGGCTACGAATACATGCCGAACCCCAGAATTGTCATCCCCAATTGGCGTTTCTTCGCCAAGCCCATCACCCGGCCCCGCCTGTTCCACCTGCATGGCGTCGTGCTTGGTGGATCAAAGTGGAGCGACCTGCTGCTCTTCAGGGAAGCCTTGCGTTCCGATCCTCTGCTCGCGCGCGAGTACGCTGCCCTCAAGTTGGCGCTGGCCAGCAGGCATCACGATGATCGATCGGCCTACACCGATGAGAAGGCGGATTTCATCCAGTCTGTTCTCGAGCGTAGCCGCAGCGAGCGGGGCATCGCGTCGCATGCGCGCCGCGAGCCATAGCCCGGAGGTCGTGTGGGCGCCAGCGAAATGCCGACCCTCACCATGAGGCATGGCTCCCAGTCCACGTTGCCTGATGCGGCGTTGCGGTGGCGTGCGTGAATCTTTCCTCAGACGCAAGGCGAAACGCCATCAACAGCGCCATTCTCTCGCGCTGGCGATAGCTGGAGCTGCCAGACCCCTGGCTGGTGGCGGGCATGGCTGTCACGGGCCCGCCCAACACGTCGGGATAGCGGGCCGCTGTCGCGGCCAAGTCGACATGCACGCCGGTGAGCGGGCCTGAAAGGAACGCTTCCAGGATGTCCGCCGTCGCCTGCTGGGTAGCTGCCGGCCCGCGCTCGCCGCCCATTACCTGCGCCAGCAGCCAGCGGCCAGGGGTGGCGAAGAAAAAGGGCGCATCGGTGAAGCTGAAGTGATTGGCGCGCTTGATCTCGTAGCGGAAGCCCGGTGCAGTCATGTTCGCGAGCAGCTTGCCGTTGCCGTTGTGGAACAGCTCCCCGTGGGGGGATTCGGCGAGGTCGCTCTGCAGCAGCAGGAAGGGACGGGTCAGCTGGCGCCCTGGCAGTTCACCATAGGGTGTGCCGTCGATGTTGGCGGCGGCCACCACTCGGGGGTCTTCGCTCAACGCCATGGCTGAAACGGCCCCACCGAAGGAATGGCCGATCACTGCCACTTTTGATGCTTCGATGCTGCCTTTCTGCAGCGGCGGCAAGATTGCCTCCGGACGCGCGAGCTGGTCGATGACAAAGCGGATGTCGGCGGTCCGCACGACTTGCTGGTCAGTCATGTAGTGGATGCGTTCCGGATCGTCCCGTGCAGGCTCCTGGGTTCCGACCACCCTGCCGTCCGGAAGCTCGGTCACGCCGGATTCATACGGATGGTCGAGCGCGAAGACCACGAAACCGCGGCTGGCGAGGCGTGTCGCCAGGCCGGTATAGACCGCGCGGGGGGCGCCAAAGCCCGGCGAGAAGATCACCACAGGCCAGGGACGATCGCCGGCCGCCAGCGGCGCCTCGGCGTCGGCATGGGTGTCGATCTGGCCGTAACGACGCAGCATGAAGCCGGGCATGGCGCTGACATGGGCGGGCATGCGGTCGGTGCCGTCGATGTAGGGGAGACGTGCTCCACGCCCGGAATCTTCGCGGTGCGGCGCCGGGTACCAGGCCTGGGCGATCACGCTGCGCCGGTCGCTGCCGTCGGCAGTGCGGGGCTCATCCCGAGAGACGTCGGTCCAGCGATAGATCCGGGTGCCGACGGCATGGCGACCGTCGGGCGGCGGCAACTCCGGAACGGCAGGCAGCACCCAGACGCCAATGCCGCTGGCGGCGATAGCGACCATGCCGAGGCGACCAATCCAGCGCAGCGCCGCGCCGCTGCGCAGGGGCGGCAGCGCGCTCAGCGCCAGCAGCAGGTAGAGCGGCAGATCCTGCCAGGTGAAGCCGCAGAGCATCCACTGGCCCACCGCCAGCAACACCCCCAGGCCGGCGGCGGCGGTCCGCAGCCTCGGTCGCCTGGTGGGCGCGATCAGCCGCCAAGCCCCCAGGGCCAGCACCCAGACCAGCAGGATCACATCCGGAATCAGCATTGCCTCACCCACCTCCAGACTGGAGCCCCGATTTTATCGCGGCGCTGGATCACACGCGGGCGGCCGGGTAGCTTTGGCATGAGATCCCACAGGAGAGTGAATTGCGAGCTGTAGCAGTAGTCATCATGTCGTCGGTATTGTCGTTGGTTGCGGCCTGTGCAAAGAAAGAGCCTGTCGCGGCGCAGGATTCGTGCGCCTGGCCGGATGAGCTGGATGCAGTTCGGGCGGCGCCGGAGAGCCACAAGGTGATCTTCGAGAACGAGCACGTGCGCGTTCTCGAGGTTATGGTTGCGCCGCACAGCAAGGAGCCAATACATGCCCACTGCTGGCCGAGTACGGTCTATATCCAGCAGATGGGCAACATCATCGACAGGAATGCCCAAGGCGAGATCATTGGCGACACGACAAAGCTCCCGCAGAAACCCCCGGTTCCCTTTGCGGCCTGGGGGCCGCCGGAAGGCCCGCACTCCGTGGAGAATCTTGACGAGCTGCCGCTGAAAATGATCCGGGTGGAACAAAAGAACTGAGGCCGACCGCTTGCGGCAAAGCATCAGACACATTGCATGGGTGGCAGGGGCCGGAGGTCACAGGGAGGTGATCCATGTCAGCGCGAGAGCCAGTCCGTTCGCTTGAGCTTCAACGCCAGGAATTCGCTGCGCGCCCATTGCTGGCGACGCCCATCGCAGGAACCCTGGCCTGGGCGGTCGTGGGTGTGGCCGGGATATTCTTGTCATCGCGCGCTGCATCACTTGTGCTCTTCATGGCGACGGGGATGATCGTGTATGTCGGCATGTTCATCTCCAGGTTCACGGGCGAGAACTTCCTCGATAGAACCAGGCCGAAGAACACATTCGACGCGCTGTTCCTGTACTCGGTCGGGATGGCCTTGCTTGCCTACGCCATCGCGATTCCATTCTACATGCTGGATCACACCTCGCTTCCGCTCAGCGTCGGGGTTCTCTCGGGAATGATGTGGGTGCCAATGACGTGGATACTGCAGCACTGGATAGGCGTGGGCCACGCGGTGGTCCGGACCGCGCTCATCGTTGCGCTGTGGTACCTCCTTCCTGAGCATCGATTTGTGGCGATACCCTTTGCCATCGTCGCGGTATACATCTGGTCGATTGCCATCCTTGTGCGCAGGCATCGACGGCGGCTGTGAGTGCGGTTCGATCCGGTATCGGGCGCCTTACTTGCCGCCGTGGCTCACTCGATACAACAAGCAGATATCCGGAACGTTGTATCTTGCGGGTCTGGTTCACAGCGTGGTTTGCTGGAAACAGATGCCGTGACAGAGTGGCTCATAACCTGTGACGAGGAGGTTCCATGAAGCGATTTATCGTCGGGGCCGTAATCACCGCGATTGCCGTGATCTCTTATGTTGCTGTTCCAGCAGCTACCGCTGAGCGGCCAGCGGGCGTGACCGCGAAGGAGTGGGTTTCCATCAGCGCCTCTCTGGGCATTGTGCTGGTCGCCGGCGAGGCGCCGATCGTCGGGCGCGTGGATCCGGATACCCGCACCACGAAGCTGCCGCCTGGAGGAGTGCCGCTGTTGTTGAAGCCGCCCGTAGGTGGCTACTTCATGGTGAAAGGGGCCGGGGGCTGGACGCGCCTGGTCGTCATTGAGCCCACGAAGGGCCCCGCAGACGTCGGGTAGGCATTGGCACGGCCCGGTAATGCGAGTAGTGGAAAGATGCGGATTCGCCACGTCCTGGGCTGCTGAAATATCCATGCCCAGGTCCATTGGCCATGACAAGGACGGCTGATCAATGATCAAGAATGTCGGTGGCACCGTCATCAACGAACACCACCGCGCCACTTGCCACTGCGGTGCCGTCGAGCTCGAATTGTTTCTTCCCGACGGGATCGTTGACGCAAGCAGGTGCAACTGTTCGTTGTGCCGACGAAAAGGCGCCGTCATGGGCTACCTGCCGCGGTCTGACCTGCGTATCGTGAGGGGCGCAGAATTCCTCAGCCTCTACCAGTTTCATACGCGGGTTGCCCGGCACTACTTCTGCTCCGTCTGCGGCATCTACACGCACCATCAGTGCCGCGGCGATCCGAACCAGTATGGATACAATGTTGGGTGCCTCGACGGGGTGAATCCGCTGGATCTGGAAGGCATAGAGCTCAGCGATGGTGCGAATCATCCATCCGATCTGGGAGCCTCGGCCCCGCGCCCATGATCGCTACAGCCGGCGGCATGTGGCAGCACGAATTCCGGGGCCCGGGTTCTGCGGCAATCATCCGGCGCCGCATCGGTGCCGGATGAAGGCCTTCTTCTTGCTCAGGGAGTGGGCGCGCCGCATCAAAGGCGATGTCATGGCAATCTACTTCGCGGCGCGCGATCCCGGCACGCCCATGCACCTCAGGATCATGGCGCTGGCGATGGCTGCCTACGCCATCAGTCCCATTGATCTCATCCCGGACTTCATTCCGGTGCTGGGATACCTGGACGATCTGCTGCTGCTGCCCATTGGTATCTGGGTGTTGGCCAGGCTGCTGCCTCCGGAGGTGCTGCTGCAGGCGCGTATCCGGGCAGCCGCGGTGACGGCGAGGCCAACCAGTGCAGCGGCGGCGGTAGTGATCGTCGGCATCTGGGCTCTATGCGCTGCCACCATCGGCTACTGGATGATCACTGGCTGACAGAAGGGAGATTCGATGAAGATCACCGTTTCGACAGTCATTCCCGCGCCGGTCGATGAGGTCTGGCGGGCCTATACGACTCCGGAAGACATCAAGCAGTGGAACACGGCGTCGCCGGACTGGCATACCACGGCCGCCACGGTGGACCTGCGTCCGGGCGGCAAATTCTCCTCGCGCATGGAGGCCAGGGATGGTTCCTTCGGCTTCGATTTCGCAGGCGAATACACGAAGGTGGTGCCGAACCAGCTTATCGAGTACGCCTTTGGTGATCGCCACGGCGTGATCGAGTTCGTGCCCGGTCCTCAGGGAGTTGCCGTTACGGTGACCTTTGACGGGGAACCGACCCACACCGAAGAACAACAACGCGCGGGCTGGCAGGCCATCCTGGATAATTTCGCCCGCCACGTTGCAGGGTAGGCACGCACGGGAGGGTTGAACGCCGCCGCCGCCGCCAGTCCGGCGCCGGCTAGCGTGCCTTCGACTCGTTGAGCAAGGCGATGATGGCATCAGGCTCGACCGGCTTGGTCAGATGCAGGTCGAACCCCGCCTCGGCGCTGAGCTGCTTGTCCTTGTCCTGGCCCCAGCCAGTCAGCGCCACCAGCCGTATGGCGCTCGTGCCGGGATCCGCACGCAGCCGGCGCGCCACTTCATGGCCATCCATGCCGGGCATGCCGATGTCGAGCAACGCGATATCGGGTTTGAAGGTGGCCGCCGCTGCGATCGCTTTTGCGCCGTCAAAGGCCACCGCCACGGTGCAGCCATACATCTCCAGCAGCATGCCGAGACTGGTTGCCGCATCCTGGTTGTCATCCACCACCAGCACCCGATGAATCAGCTCCTGCTCCGCCGCCATTGCGCCGGCATGCTGCCCGCCGGGAGCCGCGGTCTGCGGCGGCAATGGCAGCGTCACGGCAAATTCGCTGCCCAGTTCCCTGCCGGCACTGGTCACGGCAATGCTGCCGCCGTGCAGGCCCACGAACTGCTTGGCCAGCGCCAGGCCGATGCCGAGGCCGGTGGTCTTGATGGCATCGCTGTCCACGCGCGTGAACAGATTGAAAATGCGTGGCTGGAACTCAGGCTCGATGCCGATGCCGGAGTCGCGGATAGTGACGGTTACATGCTCGCCCGTCTGCCGGGCGCCAAGGCTGATGCGGCCTCCGGCTGGTGTGTATTTGGCTGCGTTGTCGAGCAGGTTCTGGAAAACCTGCGACAGGCGTGTGCTGTCACCCACGACCTGCAGGTCCGGCGGCGGCAGCTCCAGCACGAGCTGATGATTGCGCGACTGGATGGAGGGGCCTGAAACCTCGAGCGCGTCTTCCAGCACGCGGCGCAGGCTGGTCGGCTGCGAGCGCAGGGTGACCTGCCCGAGCGTGATCCGCGACACCTCCAGCAGATCATCCACCAGGCGGATCATGTGCTGCATCTGCCGGTCGATGATGTCCCGGGCGTGGCTGAGCTTGGTGTCCTGCGAATCCACGTGCTTGAGCAGCTGCACGGCATTGCGGATCGGCGCCAGCGGGTTGCGCAGTTCATGGGCCAGCGTCGCGAGGAACTCATCCTTGCGCCGGTCCGATTCCAGCAGCGAGGCTTCCATCTGCTTGCGGTCGGTGACATCGCGGGTGGTACCGGCCACTGCCTCCACATCGCCATTGAGCCCGAACACCGGCACCAGCAGGTAGTCGTAGATGCGCCGCCCGAAGGCGCCGTTGAAAGGCACCTCGCCGCGCAATGGCAGCCCGGTGGCAATGACCTGCTCGATCTCCCGATCGTGCATCTGCGCGTGCCAGGGCTCGTAACCCAGCTGCAGGCAGGTGCGGCCGATGGCCTCGTCCCAGGTCTTGCCCCACATCGCCAGCAGCCCTTCATTGGCATAGATGAAGCGGTGCTGCAGGTCCCACACATAGGCGAGATCCGGAGTGTTGGTCAGGATGGCCTCGTACAACCGCCGCTGCTGCGCCAGCTTCTGCTCGTCCTGCTTGCGGGCAGTGACGTCCCTGGCGATGCCGATCCACTCGGTGATCTGGCCATTGGCGCCGAACGCCGGCGCCGCGCGCGAGAAGGTCCAGCCGGGCGTGCCGTCGGCGCGGATCACGCGGTGCTCCAGTTCGAACATGCCGCCGGACTTCACCGCAGCGGCGACATGGCCGAGCACCAGCGCCCGATCTTCCGGGTAAACGTACTTCTCCACCCAGTCCGTGCTCGTTTCTGACGTGCTCGCGATGAACTCCCGGCCCTCCAGCTCATGCATCTGCGACCAGTCGGCGCTCATGCGGAAGATGACGTCCGACGCGGCGCGGACCAGCGCCTGCAGGCGTGGGTCATCGGCGTCGGTGGAGAGACAGGGGGCCGTGGCCGGTTGGGGCGGGGTCACGCCCCGATTCTGCCACGCCGCGTGCGTCGCAGAAACATGTGACAACCTTGCTCCCTGGCCGTACCGTCTGCTGCCAGACGACCACTGGAGACCAATGGTTATGGCTGTCCCGCACCGGATCTTCACCACTTCGTTCGCAAGCGTCTATCCGCTCTACGTGCAGAAGGCGGAGCGCAAGGGCAGGACCCGGGGGGAGGTGGATCAGGTCATTCGCTGGCTGACGGGCTACAGCGCGGCGCAGCTCAGGCAGCAGATCGACGCCAAAGTCGATTTCGCGGGCTTCTTCGGGCAAGCCCCGATGCTGCACCCCAATACCGTCCTCATCACAGGAACCGTGTGCGGGGTGCGCGTGGAGGATGTGCAGGACCCGCTGATGCGCAAGATCCGCTACCTGGACAAGCTGGTCGACGAGCTTGCCAAGGGCCGGGCCATGGAGAAAATACTGCGGGAATGATTGCTCCCGTTGCACACGGTCCCGGAGCCTGACGGATGTTCCGATTCCCCTCGGCCAAGAAGCGCGCCCCGGATGTCGAGGCCTGGCTGGGCGGCAGGCCGGGGGAGCTCGGATCCATGGCTGCGGCCTGGTTCAACCACATCCGCAATTGCGGACCGGATGTGCAGGAGCTGCTGCACGACGGCTGCCCGGTGGCGTGCGTTGGGGATGTGGCGTTCTGCTACGTGAATGTATTCACTTCGCATGCCAGCGTGGGGTTCTTCTTCGGCGCGAGCCTCGACGATCCGGCGGGGTTGCTGGAAGGTTCGGGCAAGCGCATGCGTCACGTGAAGCTGCGGCGGGGAGCGAATGTGGATTCGATGTCGCTGAGCCGCCTGATCGAAGACGCCTATCTGGATGCCCGCAGCAGATGACCATCACGATCACCGCCTTCGAACGCTCACCGGACGGTGGCAAGGGTCTGGCCCGAGACACGCGCGTGCGCTGGGCACTGGAAGAAGTGCATCAGCCCTATGCGGTGCGGCTGGTGTCGTTCCGCGCGTTGAAGCAGCCGGCGCACCTGAGCCGCCAGCCCTTCGGCCAGATCCCGACATACGAAGAGGGGGACAGGCCCTGGGCCGAAGAGCGGCTTCCGCTGGTCATGGATCGGGCGCGCGTGCCGCTGGCGCAGCTTTCTGCCCGCCTGGGTGAAGCCGACTGGCTGGATGGCGTGTTCACCGCAGGCGACCTGATGATGGTGTCGGTGCTGCTGCAATTCAGATCCTCCGGCCTGCTGGGCGAATTCCCGAATTTCGCCGCCTATCTGGCGCGCGGCGAGCTTCGACCTGCCTACCAGCGCGCTTTCGCTGACCAGCTTGCGATCAACGCTGTGTAGGATGCGGGGATGCCAGAGCCCAAGAAGAGAGTGACGGAAAGCCTGCCGCTGCGCATCACCGTGGTCGATCCGCCCGCGGGTGTCATGTGGGCCCTGCAGCTCGGCCAGCATGAGCTGGTGCAGCCCACCTCCAGTTCGAAATCCCGCATCTGCTTCGACTTCGCCGTGGATGCGGTACCGGATGACACGCTGCTCGGGTTCCATCTGCGCGGCCGCGCCGTGCAGGGGCGCCTGGGTGAGCGCTTCGTCTACCTGTGCAGCGGTGCCTATGCGGGCCAGCTGGATACGCCCATCGGGCGCCGAGCGAAGATCCGGCTGGAAGGCATCAGCCGCAAACTCATCACGGCCTCGAAGGCGAAGCGCGCGGGAAAACTGGAAGCGCGCTTCGCCGGCACAGATTCAAAGGGCGGTGCCGCCTGCGCCACAGTGCCACTGCTGGGCAAGGGCTGGAACGTCTCATGAAGCGCTTCCTCGTCATGCTTGCCGCGTTCGCAGCTACCGCCAGCGCGCAGGAAACCATCACCACAGAGGGCGTCATCGAGGCGCCGGTGGCCCAGGTGTGGAACGCATGGGCAACCTCCAGGGGCCTGCGCGCCTGGCTGTCACCGCACGCGGATATCGACCTGCGTGTTGGTGGACTGATGCGCTCCAACTACAACGAGAAAGGCACGTTGGGGGATGCAGGCACCATCGAAAACAAGGTGCTGTCGTTCGAGCCGCAGCGCATGCTCTCCATCCAGGTTGCCCGCGCGCCGGCTGATTTTCCATTCCGCGCCCGCGTCGGTGAAATGTGGACAGTGCTGTACTTCACTCCTGCGCCGGGCAACAAGACCCTGCTGCGGATCGTCGCCCTGGGATTCAAGCCGGATGCCGATGCGCAGGTGATGCGTGATTTCTTCAATCGTGGCAACGCGGCCACGCTCACGCAGCTGCAGGAATACTTCTCCAGATGCCGCCGGGCGAACACATGCGGATGAGGAATCCAGGATGACCATCGAGACAGAAGACGATGTGGTGGCGCTCAAGCGCATCGGCAGCATCGTCTCGTATGTGTTGCAGGAGATGCTCGATACGGCTGAGCCTGGCATGACGACGCGCGAACTGGATGCCGTGGGTGCGAAGCTGCTGGAGCAGCATGGGGCAAGATCCGCACCGCAGTTGACCTACGACTTCCCGGGCGCCACCTGCATCAGCATCAATGAAGAGGCCGCGCATGGCATTCCCGGGGATCGGGTCATCCAGCCTGGTGACATGCTGAATGTCGATGTCTCCGCCGAGCTTGGTGGTTACTTTGCGGATACCGGCGGGACGAAGGTGGTGCCGCCGACCAACCCGCAGAAGACCCGGCTCTGCCACGCCACCCGCACCGCGCTCGAGCGCGCCATGAAGCAGGCGCGCGCCGGCCGCCTCATCAATGGCATCGGCAATGCGATCCAGCAGACGGCAAGAACCTACGGCTTCAAGGTCATCGAGAACCTGGCAAGCCATGGCGTGGGGCGCGCGCTGCATGAGGAGCCGGCGCATATCCACGGCTACTTCGATCCCGCCGACACGCGCATGTTGAAGGCCGGCATGGTGATCACCATCGAGCCCTTTCTGTCCACCAGGAGCCGGGTGGTCACCGAGACTTCCGATGGATGGACACTGGTGGGAGTGCGCGGCAACCTGTCGGCGCAATACGAGCACACCATGATCATCACGCGCGGCGATCCTATCGTGGTCACCCAGCATTAAAAGGCGAGTCCGGGAGCTTCACCCATGTCCGACCTGCCGGCTTTCATCGCGGCCTTTCCCTACCAGGCAGATCTGCTGACGCTGCCCGTGACAGACCTTGACGTCGCCAGTGAGTGGTACGTCAGCCATTTCGGCATGGTGGAAGTGCAGCGGCGCGCTGAGCCCTTCCCGGCCGTGATACTGGAACGCGATGGTGTCCGCCTTGGCTTCGAGATCAATGGCAGCGATGCTGCGCAGGATGGTGCGGCGATACGGGTCACCGGGATCGACGCGATGCGGCGCGAACTTGCATCGCGTGGCGTGGAGACGGGCAACGCGCGCATCGATGAGCGCCGCGGGCAGAAGCTGCAGGTTTTCTTTGTGACGGCGCCGGACGGTCTCTGCTATTACTTCCACGAGCCTGTTTAGCGCTGCGTCCCCTGACAAGGAGCGGCCGGGTCTGGACGCTGGAAGGGTTCCGATGGCCGCATTGTACGACACCATAGGCAAAGGCTATGCCGCCCGCCGCCGCACTGATCCGCGTATCGCGGCAGCGCTGTGGCTCGCCCTGGGCGATGCAGAGATGGTGGTCAACGTGGGCGCGGGCGCAGGCTCATATGAACCGCGGGACCGCGCGGTAGTTGCGGTGGAGCCCTCGCTCACCATGATCCGCCAGCGCCCGCCCGACGCCGCGCCGGTGCTGCAGGCGGTGGCCGAGCAGTTGCCGCTGCGCGACGCATCCGTTGCGGCGGCCATGGCCGTGCTCACGGTGCACCACTGGCGCAATGTCTCGCAGGGCCTCACCGAGATGCGTCGCGTGAGCCGCGACCGCATCGTGATCCTCACCTGCGACCCGGCTGGCCCCGGCTTCTGGCTCACGGATGAGTACTTTCCGGCCATCCGTACACAGGACAGCCGCAAGCTGCCCGGCATCCCCGAATTCGAGGCGGCGCTGGGGCCGGTCTCCGTCAACACCGTGCCCATTCCGAGGCATTGCCAGGACGGCTTCCTCGGCGCCTTCTGGGCGCACCCTCACGCCTACCTCGACGCTGGCGTGCGTTCCGGGATATCCGTGTTCGCAGGTCTGCCCGGCTTGCAGGAAGGGCTGCTGCGGCTGCGCGAGGATCTCGACAGTGGCATCTGGCAGCGGCGATTCGGCGCCCTGGTCGCGCAGGATGAGCTGGATATCGGCTACCGTCTTGTCATCGCGGACCTCAGCGGTCGGCGCGCATGAGTTTCCACATGAGGAGGCAGTGATGTTCGATCACGTAGGCTACGGCGTAACCAATCTCGCGGACAGCAAGAAGTTCTACCTGCAGGCGCTTGCGCCGCTAGGCGCCAGGCTGGTGATGGAAGGCCCTTACGGAGTGGGTATCGGGCCCGGCGACAAGCCGAACCTGTGGCTTTTCCAGACCACCGACAAGCCGGCGCACCTGCATCTGGCATTCGTCGCTGAGACCCGTCCGCAGGTGGACGCCTTCCACAAGGCGGGGCTTGCCGCGGGCGGGCGGGATAATGGCGCACCCGGCCTGCGGCCGCACTACCACGAGAATTACTACGGCGCCTTCATCATCGGTCCGGATGGCCACAATGTCGAAGTGGTCTGCCACAAGCCGCAGGACTGAGCCCGTGACCATGCTTGCGGGTTCATCCATCTACCACGGTTTCGTGGTGGTGCCGGAAACCTTCACGGACGGCTGGTGCATGGGCGTGATCACCGACTTCGCGGATCCGCAAGGCTGCATGGGCGGCGATGCCTTCGTCGTGGCACCGGATGGCAGTCGCGCCGGCCTGCTGTGGGAGGTCGGCGATGCACCGCTGCAGGAGATGCTGCCACCTGATTCACAAGGGTGGGGCGCCTACGCGGTTTCGTTCCCGCAGCCCACCCGCAACGTCGATGATCTGGTTGCCGGTTTTCGTGCGGTGTTGCCGCAGCTGCAGGCGCGCTACGCCGAGCCGCGCGGTCGGGACTGAGGAGCGAACATGGAATGGATACGCGATGGTTTCACCATCAGCACAGAGCCGGCTGCGGTTGATCGAGCTGCGGTGGCGGCGGCGCTGGCGGAGACCTACTGGGCCAGGGGCATTCCGGCAGAGACGGTGTACAGATCCATCGACGGCTCGCTGTGTTTTTCACTGCGCGATGCCAGCCGCCAGGTGGGGTTCGCGCGCGTCGTCACGGACGGCGCAACCGTAGCGTATCTGGGTGATGTGTTCGTGCTGCCGGAGTTCCAGGGCCGGGGCCTCGGTCAGTGGCTGGTGGAATGCGTAATGGCGCATCCGCAATTGCAGGGCATGCGGCGCTGGATGCTGGTGACCGCCGATGCCCATTCGCTGTACGAGAAATTCGGATTCAAGACGCTGGCCCGGCCCGAGTTCTTCATGGAATTGCATAACCCGAACGTGTACCGCAAGCCCTGAGCGATGCTTGAAGCCCGGCTCCGGGCTTCATTAAGAAAGTTTGAGGCGAGTAGGAGGGGGACCACATGCTTCTCCGCCGCACGCCTGCTGCCCGCTCGCAGCCCCTGGCGCCAAATACGTCCCAAGCCCACGCGGTCGCGGGGGCGGATGAACGGTTCAGATACCCACACAAGGGGATTGCGATCATGAACAAGGATCAAATCAAGGGTTCGGTCAACGAAGTGGCCGGCAACGTGCAGAAGAATGTCGGCAAGGCAACCGGCAGCACGGAACATCAGGTGAAGGGTGCCGCGCGTGAAGTGGCGGGCAAGGTGCAGAAGACCTTTGGCGATGTAAAGGAAGACGCCAAGAACGACGCCCGTCATGACATCGACCGGGTGAACAAGCGCTAGTACTGGCGGCCATCGCCAGAAGCCCGGCCCTCGCGTGTCAGCGCAGGGGCCGGGGCAGGTGGGCCAGCATGCTGGCCCCGTTCACCCGCTGGTGTCCTTCGTGCCTTCTACTCAACCAGCGCTCCATTATGTCTCCGACGCAGCTCCAGGCATAACGCGCGTCAGGCATGCTTCCCGCGCCAAGCGCCCTTCGTTCTCGTATCGCTCGACCAAAGGGCGCCTCATCCGTGACAAGGCGACGCTCGATCGCATCAATGCACTGGCCATTCCACCGGCGTATGAAGATGTATGGATCTGCGCCGACCCGCGCGGCCACCTGCAGGCAACCGGCCGCGATGTCCGCGGACGCAAGCAATATCGCTATCACCCGCGATGGCGCAGGGACAAGGATGAGATCAAGCACGCGCGCATGTACCATTTCGGCAAGGCATTGCCACGGCTGCGCCGCACATTGGGCGCCGACCTGCGCAAGCCCGGATTGCCGCAGGATAAGGTGCTGGCGCTGGTAGTGAGCGTGATGGACGCCACCTGCGCCCGCGTGGGCAATGCCGAATACGCACGCAGCAACGGCAGCTTCGGCCTCACCACCCTGCTCAGCCGCCACGCGCGCGTTGCCCGCAGCGGCGTGACCTTGCACTTTCCGGGCAAAGGCGGCGCCATACATGATGTGCGCATCCAGGACAGGCGGTTGGCCGGCCTGGTACGCAAGTGCCAGCATCTTCCCGGCCAGCATCTCTTCCAGTATGTCGATCCAGAGGGCAGGCGCCGGGCGATCGATTCCGGGCAACTGAATGCATATCTGCATCGGCATCTCGGCGAGGATTTTTCCGCAAAGGATTTCCGCACCTGGCACGCCACCTTGCGCGCCTTCCAGCTGCTGCTGGCAGAGCCGCGGCCGGATCCGGCGACCGAGCGGGCCATCCACAAGGTCACCGTGAGGGTGGTGGCGCAGGTGGCCGCCCAGTTGCGCAATACACCCGCCGTCTGCCGCAAGTCGTACATCAATCCCCTGGTTTTCACGGCGTGGCGTGATGGCAAGGGCCCGTTCCAGCGGCCGCCTGCACATGCCAGCCGCAGTCCGGCACCGTTGCTGGCACTGCTGCGCAAGCCCGGCCGGCAACGATCTGCTGGTGTAGGCTAAACGCCATTCTCCGGAGGCTTCATGGATGAGGATCTCGAAGCGCTGACGCGCGAGCAGCTGGTGGCAGAGGTCGCGCGGTTGCGGGCGGGTATCCGCATGCATCGCGATGCCACGGGGCACGAGCTGTGCTGGCATCACCCGGCGCTTTGGTCGCTGCTGCCCGAGCGTACCGATCCCCGCATTGAAGTGCCCGAGTGGCCACAGTTCATGCGCGGCTGCATTCTCTATCGCCAATCGCTGGATGTGCAGGCGCCTGCAGCTGCGCGTACCAAGGGCGAACACGATCCTGAAGACTGACCATCAACCTCGCGAGACATCCAGATGCAACGAACCCACACTGTATCAGTAGGCATCGCGGTGACGCCGCAGCAGGCCTACGACTATGCCTCCGACCCCGCGAACCTGCCCACCTGGGCGCCGGGGTTCGTCAGGTCGATCGAGCGCCAGGGCGATCACTGGGTCGCCGAAACTCCACTGGGCGCGGCCAGGATGAGCTTCGCTCCCCCCAACGAGTTCGGCGTGCTGGACCACGACGTGGAGTTGCCGGGCAGCACATTCCACAACCCCGTGCGGGTGATCCCGAATGGCAGCGGCTGCGAGGTGCTGTTCACGCTGGTGCAGCTGCCTGAAATTTCCGACTCCCAGTTCGATACTGATCTCGAAGTGGTTCGCGCAGACCTCAACAAGCTGCGCACCGTGCTGGAGCATCAGTCCGGCGCCGGATCCGGGGGATGAAGAGGAAGACAGTGAAAAGCGCCGGCGCATTTCCCCAGGGCGTTGCCAAGCCTGCACTGCGGGCCCTGCATGGCGCGGGTTTCAGCGAGCTGCGGCAGCTGGCCCAAGTGCGCCATGCGGACCTGGCCGAGCTGCATGGCATGGGACCGAAGGCACTGGCGCTGCTCAGCGAGGGTCTGCGCGCGCAGGGGCTGGCGTTCTCGACGCAGCAGAAGGCCCTGCGCATGAAGGCCAGATTGCCAGCTGAAGGAAGCGACTCTGCTGCCACCCTGATTTCGAAGCGGATCGAGGATCTGGCGGACTGGCGGGGCCAGGTGCTGGCGCGGATGCGCAAGCTGATCCACGAAGCAGCTCCGCAGGTCGTCGAGGAGTGGAAGTGGAGGGGAACGCCGGTGTTCTCGCATCAGGGCATCCTGTGCACTGCCGAAACCTACAAGAGCGTGGTGAAGCTCACCTTCGCCAGGGGCGCAGCGCTGAAGGATCCGGCCGGGCTGTTCAATGCCAGTCTCGACGGCAAGACGCGACGGGCCATCGATATCGCGGCGGGCAGGACAATCGACGCCAAGGCATTCAAGGCGCTGATCCGCGAGGCGGTGGTGCTGAACGAATCGAAAAAGAAAGTGCCGGGCAAGGCCCGGCATTAGCAGAAGAAGGCCGCATGGCTGGATTGCATCCGCCAGGCGTGGGAAGTGGGGGAGGCAGAGCAACCAGCCACGCGGCCTGTTCGGTAAATCAATGGCTGACGGGCGTCTCCGTATGCATCACGCACAGCCACTGGCCATCATTGCGGACCCAGGTGGAGGTATCGGCCATTTCCTCCGTCTTCGGTTCTGATTTGCCGCGCGGTGACATGGTCTGCTTCACGCGGTAACTCAGCACGGCGGTTTCATCGTTCGGAAACACCACCTCGACGTCGCTGAGTTCAAAGGACTTGAGCACCATGGAGCCACGCTCGGCCATGTTGCGGTAACCGGCGTGGTCGAATTTCATCGAGCCATGCTGGCTCACCATCAAGGCTGGTTCACTGAGCAGCGTGAGGGCGGTATCGGTGTCCTCCTCCACCATCGACTGCCAGAACTTTCTCTCCAGATCCACCAGGCGTTTAGCGGAGGCTTGCATGGGCTCCCCCATCCAGTGAGTGGATATCGAATCTACCAATATCACTGCTGGGGGCAGTCGGAGCGCGGGCCGGCTCTGGGTAGCCCGTCTCCTACAGCCGCGCCAGCGCTGTTATCCTTTGCGGCTGGAGGACATCACCGTGACTATTCAGCTGTGGCTCGCCTTTGTGGCTGCATCCGCGGTACTGCTCGTATTGCCGGGGCCCACCATCCTGACTCTGATCAGTTACTCGCTGGCGCAGGGCCGGCGCGCCAACGTGGCTCTTGTCTGTGCAGTGGCGCTGGGAGATTCCACCGCACTGCTGCTGTCGCTGCTCGGGCTGGGCGCGCTGCTGGCTACATCGGCGCTGTGGTTCGGCGCGGTGAAAACACTGGGTGGCCTGTATCTGCTCTATCTGGGGATCCGCATGCTGCGCGCCGGTGTCTCCGCCGCGCCTGTTGCCATGCCAGTGATGCCTGCATCGCGTTGGAGACTTTTCACCAACACCTATCTGGTCACTGCGCTGAACCCCAAGGGAATCATTTTCTTCGCGGCTTTCCTGCCCCAGTTCGTGGACCGCTCCCAGCCCGTCCCGCCGCAACTGGGGCTGCTGGCCGCGACATTCGTGGTGATGGCAGTCATCAATGCGACGCTGTACGCGATGTTCGCGGGCGCGGCGCGACAGCTGCTTTCATCTGCCAGCGCGCAACGGCGCTTCAATCTGTCCGGCGGCTCGCTGCTTTCTGCTGCCGGCATCTGGGCATTGCTTGCCAGGCGCCCGGCGTGACCGCCGGTACATGCCCGAAGGAACAAAATCATGATCCATCACATCGACATTCCCGTGGACGACATCGCCCGCAGCCGCTCGTTCTATGACCAGCTGCTGGCGCCACTGGGCATCACAGCGCTGATGCACCGGCACAATCCACAGGGCCACGAGGCCGTTGGCTATGGCGTGACCCCCGACCCCGTGTTCTGGATCCGCAGCGGGCGTCCCGCCATCCGGCGTCTGCACGTGGGTTTCCTTGCCAGCAGCCGCGCGGTGGTGGACGCTTTTCATGCGGCGGGTGTGGCTGCGGGCGGCATCAGCAATGGCGAGCCCGGCCTGCGTACCCAGTACGAAGCGGATTACTACGCAGCCTATGTGCTGGACCCGGACGGCAACAACATCGAGGCGGTGTGCCGGGGCCCAGCCGTCTGAACCCGCATGCGGCTGTGGACTCTTCATCCGAAGTATCTGGACAGCAAGGGACTGGTCGCGCTGTGGCGTGAGGGTCTGCTGGCGCGCGCGGTGCTGCGTGGGCAGACCAGGGGTTACCGCCACCATCCGCAGTTGCTGCGCTTCAATGGCCACGCGGCGCCGCGCGCGGTGATGAATACCTATCTGCGCGCCGTGGCCGATGAGGCGACGCGCCGCGGCTATGCCTTCGATCGCAGCAAGCTGGGGCCGGGGCGCCCTGATGCGCAGCTGCCTGCCACGCAAGGGCAGATGGACTACGAGTGGCAGCATCTGCTGCGCAAGCTGCAGCTGCGCAGCCCACCGCTGTATGAGCAGTGGCGCCGCGAGGAGAGGCCTGAGTCGCATCCGCTGTTCAGCATCGTGCCTGGGGAGATCGAAACCTGGGAGATCAGATGAGCCCCATGCTGGGTATCCACGATCTGCCGCTGTTCATCGTCTCGGGGCTGCTGCTCAACATCACCCCCGGCGCGGATTCGCTGTACATCGCGACGCGCAGTTCGACGCAGGGCATCAAGGCCGGGGTGGCCGCGGCGCTGGGAATCGGCGCTGGCTGCTGTGTGCATATCATCGCCGCGGCACTGGGCCTGTCGGCGATCCTGGCCGCATCTTCGGCGGCCTTCACCGTGGTGAAGTTCGTGGGGGCGGCCTATCTGATCTATATCGGCATCTCGATGCTCCGCGCCAGCACTGCGGCGGGCCAGCCCGGCGGGGCGCTGCCGGTTTCGCCGCTGCGCACGATCTTCGCGCAGGGGTTCCTGACGAATGTGCTGAACCCCAAGGTGGCGCTGTTCTTTCTTGCCTTCGTGCCGCAGTTCATCGAGCCACAGGCGGCCAGCAAGGCGCTGGCCTTCATCGTGCTGGGCACCATATTCAATTTCAATGGCACGCTGTGGTGCCTGGTCCTGGCGTGGCTGTCGGCGCGGGCCGGCCGGCTCGGGGTCAGCCGTCGCGCTGGCGCGTGGTTGGGCCGCACGGTGGGTGCAGTGTTTGTGGTGCTGGGCATACGCCTGGCGCTGGCACGCCAGAACTGAACGAGTGGATCCGAACAAGGAGAGCTGCGATGAGTGAGTATCAGGAAGGTTGCCTGCTGTGTCCGCCACGGCCGGATGACTCGAAGCTGTGGCTCAAGGTGGCGACGCTGTCGGTGTCGACGCTGTATCTGGATCGCAATCAGACCTATGCCGGCCACTGCCAGCTGGTCTTCGACGGGCGACATGTGGAAGGGCTCGAGCAGCTGGCGCCGGAGGAGTTCCAGTGGCAGATGTCCGACCTGTCACGCGCGGCGCGCGCCATCGCGCAAGCTGTCCAGCCGGACCTGATGAACTACGCCTCGATGGGTAACGTGGTGGCCCATCACCACTGGCATCTGATCCCGCGCTACCACGGTGATCCGCGCTGGGGCAAGCCCATCTACACCACGGATCTTGCGGACATGCGTGTCACGCGACTGGAGGAGCCGATGTACCAGGCTGTGGCGGCGAAGATCCGTGCGCAGCTGGAAGCCGAAAGGGAATCGGCGTGACCACCGGTCCACGGCCTGCCCCAGGCCCGGGCTCACGGTTGGGCAGGTGGTTGCGAGGCTGTTCCCTCGCCGCATTCGCCAGCGCCTGCACGCTGGACGCGCAGGCGCAGACTCCAGCCCAGCAGGCTGCCTTCGCCGCCATCGATGCGGTGTTCGCTGCATCGATGCGGGACAACCACGTGCCCGGACTGGTGTATGGCGTGGTGCTCGATGGCAAGCTGGCCTATGTGCGCACGCTGGGCGTGCAGGACACCACATCGAACACGCCGGTGACCGCCGACACGGTGTTCCGTATTGCCTCGATGTCGAAGAACTTCACTGCGCTGGCGGCATTGAAGCTGCGCGATGCGGGCCAGCTGGCCTTCGATGCACCGGCCGAACGCTATGTGCCCGAACTGAAGGCGCTGAAATACCCGACCACCGACAGTCCCAGGATCACGGTGCGCGACCTGCTGACGCACAGCGCCGGCTTCGTGACGGATGACCCCTGGGGAGATCGGCAGCTCGCCATGAGCGCTGCCGAGTTTTCCAAGCTGCTGGGCACGGGACTGTCGTTCTCGCGCGCACCGGAGCTGGCGCTGGAGTATTCCAATCTTGGCTACGCGCTGGTGGGTCGCATCGTGACCAACCTCTCCGGCAGCTACTACTCGGATTACATCACGCAGTCCTTCCTGAAGCCGCTGGGCATGGGAGCCACCGGCTACGACTACCGCCGCGTGCCGCCGGCGCGCCGCGCGGTGGGCTATCGCTGGGAAGACAATGCCTGGGTGGAGGAGCCGGTGCTGGGCCCCGGCGAATTCGGCGCCATGGGTGGCCTCATGACCAGCGCCAATGATTACGCCCGCTACATCGCCTGGGTGCTGTCGGCCTGGCCGGCGCGCGATGGCGCTGAAGATGCGTTGCTGCGGCGCGCGTCGGTGCGCGAGCTGGCGCGCAGCCAGACCTTCACCACAACCGTCGCGCAGCCGGAAACCGGCTGTCCGCGCGTAGTGTCTTACAGCTACGGCATGCGCCCAATCTCCGACTGCGTGCTCGGACTTTATTTCACCCACTCGGGAGGCCTGCCCGGCTACGGCTCCAATGTGGTGTTCCTGCCCGAGCACGGCATGGGGGTGTTTGCGTTTGCAAACCGCACCTATGCGCCGATGGCCGCGACCGTGCGCGAAGCGGCCACCCGACTCGTGCAGTCGCGGGTCTTCCCGGCACGCGAGCCGGCAACCAGCGCGGCCCTTCAGGCTGCCGCGGCAGCGGTAAAGCGCATGTATGACAGCGGCAATGTGGCCAGTGCGGAGCTGCTGGCCCCCAATGTGCTGCTCGACCGCGATGTGCAGCACCGGAATGCGGATATCGCAGAAAAGCAGCGGCAACTCGGCGCCTGCGCGGCGCCCGGCGTCATCCGCGCCGAAACGAGCCACTCCGCGACGCTGGAATTCGCCTGCAGGCAGGGAACATTGCGCGCACGTGTGACGCTGGCTCCCACCGTCGAGCCGCAGCTGCAGACGCTGGAATTCGTCGACTGAGATTCCCGCCGTCGTCCGACTCTCCTATGATCGGTGTCCCCGTGGCGACCCGCGGGCACATACACTGATCGAAGGGGAATGACGATGGACGAGAAGAATCTGAACCGCCGCCAGTTGCTGGGCGGTGCGGTGGCGGCGGGTGCTGCCGGTGTGCTCGGAGCAGGCGCATCGGGCACGGCGCGCGCAGCGGAGGCCGGCCCGTCATTCCCCGACCAGGGCCCGCACCAGGCCCCGCCCATCAAGGACATCAAGGACAAGGTGGCCTATGTCACCGGTGGCTCCAGCGGCATTGGCCTGGGCATCGCGCGCGCGCTGCACGAGCAGGGCGCCAAGGTCAGCCTCGGCAATTACAACGACCAGCAGTTCGCCGAAGCGCTGAAGAGCTTTCCCGCGAATGATCCGCGCGTGGCGACCATCGTCCATGACGTGATGGACCGCGGCGCCTGGGATGCGCGCGCCGACGAGATCGAGAAGAAGTTCGGTCCGGTGCATATCCTGGTCAACAACGCTGGCGTTGGGCCGTTCGCCACTGCTGGCGAAGGGTCGATGAATGACTGGGACTGGTGCATGGGCGTCAACTTCTGGGGCCCGGTGTATGGCAGCCGCACCTTCATCCCGCGCATGAAGGCGCATGGACAGGGCAGCCATATCGTCACCACCAGCTCCACCGATGGCGTATTGCTCGGCACCACCGGCATCTATGCCGTGTCGAAGATGGCGGTGAACGGCCTGATGGAGCAGCTGCGTCACGAGCTGCGCACCACCAACATCGGCAGCTCCACGCTCATCCCCGGCCAGACCACCACCAATATCGCCCGCAGCGAAACCTATCGGCCGGATCAGTTGAAGAACGAGGCCCCGGCTGCGCCGCGCCCGAACTTCCGTCCGCCCGCAGGCGCCGCAGGCCGTCCGACCGCGCCGCCGCCAGCGGTCACACCACTGTGGGCCCGACCGCAGGATCCACTGACGGTGGGTCGCCTGGTGGTGGACGGCATCCTCAACAACGACATGTGGATCTTCCCGGCACCGGAGTATCGCGTCGGTGTCGAGGCGCGCGCCTACGCCATGATCGAATCCATGGTGCCGTTCACGCCGATGCCCGAACACATCGCGGCCGGCAGGGATCGTTACTACCGCACGCCGATCTATGTGCAGGAAGTCGCGCATCGCCGCGCGACCACGAAGCGGAACATCAAGGGCGTCTGATCAGCGGCGCCTGTTCAGGAATACAACAAGAAGGGGGATGACATGGACGACAAGAATCTGAATCGCCGCCAGTTGCTGGGTGGCGCCGTCGCCGCGGGCGCGGCCGGAGTGCTGGGTGCGGGCGCATCGGGCACGGCGGCCGCCGCTGAAGCGGCGCCGACTTTCTCGGACCAGGGCGCGCACCAGGCGCCGCCGATCAAGGATGTGAAGGACAAGGTTGCCTACATCACCGGTGGCTCGAGCGGCATCGGCCTGGGCATCGCGCAGGCGCTGCACGAACAGGGCGCGAAGGTGATCCTCGGCAACCTCGACGACAAACAGTTCGCCGAGGCGCTGAAGAAGTTCCCGCCGGACGATGCTCGCGTTGCCACCGTGATCCACAACGTGATGGAACGCGACAACTGGGAAGCCAAGGCCGACGAGATCGAGAAGAAGTTCGGGCCGGTGGACATCCTGGTGAACAACGCCGGCGTGGGCCTCGGCCAGGGCATCGTTGGCGGCAGCTACAACGACTGGGAATGGGGCATGGGCGTGAACTTCTGGGGCCCGGTGTATGGCATCAAGACCTTCGTGCCGCGCATGCGTGCGCGGGCGAATTCCGGCTGCCACATCGTCACCACCACTTCGACCAGCGGCGTGCTGGTGGGCCTCAACGTGGGCATCTATGCGGTGGCGAAGATCGCGGCCACGGGCCTGATGGAGCAGCTGCGCAACGACCTGCGCGAGACCAACATCGGCACCTCGACGCTGATTCCGGGCATGACGCAGACCAATATCGGGCAGAGCGAGAGCCACCGCCCGGAGACACTGCGCAACGCCAACCCGCCGCCGCCGCGGCCGGCAGCCGCCGCCAACGCGCCGCGGCCGGCGCAGGCGCCACGGCCCTCAGCACCCGATGCCGGTCCGTTCTGGGCACGGCCGCAGGATCCGGTCACCGTGGGCCGGCTGGTGGTCAACGGCATCCTGAACAATGACCTCTTCATCTTCCCGGCGCCGGAATACCGGCAGGGCGTGGAGGCGCGGGCCTACGCAATGATCGAGTCGATGGTGCCGTTCACGCCGGTGCCAGCACCCATCCAGGCAGGCATCGACGCACACCGCTATCTGTTCACGCCGATGTATACGCAGGAAGTGGCGCATCGGCGCGCCACCAGGAAGCGCGACATCAAGGGCGTGTAGCCAGCAACTTGACCGGCGCTCCAATGGAAATCGGGGCGCCGGTTCATGGCCCCTTGGTAAGAAAGATCACGCCTTCCACTTCGTTGCTGGTGGCGCCGGCGCCGATTTCTCCGGTGCCCTTGATGCCGAAGCCGCAGGCGCTGTCGTACACCAGCTCCAGCTTCTCGCTGAGCTTGAACGGGCCCGGCAGCACCGAGCCGGTGTCGACGCCCACGCCCACTGACACCGAGTAGGATCCATCGGCCGGATTCATCTGCAGCGTGCCGGTCATCGGCCCGGCGCCGCCTTCCCATTGCACGCCACCACTGGAATCCCCGCTGAAGCCGCCAGTCATCCCGCCGCCCACCTCTGAATTCACGCTGGTCTGCCCGGATTGCAGGTCGCGCGAGGATTCAACGGTATAGATGCCCTCGACACCGATCTTGGCCTTGGTCTTCAGGTATTCGGTGGCCGGGCATTTCGGCGGAGCAGGCTCATCCAGCTTGCAGGCCGGCACGATGTTCGCATCGCTGCGCTGGATGATGGTCTGGTAGCGGACGCGCCTGATCAGGGCATCGTCCAGCTGCAGGAAGCGGTCGACACGGATCGCCGGCACCGGACCCTTCTCACCCTTCTCGTTGGCCAGCTGCAGCTTGAAGGGGCCGCGCATGTGATCCTTGTCAGTGGCGGGCAGTGCCGACCAGGGGCGGTGCTTCTCCCACTTGCCGCTGTTCAGGTAATCCATTGCCGTATCCGGAATGCCATTGATTTCCACCGCGCCATCCGGAGTCACCGAGCCGGTGAAGTTCCAGTCGCGGTACTGCTTGCCATCCTTGAGGTTCATGGCGAAACCGCCCGGTGCGCCGACGGCGCCAGGCGCCAGCATGGTCATGGCATTGCCGGCGTTGCCGCGGTACACGTACATGATCTTGCCGCGGCCGCTGATGGCGCCGCTGCGGCTGATGTCCATGCTGAACTCGGTGGCGCAGGCCAGCGTCTGCACATGGAAATTGGTCTGCGGCACGCCCTCGCCGCCGAAGCTGGTGCTGGCGTCGTTATCCATGCCGGAGGAGGCGCTGACCACCTTGGCCTGGTAGCGGCCCACCCATTCGGCAGGGATCTCCCGCGAGGCTGGCAGGGCGGGGTGCGCCACAAGGATGGCGGCCACGGCTGCACTAACGCGCGGCGCATTCATCAGCGGGCCCCCTTCGAATAACCCTTGGCATAGGCACTTTGATACAGCGCCTGCGCCCGTGCACGGTTGCCTTCCTGCTCGAACACCTTGCCCAGCGCATAGTCATACATGCCGGTCTGCGGCGACAGGCTCTGTGCCCTGGCGAGCGCCGCCCGCGCGCAGGCCAGATCCTTCAGGAACAGGCAGGTGGTGCCGAGGCTGCCGAAAGGAGGGTCCAGGTTGGGGTAGTTCTTCGTGACCCATTCGAGGATGCTGCGCGCATCGGAAGCCGAGCCGATCTCCTGCAGCGTGGTGGCGAGATTGGCGAGGTACACGGCGTTGGTCGGTTGCAGCACCGCGGCGCGCGCGAAGCCGTACCAGGCTTCGCGGTAATAGCCCTTCAGGAAATAGACGGTGCCCACTGCATACAGCGCCTCGGCCTCGCCGCCTTTGTACTTCGGCGCCTGTGCCCTGGCGCGCTGGTCGATGGCCGCGCGCTGTGCGTTGTTGCCGAAGGCTTCCGCCACCTTCTGCACCCGTGCCAGCAGGGCGGGCATCGTCTCGGGCGTGGCGGGCTTGCTCGGCACCCTGGAAAGGAACGAGGCCAGTGCCGCGGGCGTCATCCAGGTGGAGACCCCTTTGCCATTGCTCAGCATCAGGAAGGGCAGCACCAGTGAATCCGCCGAAGCAGACCACGCGCCGGTCCTGGTGCCCTGTTCCATTTCCTTGAACGCGAAGGTGACATTGCCGCCCGTGACGCGATAGGTGCCGGTATCCGTGACCGTTTCGCCTTCCTGCACGGCCTTCAGGCTGAAACTGCCGTTGTTCAGCGTCAGCTCGATGGTGGAGCCGGCGCGTGGAGTCTTGCCATCGCTGTCCTTGAACAGGCGCCAGGTGCCTTGCGGGAATGCGGCGGCGGCGGCGAGCGTGAGGCCCGGCAACAGGGTGAGCAGCAGCAGGGCCGCCCGGAACAGCGGAGGTTTGCGCATAATGGCGGCTATGTTGCCTTCCCGTGTCGGCCCGAGTCGAGGGCCCGGAGCTGCATGATGTGGTGGACCCGAAGAGAATTCATGATGGCCAGCGCGGCTGTGGCCGCCGTGGGCGGCGACCTGGCAGCTGCAGCGGAGAAAACGACGATGTATGGACTGATCGGCAAGATGAAGGCAACGCCCGGCCAGCGTGATGCGCTGGTGGCCATACTGCTCGAAGGCACGCAGGCGATGCCCGGCTGCCGCAGCTATATCGTGGCGCGCGACGCCACCGATGCCGATGCCATCTGGATCACCGAAGTGTGGGACAGCGCCGCCAACCACGAGGCCTCACTGACCCTGCCCGGAGTGCGCGCGGCCATCACCCGGGCGCGGCCGATCATTGCCGGCTTCGGCGAACGCTTCGAGACCGAGCCGCTGGGTGGACACGGCCTCACCGCATGAAACTGCCCGTGCTGCTGCAGACCATCGGTCTGCTGACGCTGTCGAATGTGTTCATGACCTTCGCCTGGTATGCGCACCTGAAGGAGCTGAACAACCGCCCCTGGATGATCGCCGCCTTTGCCAGCTGGGGCATCGCGCTGTTCGAATACCTGCTGCAGGTGCCGGCCAACCGCATTGGCTACACGCAGTACAGCGTGGGGCAGCTGAAGATCCTGCAGGAAGTGATCACGCTGTCGGTGTTCGCGCCGTTCGCCGTGTTCTACCTGCGGCAGCCATTGAAACTGGACTATCTGTGGGCGGGTCTGTGCATGCTGGGGGCGGTTTATTTCATGTTCCGCGGCGGCGCGCCGGCGCGTTGAGGGTGCCATGGCAGATTTGATCGCCGAATGGAACAGCAGCGCCGGTGAATGGCTGGCCGCGGCGCAGGTGGCCCCGGCGCCGGCGCGGCGCCTGTTCGCGGTACTGCAGACAGCGGTGTATGGCGCGGTGAACGCCGTGACGCAGCGCTATCCGGCCGGCGGCATGGAGCCTGGCAGCGCGCAGGGTGCCTCGCTGGAGGCCGCCGTGGCGGCGGTGCATCGGAACCTGCTTGCAGCTTTGCTGCCGTCGCAGCAGGCCGCCGTGACGGCCGCATTCCAGGCAGCGCTGTCCAGGGTGCCGCCGGGCGCCGCGCGCGATGCCGGCGTGGTGGTGGGGGAGAAATCCGCCGCCGCGTTGCTCGCGATCCGCAGCGACGATCTGGTGGACCCGCCGGACAGCTACCGGCCGGCCACCACCCCCGGTGTGTACGTGCCGACCGCGCTGCCTGTGGCCACCAGCTGGAGCCGGCGTTCGCCGTGGCAGATGCCCTCGGCCGCCCAGTTCCGGCCCGACGCGCCGCCGGCCATGGACACCCCGCAGTGGGCGCGCGATTACAACGAAGTGAAGAACTTCGGCGGCCGCGACAGCAAGCGCCGCACTCCGGCACAGACCACCATCGCGCGCTTCTGGGCCGACAATTCGGCCATGGTCTATTACGGCCTGGTGCGCGCGGTCAGCGGCCAGCCAAACCGCGACATCACGCAGAATGCGCGCCTGTTCATGGCCGCGGCACAGGCCGCGGATGACGCCACCATCGCGGTGTTCGAGGCCAAGTACCACTACAACTTCTGGCGGCCGCTCACCGCCATCCGCAACGGGGACCTCGATGCGCATGAATACACCGAGCGCGATGCTGCCTGGCAGCCGCTGATCGAGACCCCGATGCATCCGGAATATCCCTGTGCACACTGCGCCAATGCGGCAGCGGTGGGCGCGGTGCTCAAGGCCGAAGTGGCGGGCGGCAGCATGCCGCTGCTGGCCACGCACAGCGCCACCGGCGAGGGCGCCACACGCAGCTGGAAATCGGTGGAAGAACTGGTGCGCGAGGTGTCGGATGCGCGCGTGTTCGGTGGCGTGCACTACCGCAATTCGGCCGATGTCGGTACCCAGATGGGCCGCAGGACCGGCGAGCTGGTGGCCAGCGCCCTGCTGGTGGATGCGAAGTAGGAGGTTGCATGCTGAAGCAATTTTCCATGGCCCTGTTGCTGCTGCTGGTGGCCGCCGCTGCGGCCCAGCTGCCCACGGCGAGTGTCGAAGCCGAGATACGCGCGGTTGAGCAGGCCCAGGTGAAGGCCGCATTGGCCGGCAACCGCCTGGCGCTCGAGAAGATATTCGCACCGGACTTCCGCATGATCAGCCCCACTGGCGCGGTGGCGAGCCGCGCCGAACTGCTGGCATTGCTCGCCAGCGGGACGCCGCCGTACCGCGCGGCCGTCTACACCACCGACAGCCTGCTGCCTTACGACCGCGTGGTGATCACCACCGGCACCGAGAGCGTGGAGTACGCCAGCGATGGTCGGCGCCAGCAGCGCCGCATCACCCAGGTATGGGAGAAGCACGGCAGCGGCTGGCACCTGGTGCTGCGGCAGGCCACGCTGGTGGCCCCGCCCTGACGCTCAGAACATGGAGTTGGCGTTGTCCGCGGATTCCGGGATGGGCTGGATGATGTCCCAGTGCTCCACCACCTTGCCGTCCGCGACGCGGAAGATATCCACCACCGACTCGCCGTGCGGGTTCGGGCCGCCCATGCCGTGCAGGTGCAGCATCACGAAATCGCCTTCGGCGATCACCCGCTTCAGTTCATATCGATGGTCGGGGAAGTGCTCGCGGAACCAGTCGATGAAGGCGCGCAGCCCGTCGGGGCCGTCGGCGGCATAGGGCGCATGCTGGCGGTACTGGTCGCCCATGTAGCGGCGGGCCGCGGCGAAATCCTTGCGGCCGATGGCCTGCTCGTAGAAATCGAGCACGAGTTTCTTGTTGGCCTCGAGTTTCGCATCAGCCATGTTTTCCCCCGGGGTTGCCGCCGCTTATAGTGAGGCATGTCATTCCAGCTGATCGATTGTACGCCGGACGCGCATGCCGCGGCCGTGCGCGAGATTTTCAACGACGCCATCCTGAACACCACGGCGCTGTACGACTACAAGCCGCGCTCGCACGACACCGTGGTGCAGTGGTTCGGCGACAAGGCCTCCGCCTGCCATCCCGTGATCGGTGCCATCAATGCACAGGGCGTGCTGTGTGGCTTCGCGACCTATGGTTCGTTCCGGCCCCGCGCGGCCTATAAATACAGCGTGGAGCATTCGGTGTACGTGCATCCGGCCTGGCAGCGCCAGGGCCTCGGCCGCCTGCTGTTGCAGGCGGTGATAGCCCGCGCAACCGAGGCGGGCTTCCATGCCATGATCGGCGGCATCGACGCCGACAATCGCGCCAGCATCCTGCTGCATGAGCAGTTCGGCTTCGCGCACGTCGGCACTATCCGCCAGGCCGCGTGGAAGTTCGGCCGCTGGCTCGATCTGGCTTTCTACCAGCTGCTGCTGCCCGGGCCGAACCAACCGACCGAAGACTGAAGGCGCACATGTACGAACTGATCATCGCCAACAAGAACTACTCCTCCTGGTCGATGCGGCCATGGGTGCTGATGCGCGAGCTGGGCATCGCATTCCGCGAGACACTGCTGCCGTTCCACCTGAACCATGGCGCGGGCGATTTCAAGCGCTTCACGCCCTCCGGTCGCGTGCCCTGCCTGGTCGATGGCGATACGCGCGTGTGGGATTCCCTGGCGATCAGCGAATACCTGGCCGAACGCCACCCGAGCGTGTGGCCGGCGGATGTGAAGACCCGCGCCTGGGCGCGCTCGGCCGCTGCCGAGATGCACAGCGGGTTCACGGCGCTGCGCAATGACTGTTCGATGAGCGTCGGCATACGGTTGCGCCTGCATCGCGTGGGGCCGGGGCTGGAGACGGATCTGGCGCGGCTCGACAGCCTGTGGAGCGAGGGCCTCGCGCAGCATGGCGGGCCGTTCCTGGCGGGCCCTGCCTTCACCGCCGTGGATGCTTTCTTTGCCCCGGTGGCAACGCGCATCCAGACCTATGGATTGACCATGCCCGCAGCGTCCGCAGCGTATGTGCAGCGCCTGCTCGATGTGCCCGCGGTGAAGGAGTGGATCGCGGCCGGCGAGGCAGAAACCTTCCGCGACGCCGGCCATGAGGACGAGATCCTGGCGCAGGGCGCGCTGCTTGAAGACCGCCGCGCCGCAGAGCAGCGAACTTGAAGCCGCGCGCCTGCCTGCGTTTCGCGGCCGCCAGCTGTGCGCTGGCGCTGTTCATAGGCTGCACCACGGCACCGCAGCGGCCCACGCCGCCCACGCCTGCGCAGCCCACGGTGACGCCCACACCGCCGGCTCCTCCGCCGCCGCCTCCGCTGCTGCGATACGAGCCCGTTGCGTGGAACAACCTGCCGGGCTGGGCAACGGACGACACGCGCGCCGCCTGGCCCGCGCTGCTCACCTCCTGCCGCTCCACGCGCCTGGCGCAGGCCTGGAACGCCTTCTGCGCCGCCGCGCGTGCGCTTGATGCGCGCGATGCCGCCGCGCAGCGCGCGCTGCTCGAATCGCGCCTGCGTCCGTACCGCATCATCACTGAAAGCCAGGACGGCCAGCTGACCCGGCGTGACCGTGGCCTGATCACCGGCTACTACGAGCCTTTGCTCAAGGGCTCACGCGTGCGCGGTGGCGTGTTCCAGACGCCGCTGTATGGCGTGCCCGATGATCTGGTCACGATCGAACTCGGCGACCTGTATCCGGCGCTGAAGGGCGAACGCCTGCGCGGCCGCCTGCAGGGCAAGCGAGTCACGCCCTATCCGGAGCGTGCACAGCTGGCCGATGGCAAGTTGCTGGCCGGCAAGGAACTGGTGTGGATCGACAGCCCCATCGATGCCTTCTTCCTGCAGATCCAGGGCTCCGGTCGCGTGCAGCTGCCGGATGGCAGCATGGTGCGGCTGGCCTTCGCGGATGTGAACGGCCAGCCCTACCGCGCCATCGGCCGCTACCTGGTGGATCGCGGCGAGCTGACCGCCGAGCAGGTGGCCTCGCTGAACATGCGGCGCTGGCTGGCCGAACATCCGGAGCGGCAGCGCGAGGTGTTCAACTTCAACCCCAGCGTGGTGTTCTTCCGCGAGGAGAAGATCATCGACCCCGCTCTGGGCCCCAATGGGGCGCTGGGCCTGCCGCTGACGGCGGGACGATCGCTCGCCATCGACCCGCGCCAGCTGCCACTGGGCGCGCCGCTGTTCCTGGCCACGGCGCATCCGCTCACCGGCGAACCGGTGCAGCGGCTGATGTTCGGGCAGGATACCGGTGGCGCGATCCGCGGCGCGCTGCGCGCGGATTTCTTCTGGGGCCTCGGGCCCGATGCCGGTGCCATCGCCGGTTCCATGCGCCACGACGGTTCGTTGTGGCTGCTGTGGCCGGCGGATCAACCATTGCCTGTGCCGGGAAGCTGAATCCCGCCGTCGGCGCAGCACGGCACGCAATAGGCGTTGACGGCACCTGCCCGCGCTGCCTATGTTCATGCTGTCACCAACGGGGGAGCAGACATGGACAGTTCGCATAAAGAATTCTCGCGTCGCCGCCTGCTGCAAGCGGGTGTGGCCACCGGTGTGGCAGTAGCCGTGCGCGGCGCCTTCGCCGCTGCACCCACCAAGCCGCTGGCGCCCATATTGAAGGCCATTCCCGCCACCGGCGAGAAGCTGCCCGTAGTGGGCACCGGCACCAATGCCTATGGGGTCAGCTCCGCCGAGGAACTGGCTGAGCTCAAGAAAGTGCTGACGGCGATGCCCGATGCCGGTGGCCGTGTCATCGACACCGCGCGTGCCTATGGCAGCTCGGAGGAGGTCATCGGCAACCTGCTCGCCGATATCGGCAACCGCGACAAGTTCTTCCTCGCCACCAAGACACCGCTGGGAGGCGATGTGTCGGCTGGCAAGGCGGTGCTGGATGAATCCTTCAGCCGTCTGAAGGTGAGCAAGCTCGACCTGCTGCAGATCCACAATGTGCATGGCGTGGCGCAGCTGATGCCGGCGTACAACGAATACAAGGCGGCCGGAAAGGTGCGCTACATCGGCATCACCACCTCGGTGGATAACCAGTATGAGGCGCTCATCAGCGCGGTGAACCAGAACAAGTTCGACTTCCTGCAGGTGGATTACTCCATCGGCAACCGCGGCGCCGCCGACAAGGTGCTGCCGCTGGCGCAGGAGAAGGGCATGGGTGTGCTGATCAACGTGCCCTTCGGTGGCCGCGGCCGCAGCTTCTTCCCGCGCGTTGCCGGCAAGCCGGTGCCGGCCTGGGCGGCCGAGGAATTCGACGCCTCCACCTGGGCGCAGTTCTTCCTGAAATACATCGTGTCGCATCCGGCCGTGACGGCGGCCATCCCCGGCACCACCACGCTCGCCTTCCTCGAAGACAACCAGCAGGGCGGCCGTGGCCGCCTGCCAAGTGCCGCGCAGCGCAAAAAGATGGAAGAATACTGGGATTCGCTTCCGTCCTGAGGCGCTGGAGAACGAACGACATGGCTACGACAATCGACATCGGCATCAGCAAGAAGGATCGCGCGGAGATCGCCGAGGGCCTGGGCCACCTGCTGGCCGACACCTACACGCTGTACCTGAAGACGCACAACTTCCACTGGAATGTCACCGGCCCGATGTTCCAGACGCTGCACCTGATGTTCGAGACGCAGTACAACGAGCTGTGGCTGGCACTCGATCTCATCGCCGAGCGCATCCGTTCGCTGGGCCACCCGGCGCCCGGCACCTACGCCGAGTTCGCGCAGCTGAGCTCCATCAAGGAAACCGTGGGCGTGCCCAAGGCCAAGGACATGATCAAGTTCCTGGTGCAGGGCAACGAGGCCGTGGCCAAGACGGCGCGCGCTCTGTACCCCGCGGCCGAGAAGGCGGCGGACGAGGCCACCGCCGACCTTCTGACCCAGCGCATCCAGATCCACGAGAAAACGGGCTGGATGCTGCGCGCGCTGCTCGAGGAGTAACGCGCCGCGAAGTCCGGGCTACTCCAGCCCGAAGGCCAGCAGCACATTGCCGGGGCGGCCCACCAGGCCGCCATAGCCGGAATTCACATACACCATGCCACCGGCCACCACGGGCCCGGGTCCGTCCATGCTGGCACCGTTGGCCTTCACGCCGTTCACGGTGGTGAAGTCCTTGTTGGCGTCGAACAGCCACAGGATCTTCCCGTCCGCGGCGGAGTAGGCGCGGATGCCGCCATCGTGCGAGACA
>JBEVNO010000070.1:0-3747 GCA_040508085.1 Steroidobacteraceae bacterium
GGTCTTCGCGCTGCAGCTCGGCCAGCTGGTGTTCCAGATAGCCGATCCGGTCGCTGACATCGCCCTGGCGCGAGAGCGCGTCGGCCTCATCCACCAGCGCCTGCCAGCGCGCCGCGGCCTGGCGGACCTGGAGGCGCTCGGCCTCGTTGCGCGCATAGGCATCCAGCAGCGAGAGCTGCGAGGGGCGCGAGAGCAGGGCCTGCTGCTCGTGCTGGCCGTGGATCTCCACCAGCATCGAGGCCAGCTCGGTCAGCTGCGAGAGGGTCACCGGGCGGCCATTGATGAAGGCCCGCGAGCCGCCGTCGGCGCGGATCACGCGGCGCAGCTGGCATTGTTCCTCGTCGTCCAGTTCGTTCTCGCGCAGCCACCGGCGGGCCGGGGCATCGGCCAGCGGCGCGAACTCGGCCGAGAGCTCGGCGCGGGCGGCGCCGTGGCGGACCACGCCGCTGTCGGCGCGCAGCCCGGACAGGAAGCCCAGGGCGTCGACCATCAGCGACTTGCCTGCGCCGGTTTCACCCGAGACCACGGTCATGCCGGCGCCGAACTCCAGCTCGGTGGCGCGGACAACCGCGAAATCCTTGATCGATAGATGTCTAAGCATGGTCTACGTTGTACACGAGGGGCGTCATCAAGCCGCGCACGCTAGCATGCGCGGGTGGCGTCTCCAATCGGCGTCGGCCTACGGAGCGGGGCCTGGCTTGCCATTGCCCCTGGCAGCCATTATCTAGGTGGGCGTCTCACAGGCTGATTCCATGCATCCTTCTGCGTCACATCTCGCGCCACGCGCCCGCCACCTGCTGCGGACGCTGATCGCGCGCCATATCCAGGATGGTGAACCGGTCGGTTCGCAGACCCTGGCACGGCATGCGGGGCTGGATGTCAGCCCGGCCACGATCCGCAACATCCTCGGTGACCTGGAGGACCTGGGCCTGCTCAGCTCGCCGCATACCTCCGCCGGCCGGGTGCCGACCGCGCACGGTTACCGGGTGTTCGTGGACAGCCTGGTCAAGATGCAGCCGCCGGGCGAGGGCGAGCTCAGCCGCCTGCGCAGCGAGCTGGCCACCGGCACCGGCACCCAGGCCCTGCTCGGCAGCGCCTCGGAACTGCTTTCGGCGATGAGCCATTTCGTGGGCGTGGTCAGTGCGCCGCGGCGGGAGCAGTTCGCGTTCCGGCATATCGATTTCGTGGCGCTGGATGCGCGCCGGGTGCTGGCGATCCTGGTGTTTGCCGACAACGAAGTGCAGAACCGGGTGATCGAGCCCCGCCGCAGCTTCAAGCCCGGCGAGCTGGAGCAGGTGGCCAACTATCTCAACGCCAACTGCGCCGGCCGCCCGCTGGCGGAGATCCGCCAACGGCTGCTGCTGGAACTGCGCGATGCCCAATCGGAGATGGAGCAGCTGCTGGCGCACAGCATCGAGCTGGCCGAGCAGGCGATGGTGCCGCCGGCCGATGACATGGTGCTGGCCGGGCAGACCCGGCTGATGGGCGTGCAGGACCTGTCCGACCTGGAGCGGCTGCGCGAGCTGTTCGACGTGTTCGCCAGCAAGCGCGAGATCCTGCAGCTGCTCGAGCGCACCATCCAGGCACCGGGCGTGCGCATCTTCATCGGCGAGGAGACCGGGGTAATGCCGCTGGAGAGCGTTTCGCTGGTCACCGCGCCGTACTCGGCCGATGGCCAGGTGCTGGGCGTGCTGGGGGTGATCGGCCCGAAGCGCATGGCCTACGACCGGATGATCCCGCTGGTGGAGGCGACCGCGCAGGTGCTCGGTGCGGCGCTGGCTTTGCCCGGCGGCGGTGGATTGTCCCGCGATCGCGCATAAAGCGCACCCGGACTCTTGAAACGGCAGGCCGCGCCCATATAGGGGTGGGTGGAGGCGGAGAGTCACCGCCAAGGATCCGGAAATGAACCACGATCAGCCCGATAACGCACCCCAGACGCCGAACGGCGAGCCGGCCCCGGCCGATTCGCTGCAGGCGCAGTTGGACAGCCTGCACAATGAAGTGGCGCTGCTCCGGTCCGAGTCGCTGCGCGAGCGCGCCGACCTGGACAACCAGCGCAAGCGCGTTGCCCGCGACGTCGAACAGGCGCGCCGATTCGCTAATGAAAAACTGCTCGGCGAGCTGCTGCCGGTCTTCGACAGCCTCGATGCCGGCCTGAATGCCGCCGGCAGCGAACCCAGCCCGCTGCGCGAGGGCCTGGAGCTGACCTACAAGCAGCTGCTCAAGGTCGCCGCCGACAACGGCCTGACCCTGCTGGACCCGACCGGCCAGCCGTTCAACCCCGAACACCACCAGGCGATCAGCCAGGCCGACGCCCCCGGCGCGGCACCGGGCAGCGTGGTGCAGGTGTTCCAGAAGGGCTACCTGCTCAACGATCGCCTGCTGCGCCCGGCCCTGGTCGTGGTCGCCCGCGACTGAGCCGCCGCCGCTTGGCTGGCGCGATGCTGAATGCGTTGCGCCAACCGCGGACACAGTGTTTGGCGGATGGCTTGAATGTGATCCAGCCGTCCCCCACATCCCATTCATAACCCGGCAGCTGCCGGATGTACCCAGAACTTTCAGGAGTCTCCCTCATGGGCAAGATCATTGGTATCGACCTCGGCACCACCAACTCGTGTGTGGCGATCATGGACGGCGGCAAGGCCCGCGTCATCGAAAACGCGGAAGGCGATCGCACCACGCCGTCCATCGTCGCCTACACCAAGGACGGCGAAGTGCTGGTCGGTGCCTCGGCCAAGCGCCAGGCCGTGACCAACCCGAAGAACACCTTCTACGCCGTCAAGCGCCTGATCGGCCGCAAGTTCACCGACGCTGAAGTCCAGAAGGACATCGCGCACGTGCCCTACGGCATCCTGGCCCATGACAATGGCGATGCCTGGGTGCAGACCAGCGACGGCAAGAAGATGGCCCCGCAGGAAATCTCCGCCCGCGTGCTGGAGAAGATGAAGAAGACCGCCGAAGCGTTCCTGGGTGAGACCGTCACCGAGGCCGTGATCACCGTGCCGGCCTACTTCAACGACAGCCAGCGCCAGGCGACCAAGGACGCCGGCCGCATCGCCGGTCTGGAAGTCAAGCGCATCATCAACGAGCCGACCGCTGCTGCCCTGGCCTATGGCCTGGACAAGGGTGACGGCCGTGACCGCAAGATCGTTGTGTACGATCTGGGCGGCGGCACCTTCGACGTCTCGATCATCGAGATCGCCAACGTGGACGGTGAGAAGCAGTTCGAAGTGCTGGCCACCAACGGTGACACCTTCCTGGGCGGCGAAGACTTCGACAACCGCGTCATCGAATACCTGGTGGACGAGTTCAACAAGGACCAGGGCATCGACCTGCGCAAGGATCCGCTCGCCCTGCAGCGCCTGAAGGACGCCGCCGAGCGCGCCAAGATCGAGCTGTCCACCAGCCAGCAGACCGAAGTGAACCTGCCGTACGTCACCGCTGACGCGTCGGGCCCGAAGCACCTGAACATCAAGCTGACCCGCGCCAAGCTGGAAGCGCTGGTGGAAGACCTGATCAAGAAGTCGATCGAGCCGTGCCGCATCGCGCTGAACGATGCCGGCCTGCGTTCGAGCGACATCGGTGAAGTGATCCTGGTCGGCGGTCAGACCCGTATGCCGAAGGTGCAGCAGGCCGTGACCGAGTTCTTCGGCAAGGAACCGCGCAAGGACGTCAACCCGGACGAAGCCGTGGCACTGGGTGCTGCGATCCAGGGCGGCGTGCTGGGCGGCGACGTCAAGGACGTGC
>JBEVNO010000004.1:0-4848 GCA_040508085.1 Steroidobacteraceae bacterium
GCCAGTACGCGCGGATCGGATCCCAGCCCTTGGCCAGGCCTTCCTCGTAGGCGTTGCCGTTCTGCGAGATCAGCGCGGTGATGCGTTCCGGATGCGCACTGGCCAGGCGCCATCCCACCGGCGCGCCGTAGTCATGCACCATCAGCGCGTAACGCTCCAGCCGGAGCTGCTCGGTGAAGCGATCCATTGTCCGGGTCAGGTTGTCGAAGGTGTAGTCATAGCCGCCGCGCGCAGGCGACTCGGTGTAGCCGAACGCCGGCAGGTCCGGTGCGATCACGTGGTAGGTGTCGGCGAGCGCGGCGATCACGTCGCGGTACATGTAGGACGACGCCGCGAACCCGTGCAGCAGCAGCACGGTCGGCGCCGATCGTGGCCCGGCCTCCCGGTAGAACACCTTGACCTCGCCGACCTGTTCGTAACGGTAGTGAACCTGCGGTGCGGCCGTGTCGGCCTGGGCGGGGCCGGCCAGGAGGGCGGCGGCCACTCCGAGGGGGGCCAGAGCGTGCGTGGGTTTCATGGCGGGTTGTGTAACCGTATTGGAGTGTTTTTGCAGGTTACGCAGCGGAGTGGTAACCTGTCAATATCGATTTAAGGGGTTACAAGTGAGCGAGGCATCTCCAGTGGCAGCGATGTTCGTGGCCCATGATCTGGCGCTGGACTTCATCAACTCGGCCTATGGCCCGGAGAATGCGCCCGTCGAGGTATTGGTCGATGACCAGGCGGTGATCGACTGGCTGGCGACCGCCGGCGTGCTGGAGGCGGGCAGCGTGCAGGCACCCACGGGGGTGCGGGCGCTTGCGATCGCCCTGCGCGATGAGGCGCGCGATCTGCTGCAGGCCGCGCAGGCCGGGCGGCCGCCCCGGGCGATGGTCGTGAACCGGGTGCTGGAGAAGGGCCGGCCGATCGTGCAGTTGGCCGCAGCGCCCGGCAGCGCCGTTCCCATGCTGGTGGAGCGTCGCCGCGACGACAGCGCCGAGAGCCTGCTGGAGCCCATCGCCACCGCGCTCGGCCAGCTGCTTTCGGGGGGCGATCTGGCGCATGTGCGTGCATGCGAAGCGCACGACTGCACGCTGCTCTTCCACGACACCACCAAGTCGCGCAAGCGGCGCTGGTGCAGCATGGCCCAGTGCGGCAACCGGATGAAAGTTGCCGCCTACCGTTCGCGCAGGCAGGGCGGGTAAGGGCAGGCCGTCAGGCCGGCGGTGTCCTCAGGCGAGGGCGGCGTGGCGGATCGAGGCGATCCGCGCCTCCAGCTCCTGTGCGGCGACCGGCCGTGAGAAGTAATAGCCCTGGAACTGCCGGCAGCCCACCTCGATCAGCATGTCGCGCTGTTCTTTGCTTTCCACGCCTTCGGCAAGCGCGGTGAGTCCCAGGATGTCCGAGATTTCCACGATCTTGGCCAGCAGGCGCTTGCCTTGCCCGTTGAGCTGCGCGTCCAGCACGAACTGCCGGTCCACTTTCAACTTCTGCACCGGCAGTGCCCGCAGCAGCGAAAGGGAGGAATAGCCGGTCCCGAAATCATCCAGTGCCCAGCGCACGCCCAGCCGGCGCAGCACCCACATCACCTCGATGGCGACGCCGGCATCTTCGGACAGGGCCGATTCGGTCAGTTCCAGTTCCAGCCGGTTGGCGGGCGCGCCGGTACGCCGAAGCACGTCTTCGACCGAGGCCGCGAACCCGGGATCATTCAACTGCACCGTGCTGACATTCACCGCCATCACAAGGTGTCGCGATGCCGGGTCCTGCTGCCAGGCGGCCAGGGTCTGGCAGGCCTGCCGCAGCACTTCCAGGCCCAGGCCGCGGATCAGGTGCGTTTCTTCGGCCAGCGGAATGAACTCGTGCGGCGAGAGCAGGCCCCGCGAGGGATGCAGCCAACGCACCAGCGCCTCCGCGCCGATCGGGCTGCCCGCCGCATCCACCTGCGGCTGGAACAGCACGACGAGCTGGCCGCGATCGATCGCGCGTGCAAGATCATTGGTGCGCTTCGCCTTGGACATCATGTCCTGCCGGTTGATCAACAGCACGGCGGCCAGCAGTCCGACGGCGACGACGTTGTTGATCACGCTCCACGGAAAGCGCGCTTCCGCCGGCGGCGCCATGGACTGCATGCCTTGTCCGACCATGCGCGAGCCGAACAGCACGAACGCAAGCAGGCAGAGCAACGGGAACACCGCGCCCATGTAGCGGCTTCGTCCTCCGAAGATGAACACCGATGCGGCCGCCAGCGGCAGCAGATAGAGGTGGGCCGATCTCGGCACCACCGCACTGGGCACATCGATGGCGGACATCGCAACGACCAGCAGCAACATCGCATTGGCCAGCAGCACCACATGGATGTAGACACACCGCTTGGCGCACGCCAGGGCCACCAGGCCGAGCACGCTGGGCACGGCGAAGAAGGCGGTCAGGTCATAGCGTGCGATCAACGCATAGAAGACACACCAGCATGCGCCCAGCACCGCACACGTGGTGCCGCCCAGCAGCAGCGTGCGCTGGTCCTTCTGTTTCTGCTCGGTGGTTGTGAACCGCGGATCGGAATGATCGGCTGCCATGGTATCCAGGTGGTGCATCGTGTCGCTGCTTTCCAACGGCCGGACGCGACTGCCACATACGTGGAGACGGCCCCGGCAATGGCAGCGAAAACAGCACGTCAGCGGCTCTGCTCAGTGGGCGCAACATTACCAGCGACACGTTACAGCTGCCAGCGTTCCGAAACGACGTTGGCCCTCGCGCCGCACATTTTCGTTGCTCACAACGCGATCGCATGCGTGTCAGCGCGCAACGCGTGTCGATCCGGCGCCGGCACGACGCACTTGAACTGCGATGTGCATCACAGTTGCTTGCATCACGCACCCGCATCGCCGTCATGGCAGCCCGCGTGCCGGGCGTGCGTACTCTACCGGTGTGCGAAGGCCGGTAAATACCCCGGGGGTATAGTGATCCATCCTCACCGCAAGGATCGACGCTATGCAGAAGGGCTCGGATCTACTGGTCAAGGCGCTCGAAAACGAAGGCGTGGACCGCATCTTTGGCGTGCCGGGCGAGGAAAATCTCGATTTCCTGGAGTCGCTGCGGACCTCGCGCATCGAACTGGTCCTCACGCGGCATGAACAGGCCGCTGCGTTCATGGCCGCCACCCACGGCCGGCTCACGGGCCGGCCCGGTGTCTGCCTGGCCACGCTCGGCCCGGGCGCGCTGAATTTCTCGACCGGCGCTGCGTACGCTCATCTGGGTGCATGGCCGATGATTCTGATCACCGGCCAGAAGCCGGTGATGAGCGCCAAGCAGGCGCGCTTCCAGATCGTGGATATCGTGGCCTCGATGAAGCCGCTCACCAAGATGACGCGCCAGATCGTCAGCCCGGCCGCGATTCCCGCCACCGTGCGCGATGCCTTCCGGGTGGCCATGGAGGAACGGCCCGGCCCGGTGCACCTGGAACTGCCGGAGGACATCGCCGGCGAAGAGGTCGAGGATATCCCCGTCATTCCCGTCCACCCGCTGGAGCGTCCCATCGCGCCGCCTGCCGCGCTCGATCGGGCAGAAGCGGCCATCCTCGCCGCCAAGCGCCCACTGGTGATGATCGGCGCGGCGGGCAGCCGGCCCTGGCTTACCGAAGCGCTTTCGGCGTTCGTGGCGCGCACGCGCCTGCCGTTCTTCAACACGCAGATGGGCAAGGGCGCGGTCACCGGCGGCTCCAACCTGTACATGGGCACGGCCGCGCTCTCGGAAGGCGACTACGTCCATGAGGCGGTCGCGCGCGCCGATCTGATCATCGCCATCGGCCATGACACGGTCGAAAAACCGCCGTTCCTGATGAAGGGCAGCGGTGGCCCGAAGGTGATCCACATCAGTTTCCACTCGGCCACGGTCGAGCAGGTCTACCATCCCGATATTGAAGTGCTGGGCGACATCGGCGCCTCGGTGGAGGCGCTGGCCGAACGGCTGGAAGGGCGCCTGGTGGCGGATGAAGGCATGATCGAGCTGCGCCAGAAGATCCTCGCCCGTCTCAACGATCGTGCCGAGGAGGACCGTTTCCCGGTCACGCCGCAGCGGGTCGTGCATGACGTGCGCGCAGCCCTGCCGGAGGATGGCATCGTCTGCCTCGACAACGGCATGTACAAGATCTGGTTCGCCCGCAACTACCGCACGCATGTCGCCAACACGCTGCTGCTCGACAATGCGCTGGCCACGATGGGCGCCGGGCTGCCCTCGGCCATGATGGCGGCGATGCTGTACCCGCAGCGGCGCGTCATGGCGGTGTGTGGCGACGGCGGCTTCATGATGAACTCGCAGGAGATGGAAACCGCCGTGCGGCTGGGTCTCAACCTGGTGGTGGTGATCCTCAACGACAGCGCCTACGGCATGATCCGCTGGAAGCAGGCGGTGGATGGCTTCGAGGATTTCGGCATGCGTTTTGGCAATCCGGATTTCGTGAAATATGCCGAGGCCTATGGCGCCAAGGGCAGCCGGGTGACGGCCGTGGACCAGTTGGTGCCGATGATCGAGGCCGCCTTCGCGGGCGGCGGTGTGCACGTGCTGGATGTGCCGATCGATTACGCCGAGAACACCCGCGTGCTGGTGGACGAACTGCGCAACCGCACGCCGGATGTGGGCTGCGCCTGATGACCCGCATTGATTCTCAACCCAGGAGCACACCATGTTGACCGTCGTACAGGCCTTCGACCGCGCACCCATCACGGACATCGCATTCGATACGGCGGCAGCGCTGGAGCACAAGCTCGCTGCGGCCGAGCGGGTGTTCAAGAACCGCGACGGCTGGCTCCCTCCACACCAGCGCATCGCGATCCTTCGCAGGCTGGCGGCCCTGATGGATGCCCAGCGTGGCCA
>JBEVNO010000148.1:0-15232 GCA_040508085.1 Steroidobacteraceae bacterium
CGAAGTAGCGCTCGCCATCCTTGGGCGGACGGATCAGGCCGGAGATGGAATCGCCGGTACGCAGGTTGAAGCGGCGCACCTGGTTCGGGCTGATGTAGATGTCATCGGGGCCGGCCAGATAAGAGGAATCCGCCGAGCGCAGGAAGCCGAAGCCATCCTGCAGCACCTCGATCACGCCCTCGCCATAGATCAGCTCACCGTTCTTGGCGTAGTGCTTGAGGATGGAGAAGATGATGTCCTGCTTGCGCGAGCGGGCAAGGCTTTCCAGCCCCATCGACTCGGCCACCTTCACCACCGCGTTGATCGGCTTCGAGCGCAGCTCGTTCAGGCTCATCAGCCGGCGTGCCTGTTCCAGCTCCGGCTTGCTGACGATCTCGCCATCGGCAGAAGGATCGAACGGCTCCGGATCGTAGATCTCCTCGTGGCGGCCCACGTTGCCGTTCACGTTGCCGCGATCGCCGCCACCGCCGCCGCCGCGATTGCCGTCCCGGCGCTTGCCGCCGCTGTTGCCGCCGCGCTGGCGATTGTTGTTCTGGCCGCCGCCCGGCCCGCCGAGGTAGCCCCTCACAGCGCGTTTTCCCGGGAAGCAGCGCCTGACGACTGCGGCAGGTTGCTTTCCAGGAACGCGATCAGCTGCGACTTGGACAGGGCGCCGACTTTCTGCGCATGCACCGTGCCGCCCTTGAACAGGATCAGCGTCGGGATGCCGCGGATGCCGAAACGCGGCGGGATCTGCGGATTCTCGTCGATGTTCAGCTTCGCGATCTTCAACCGGCCTTTGTACTCGTTGGCGGTTTCATCAAGGATCGGCGCGATCATCTTGCAGGGGCCACACCACTCGGCCCAGAAGTCGAGCAGCACGGGCTCGGCTGACTTGAGGACGTCGGCATCAAATGTGGCGTCCGATGTATGGACGATGAGGGGGTTGCTCACTGACTAAAGCCTCCGATGAGGGGGTTGAACCTGCTGCGATGCCGGATTTCGGATCGGGATTGGCGGGATCTTGGGAAGTATGGATTGGCGCTCGGGGCGCCTCGAGCCGGGATGAGAAATCCCACGGCACGAGTACGGTCAAGGGTTTAGACTAGATGTTTAAGGATTGGTTCCAGGGCGCCGGAAACGCGCCGTGTATGGGTTGCTTTTGTAGCCGGTCCTTGCCGGATTTGCAAGCGCTCCACGCGCCCCGGGCAACAGGCCGACATATGAAGCCAACATGTTAAAGACAATCTGGAACAAGCTTTTCACGCCTCCGGCTATCACCGCGAAGACCGCTGGCGACAGGGCCGAGCCAGCCACCGCCGCTGGCACCGGTCAGGTCGGGCTGCACGCCGCACCCGCACCCGCCGAGCTCCCCCGGGCACCCGAGCCTGCCCGTGAAGCCGGGCCCCTCCCCGCTGCGGCGCCGGTGGCCCCTGCGGCTGCAGCGGCCACCCCGGTGCGCACCCAGGTGGCGCCGGATGGTCCGCTCTACAGCAGTTTCGATCTCACGCCCTCGGTGATGCAGGGCATCCGCGACGCGGGCTTCGAGCGCTGCACGCCCATCCAGGCCCAGACCCTGCCATTTTCGCTGGCCGGGCGTGATATCGCCGGCCAGGCGCAGACCGGCACCGGCAAGACCGCCGCGTTCCTGGTGTCCATGTTCCAGGCCCTGCTCACCCGGTTGCCGCGCGAGCAGCAATCCCCCACCGCCATCCGCGGCATCGTGATCGCGCCGACGCGGGAACTGGCCGTGCAGATCTACAACGACGCGCAGGTGCTCGGCAAGCACACCGGACTCAAGCTCGCCTGCGTGTTCGGCGGCGTCGATTACGAGAAGCAGCGGCGCCAGTTCGAGAACGGCGCCGACGTGCTGATCGGCACACCCGGCCGCATCATCGATTACTACAAGCAGCAGGTATTCGACCTGAAGCATGTGCAGGTGTGCGTGCTCGATGAAGCCGACCGCATGTTCGACCTGGGCTTCATCGCCGACATCCGCTACCTGCTGCGCAAGATGCCGCCGCCGGACCAGCGCCAGTCGATGCTGTTCTCCGCCACGCTGTCCCAGCGCGTGCTGGAGCTTGCTTACGAGCACATGAACAATCCCGAGCAGGTGGCGATCGAGCCGGACCGCATGACCGCGGACCGCGTGCGCCAGCTCATCTACTTCCCGGCCATGGAGGAGAAGATCCCGCTGCTGATCGGGCTGCTGCGCGGCGCCACCGCCGAGCGCTCGATGGTGTTCGTCAACACCCGTCGCCAGGCCGATCGTCTCGAGGACGTGCTGCGGGCGAACCAGATCAATGCGGCGGCGCTGTCCGGCGACGTGCCGCAGAACAAGCGCCTGAAGTACCTGAAGGATTTCCACAGCGGCGAACTCGATGTGCTGATCGCGACCGATGTCGCCTCGCGCGGCCTGCACATCCCCGATGTGAGCCATGTGTTCAACTACGACCTGCCGCAGGATCGGGCCGATTACGTGCATCGCATCGGCCGCACGGCGCGGGCTGGCGCCGAGGGCGATGCCATCAGCTTCGCCTGCGAGGATTACGCGATCTGCCTGCCGGAGATCGAGGAATACATCGGCCACCAGATCCCGCGTGCCAGCGTGGCGCAGGCCTTGCTGGCCACGGGCGTGGTGTTCCCGAAGCATCGGCCGCGCGAAGAAGGTCCCCCGCGTCGCGGTGGTGGCGGTGGCGGCGGCCGGGGCGGCAGGCCGGCTGGCGGCGGCGGCCGTTCCAGCGGCGGCGGCGGCCCGCGACGCGGCCAGCACAGCGGCGGCCGGCCTCACGGCTGAGGCCGGCGTCACCGGGTTCCACTCAGCCTGAGATATCCCCCACCGCTGCCACGTGCTGGTAACCCGTCGGCGGGGTGCGCGGCGGACGGCTGGAATCCGGGTTGGTCACTGCCAGCACGAGGCCGATGCCCGCGGCACGCGCCGCAGCCAGCACCTTCGGGTTGTCGTCGATGAAGGCGGTACGTGCCGGGTCAAAAGGCTCGGCATTGCGCAGGCGCAGCCAGAATTCCGCGTATTCCTTCGGAGCGTTGAACTGGTGCGAGCTGTACATCACATCCAGCAGCGGCGCGATGCCGGCTTTTGCGTCCTTGATGCGCAGCGTCTCTGGATGCGAATTGGTCGCCAGCACCAGCCGCCGGCCGGCGGCGCGCTGGCGGCGCAGGAAATCCTGCGCGCCGGGCAGCCAGGCGATGCGCTCGTCGTGCGCGGTCTTGATGGCCGACAGGTCAAGCGCCAGGGTGCGCGACCAGTAGTCGAGGCAGTACCAGTTCAGCGTGCCCTCGGCGGAGCGCATGCGCGGCCCGATCTCCTGCAGCAGGGCCTGCTCCGCGGTGAGGCCATGCTTGCGACCGTAATATTCCGGCACCACCTCCAGCCAGAAGTGCGTGTCAAAGGCCAGGTCCAGCAGCGTGCCGTCGAGGTCGAGCAGCAGCGTATCGATGTGATCCGGAAGTCGTACGGGGGAAGTCACGCTCCGTATGATACAGGCCGGATGTTCGATCTCATCGACCTGCACACCCACAGCCACCACTCGGATGGCACCTTGCCGCCGGCGCAGCTGCTGGCGCATGCCGCGCGTCGCAACGTCACGGCGCTGGCTCTCACGGACCACGACACCACGGCAGGGCTGGACGAGGCGCGCAAGGCGGCAGAGGCAGCCGGTATCCGGTTCATCCCCGGCGTCGAGATCACCGCCGGCTGGCGCGGCCAGGAGATCCACGTGGTCGGCCTGGGCATCGATGCCGCAAACCCGGTGCTGCAGCAACACCTGGCGCAGCTGCTGGCCCTGCGCCGCGCGCGCATCGCGGCGATCGGATTGCGCCTGATGCGGCATCCGCGCTTCCAGCATCGCGACCTCGCCACGGCGGTACTGGCATCCGCCACCGTGCCCACGCGCATGCATATCGCACGCGCGCTGGTCGCGGCCGGCGATGCGCGGTCGACGCAGGAGGCGTTCGATTTGTGGCTGGCGCGCGGCAAGACCGGCCATGTGCCGCAGGAATGGCCGGGAATCGATGCGGCGGTCAACGCGATCGTGTCGGCCGGTGGTCACGCCGTACTGGCCCATCCGCACCGCTACAAACTGTCGTCGGGCGCCTTGCGCAACCTGTGCGAGGAATTCCGCACGCTGGGTGGCGCGGCGCTGGAAGTGAGCCTGCCGGGGCTCTCGCCGAACGACAGCGCGCGACTGGCACGGCTGGCGCGCGCCGCGGGCCTGGCGGGGTCGGTGGCCTCGGACTTTCATGAGCCTGGTGTGCCGTGGCGCCCGCTGGGCCGCTTCGCTAAGCTACCGGAAGGGATAGAGCCGCTCTCCGTGCGGCTGCTGGGTAATTGAGCGAGTCGATGTCCGACGACAGCGAAGACAACGTCGATCGCGAGCTGTTCCGCAATATCGAGAAGTTGCGCCAGCTGCGTATCGAACATCGCGACCTGGACCAGATCATCTCGCGCCTGGCGCTCGACATCCACATCGACGAGGTGCAGATGCGCCGGCTGAAGAAGCGCAAGCTGATGCTGAAGGATCAGATCGCCCGCATCGAGAGCTCGTCCATCCCCGACCTCAATGCCTGACAACACCCTGCAAAGGTGGCTGGCCCGGGTGTGGAGCTGGATCGACTACCTCGTCACCCGGCTCGATGCCATCGACCTGCTCCCCGGCACCGCGCACCTGACGCTGTGGTCACTGCTCAAGGGCCTGGTCGTCATCACGCTGTTCCTGCTGGTTGCATCCGTGGGCTCGCGCATGATCGAGCGGCGCGTGATGCGCATGAGCGGGCTGGCGCCATCGACGCGCATCGGCATCAGCAAGTTCAGCTATTTCTTCCTGCTAGGGTTCGGCACGCTGCTGGGCATCAATGCCGCCGGCGTCGACCTGACCGCGCTGACGGTGCTCACCGGCGCCATCGGCCTGGGCCTGGGCTTCGGCCTGCAGGCCATCGCCAGCAATTTCGTCAGCGGCTTCGTGCTGCTGCTCGACAAATCCATCAAGCCCGGCGACGTCATCAGTTTCACCGGCACTACCGGTACCAGTACGGAGAATTTCGGTTGGGTGGAGGAGCTGCGGGGCCGCTACGTGGTGGTGCGTGATCGCGATGGGGTGGCGACGCTCGTGCCGAACCAGCACCTGATCACCAATCCGGTGATCAACTGGAGCTATTCGGATCCGAAGGTGCGGCTGAAACTGCCGGTGCGCATCGGCTACCACGATGACCCGGAGCTGGCGCTGCAGGTGCTGGTGGATGTGGCGCGGCAGATCCCGCGCGTGCTGCACGAGCCCCCGCCCGCCTCGCGGCTGATGCACTTCGGCGATTCGGGCATCGAGCTGGAACTGCGCTTCTGGATCGCCGACCCGCAGGCGGGCGTCAACAACGTGCGTTCCGAGGTGAACCGCGGCATCTGGCGCAGCTTCCGCGCGCATGGCATCACCATACCAGTGGCGCAGCGCGATGTGCGCATGGTGGAAACGCGCGGCGGCGGAACGTGACCATCACCATCGATCCGGAAGAGGTGCAGGTCAGCTTCGTGCGCTCCGCCGGCCCGGGTGGCCAGAACGTCAACAAGGTTGCGACCGCGGCGCAGCTGCGCTTCAACGTCGGCCTCAGCGCCCGGCTGGATACTGCGGGCAAGCAGCGGCTGCGCAAGCTGGCCGGGCGCCGGCTCACTGGCGAAGACGAGATCCTGATCATCGCGCGCAACCATCGCACCCAGGAGGGCAACCGGCGGGATGCGATGGAGCGGCTTGCAGCGCTGCTGGAAGCCGCACGCCAGGCACCAAAGCCGCGCCGCGCCACCAAGCCGACGCGGGCCTCGAAGGAACGCCGCCTGGCAACCAAATCGCGTGCCGGCCAGCACAAGCAGCTGCGTGGCCGCGTGCGCGGCGATGACTGACGGCAGCTACGACCTGCTGGTCATCGGCGGCGGCGTCAATGGCGCCGGCATCGCGCGGGACGCGGCTGGACGCGGGCTGTCGGTGTGCCTGGTCGAGCAGGACGATCTCGCCGCACACACTTCCTCCGCCAGCACCAAGCTCATCCATGGCGGGCTGCGCTACCTGGAGCAGGGCGAGCTGCGGCTGGTGCGGGAGGCCCTCGCGGAGCGCGAGCGGCTGCTCGCCATCGCGCCGCATATCGTGCGCACGCAGCGCTTCGTGCTGCCCTATGTGGACGGGCTGCGGCCACGCTGGCTGCTGCGCCTCGGCCTGTTTGTCTACGACCACGCGGGCGGCCGCGAACGCCTCGCCGCGTCGAGCAGCACCCGCCTGAGCGGCAATGCGCTCGGTGCGCCGCTGCGCGATTCCATCACCGATGGTTTCGAGTATTCGGATTGCACCGTCGACGACAGCCGCCTGGTGGTATTGAACGCACTCGACGCGGCGCAGCGCGGTGCCACCATCCTCACGCGCACACGCCTGGTTGCGGCCACGAGCGAAGGGGCGGCCTGGCGCATCACGGTGCAGCAGCGTGACAGCGGCGCACGGCAGGAGCTGCGTGGCCGCGCCCTGGTCAACGCCACAGGTGCCTGGGTCAATGCGCTGCTGGAGCCGCTGGGCATTCGTCCGGCGCAACAACTGCGGCTGGTGAAAGGCAGCCACCTGCTGCTGAAGCGCCTGTATGACGGCGACCATGCCTACCTGCTGCAGAGTGCCGACCAGCGCGTTGTCTTCGCGATCCCGTACCAGGAGCAATACACGCTGGTGGGCACCACCGACACGCCATTCAACGGCGATCCTGCCCAGGTCACCATCGACGCCGCCGAGACCCGTTACCTGCTCGACTGCCTCAACGGTTTCCTGCGCCGGCCAGCCACGGAGGCAGACATCGTGGGCAGTTACTCAGGCGTGCGGCCGCTTTATGACGACGGCAGCGAGGGTGCCGCACAGCGCGTGTCCCGCGACTATCACCTGCAACTGCAGCGGGGCATTGGCGGCGCACCGGCACTGAGCGTGTATGGCGGCAAGATCACCACCTACCGGCGGCTGGCTGAAGGCGCCCTGGCCATGCTGCTGCCGCTGCTGGGGCGCGAGGCGGACGACACCTGGACCGGCCGTGAGGCGCTGCCGGGCGGCGACCTGCCGGATGCCGATCTGGCGCGCTTCACCGCGCACGCGCTGGCGCGCTGGCCGCTGCTGCCCGCCGCAATGGTGACGCGCCTGGCGCGGCAGTACGGCACACGCATGAGCCACATCCTGGGCGCCGCGCGCAGCCTGGAAGACCTGGGGCCATGCTTCGGCGGCTTGTTGTCGCTTGCCGAAGTGGAATACCTGGTGGCCGTGGAGTGGGCACGCAGCGCCGAGGACATCCTGTGGCGACGCGTGCACCTGGGTGTCGCCATGCCGCAATCAGCCGTGCACGACCTGCAGGATGCTGTGGCGCAGCTGCTCCGATAGCACCAGCTGCACATCCCCGGCGATGCTCGCGAGTTCGTCATCGAACACCAGCCGGCCTTCGGCGTCGGCGCGTACCACGCCGCGCCGACGCAGCAGGCCGACAAAGCCGTCAAACAGCGAGCGGTCGAAGAACTCCGCCGAGTAGAACCCGTACAGCGTCACCATGCGCTGCGCCATCTGCTGGCACGACGACGACAGCTGTTGCTGCGAAATCTGGGCACTGCCGGCGCGCAGCAGCAGTGCGATCACCAGGTAATAACGTTCGATGGTCTGCAGCATCGGCTGCGCCAGCAGCGACAGCTGCATGGCCTCGCTGGAAGCGGCGGGAGCCGCACGCCAGGTGGCCGCGTCCGGCGCGTGCTGCAACAGCCCGGCCCCGCGCAATGCCTCCAGCTGGCCGCGCACCACTGCGGGCAGCGAGGCATCATCCCAGCGCAGGAACAACTCGGCGCACAGGTAGGGATACAGGCGCGCCGCCAGGCGCTGCAGATCCGCCTCCGTCTGCAGTTCGCTCGACAGGAAGCAGCAGGCCAGCAGCGACGGCATCGCCACCAGGTGCAGCATGTTGTTGCGATACCAGGCCATGGCCTGCGCGTGCGGCTGGGCCAGGCCCAGCGTTTCCTCGTCCACCTGCACGAGCAGGCCGCGCGCAAGACCCAGCTGCACTATCCCCGCGGCATCCAGCGTGGTGACGGTGACGCGCGCGCCGTAGGGCGCAGTGCGCAGGATGTGGAGGCACAGCGACAGCTGCCGCAGCAGGTCGGCGCGGCGCATCGTGTGGCGGGGCGTGGCCAGCATCGCAAGCCCCAGCAGGCTAACCGGCGTGACCGCCGCCGCCGCATGGATGTGGCGCATGATCTGCTGCGCCAGCACGTCCACCGCCGCACCCACGCTCATGCCGCGACCTTCCTCACCGCGCCGTTCGCGCCAGTGCTGCACATGTTCGTCCAGCAATGGCGTGAGCGCGATCGGCTCGCCGATGTTGACGTGCGCTCGCCCGAAGTTCTCGCGCAGCCGCCGCAGCGAGCTCAGGAAACCCCACAGGGTTTCCTTTTCCTTGGGCTTGCCCGACAGCTCGCCGACATAGCTTTCGATCTCCATCACGCGCTCATAGCCGATATACACCGGCACGAATACCACCGGCCGTACGGGCTGGCGGATGTAGCTGCGCAAGGTCATCGACAGCATGCCGGTTTTCGGCGGCAGCGAGCGGCCGTTGCGGCTGCGCCCGCCCTCGATGAAATACTGCACAGGATGGCCGCGCGCCATGATGGCCGCCAGATACTTGCTGAACACGGCGGAGTAGAGCGCGCTGCCGCGGAAGCTGCGGCGCATGAAGAATGCCCCGCCCTTGCGCATCAGCGAGCCCACCACCGGCAGGTCGAGATTGATGCCCGCCGCGATATGCGGCACGGCGGCGCCATGCGTGTAGATCGCATAGGGCATCAGCAGGTCGTCCATCGTGCTGCGATGACAGGGCACGTAGATCAGCTCGTGGCCGGGTGCGATGTCGGAGATGGTTTCGGCATGCGCCACACTGACGCCGTCATAGATGTAGCCCAGCACGCGCCGCACCACGCGCTCCATCAGGCGCACGAAGATGTGCGAGTAGTCGGCCGCGATCTCGTCGAACATGCCCTTGGCGCTGAGCAGGGCCTGACGCCGCGTGACCTTGCCACTGGCGGCTTCCTGGGCCACCTGCACGCGCACGGCGCGGGCCCGCAGCACCTCGGTCATCAGGGTACGCCGGTGCGACAGATCGGGCCCGACATAGGCGGCGCGCGACGCCACCAGCTGCGCGTTGAGCTGCCGCGCCACGCGTCGCGCCGCCTGGTTGTCCGGCGTCTCCGCCCCGACCAGTGAGCGCAGCGATATGCCGGTGCCGAACTCGACCAGCGTGTTGCGTCCATTGAGCAGCACCGTGAGCGCACGCCGCAGGTTGCCCACCAGCGCCCAATCCTCCGAGAACAGCAGCCGCAGCCATGACACATGCTCGCGCTGCGGTGCCCGCCCCCAGTACACGGACACCGGCACCAGCAGCACATCGATGGCCGGGTCGGCGCGCATGGCCTCCAGCAGCAGGCGCAATTCGTCAGGCGGGCGGCGGTCGATGCGGGAGCGCCAGAAACCCACCTTGCGGGTCAGCGACAGCAATGACTGCTGGCGCGGCTGGTGGTCGGTGCCCAGCAGCAGCTTGCGCGGCCGCGGCAGCCCGGCCTGGGCGCAGGCGCGCTGGATCACCACCGCATCGAGATTGCTGTAGCGCGCGAGCACGTAGCACACCGGTGCCGCGCTGCGCGCCAGCTGCTCGGCGGCGTCGGCAGGCCGCACGGTAAAACGCAACCAGGGAAGCAGGAATAGGCCGGTCAACCGGTCCATGGTTCAGGTCACGTGGGCAGCGACGCGCGATTCGATCAGGAAATACTGGAACAGGAAACGCAGGAACGGGATGGCACTGTGCAGCCGGTGGTCCGATTCCACCAGGTGCAACGACAGGTGGTTGTCGTCGGCGAACCGCATGCTCTGCTGGTAGGGGATGACCTCGTCGCGCCAGCCATGCACCAGCGCTATCGGGCAGGTGGGCACGCCGTGCGGCAGCGGCGGGATGCCGGGCATGTAGATCGCTGGTGCCATCAGGAACACCCCGCGCGCATGCAGGGTGGGTGCCGCCGCCAGCGATACATAGCCGCCCAGGCTCGAACCCACCAGCACCAGGTGGCCGCTGTAGCCGCGGCAGAAATCCTGCAGCATCTGCACCCGCTCGGCGGGGTCGTCGATGCCGCGGTAATCCACGGCGGCCACCTCGTAGCCTTCCGATTCGGCGATCTCGTACAGCGCGCGGATCTTGGTGCCGAATGGCGAGCTGTCCGACCCGTGCGAGAAAACGACATGTCCGGTTACCGACATGGCGACATCCTACCCGAGCTCCGCCAGCTGGTTGAGGCTGACAGCGCGCGTCTGGCTGCCGTCGGGGCGATGTTCCACCAGCCAGCACAGGCGGGTCAGGGCGTGCGCTGACTGGTAGCCATAGATCAGGCGGAACACGCCTGCGCCCTGCTCCAGTGGCCCGTTGAGCCGTTCGTCGCACAGCACGAAGTAGTCGCGATTGCGGGCGCAGCCCGCGAAGGCGCCGACCTCGGCGTAGCTGCGCAGGAATTCCTCGACCTGGTGGCAGGCCCGCTCACGGCTGCGTGCGGTGTTGCCGTCGATGCGCACCCAGCGCGTGCCCGCTTCGATGCTGGCGCTTAGCTGCAATGCCAGCCGGCGCGCCGCCAGCAACCGTGCGTCAGTGCCGTTGCCCAGTTCGCCCGCCAGCGTGCACAGCGGCACCATGTCGCGCGACGGGGTGCGTGTGGCACGCAGGGAGTTGACGCCGCGCGCGGCCAGCCGCGCGCGCTGCATGCGGTCCACCCACACCGTGGGGTGCGCGGTCGGGCGCAGCAGGTTGTCGGCCCCTTCACGCCAGACATCCTGCGGCGCGTCGCGCAGCAGCGCGCCGATGGCGGCGGCTGCAGGCGGGAACTGCGCCAGCTGGCCGGTGAGATGGTCGGTGGTCGCCACGCGCGGGAAGAACATCAGCGCGTCGGTGCTGTGGAAGGGCCAGTCGGCGAGACCCATGTGGGCACGCTGCACGGTGGTCCAGCCATGCGGCGGATCAACCAGCAGCATCGCCTGGTGCTGGCGGCAGAAGCGCGCGCCAACCACCAGCACGCTCATGCCGAGGTCCTGGTCACGAGCCGGCGGCGGCAGGTACAGGAAATTGAATGCCGGGCCGCCGGCCAGCGCGAAGATGCCGCTGCGCCGCGCCTGCGAGCCGATCAGGTCGTAGTCGGATAGCGGCGCGCCATCGTCACCGTCGTGGTTGCACTCCTCGAAACCGATGAGTGCGCGCGGGTCCGCGCCGCGCGTGATGTCCGGCCTTGCGCTGGGCAGCTTGCCGGCCACGCGTACCAGCTGCGAAGTGGCGAGCTTGCGCGCCACGCTGCGCGCCGAGTCCGGCAGGATGGAGACACGCCGCAGGATCTCCTGGGCCTCGACCAGTTCCGAGCCGCGCGCACGAACCCGCTGCACCACGAGGTTGAACAGGTCAGGATCCTGGGAACCAATGCCGTCGTGGTCGACCGAGGCACGCAGGAACTCCTGGGTGCCAGGACTCTGCCCCACCAATGACAGCCACTGGCCACCGGCCGGCAATTCGATGGTGGGCGCGCGTGCGCTGCTGGCCACCCGGACGATCAGTGCCCGGCGTCCCCCATGCTCGAAGAACTGCTGCACGGCATGTGGCAGCAGGGAACCGGCCCACAGCCCGCCGAACTGCTGCTGGAAGCGCTTGAAATCCTCGACCGCGACGGGTTCGTCGACTGGCCCCTTCAGCGTACGGCCAACGAAGGCCACCACATCGGCGTCAGCGGCATGGATACCGGAAGAGACATGCACACCACGCAGTGCGGCGGCTGGCATGGCCTGGTCGAGGTCATCACCCGCAGACTCAGGCCCCTCGTGAGCTTCCACCTCTGTGGCTAGCCCGACTGTCTGGTGTCGGCGGCCTGCTGGGCCTCGCGCTGCTTCTGCTCGGCCGCGACGCGCGCCGCTTCCTCGTGCTTGCGCGCGATCTCACCGAGCATGATGCGGAGCCATTCCGAGAGCTGTGCCATAGCGGCACAAGTCTAGCTTAACCGTGCGGCGCCTGTCGCTGTTCCACGACCATCTCCTGCACATCGCCGCGCTCCTGCAGCGCCGGATCATCAGCGCCGTCCCAGTTGGCACCCGCCGGCACGCGATTCTGCACGCGCGGCGCGGCTGCGATGATGCTGGCATCGGTCTGCTCCGGCTGCGTCGCCGACAGCGGCAAGCCACGCGGATCATGCGCGATGGTCGCAACGCGCGACCAGTCGATGGTTTCCTTGCGCTCGGCCAGCTGCGTCTGGATGCGCTTGCTCAACGTCTTGGACAGCAGGTTCGGGCGTGACTTCGCCCAGTCGCGCTTGTCGTCCTCGAGTACGTCGTAGGCCTGCAGATACAGCTGGCCCTCATGCCAGCCAAACACGAATGGCTGGTTCACCACGGTCACCTGCGTGCCAGGGTTCACCATCTCGAACAGCTTGGCCACGTCCTCCGGATACAGGCGCAGGCAGCCATGGCTTGAACGCAGGCCGACGCCGTAAGGCTTGTTGGTTCCATGGATGAGGTAACTCGGCCAGCCCAGCGTGAACTTGTGCCGACCCAGCGGATTGTCAGGGCCGGCGGGCACCACCCGCGGCAGGATCTCCCCGTTCTGCTTGTGCTCGGCAATGATGGATGCCGTCGGCCGCCAGACCGGGTCCTTCTCCTTGGAGACCACCTTGGTCTTGCCCTCGGGAGTCTTCCAGCCTACGCGGCCGATGCCGATGGGGTGCGTGTAGACCACCTGCGGCTCGCCCGCCTTGGGCTGCGGGAAGTAGTAGATGCGCATCGCGGCCACGTTCACGACGATGCCCTTGCGCTCGGCGAACGGCAGCACGAACTGCGTGGGCACCACCACTTCGCGGCCGACGCCCGGCAGCCAGGGATCAACGCCCGGATTGGCGCGCACGATCTCCTCGTAACCCACATTGAAGCGGCGCGCGATGTCCGGCAGCGTGTCGTGCTCGCCGACGACGGTCACCTGCAAGTGGCCGACCACATCGTCCTCCGGACCGATTTCAAAACGATGCGTGGGTTGCGGCAGGGGCGGCGGCGGCGGCGACGGCGGGACCACCACCACCGGTTCGGCGACCGGCGGCGCGGGCGGCGCAAGCAGTGAACAGGCGGGCAGCAGGGCCGCCACCACAGCGGGCATCAGCAGGCGGAAGGTGTTCATGGGCCAATTATGGCACCTGTTGCGGGCAGCGCTACAAAAGGAGCGGTTGGTCCGGAAGCTCGTTGCGGGCCATCTGGCCGGCTGGAAAGTGGCTCTCCAGCAGGCCGGCGGCCCCATCCACCGCGGCAATCGCGGCCTCGGCATGTTGCCCGGCGCGAAATTTTGTCTCCACCTGACGACAGAGCGCATCCCACTCGGACTGCGCAACCGCGCGGGCCAGGCCACGGTCGGCCACGATCTCCACCGCATGCTCCGCATGCAGCACGTAGATCAGCACGCCGTTGTTGTATTCGGTATCCCACACGCGCAGCAGGCCGAAGAGCTCCAGCGCGCGCTCCCGCGGAGTGATGCCGGCTAACAGATCGCCCAGCTCCAGCGCGTGCTCCACCGCAAAACGCAATTCGCCCGGATGCGTGCGTTCCACCTCGCCGATGCGCGCCTTGATGCGCGCCAGCACCGGGGCGGGATAGCGCATGCGCAGTACCCAGAATGGAGTCAGCAGGTGGCGGAGGATGCGCAGCATCTCACCACCTGCCCGAGGCGCCGCCGCCTCCGAAACCACCGCCGCCGCCGCCGAAGCCGCCGCCGCCACCACCGAAGCCGCCGCCGAAACCGCCGAAGCCGCCGAACCCCCCACCGCCGCCGCGACGGCCATGACCCACATTCGTGGCCAGCCCGCCGAACAGGCTGAACATCCAGGCGAAGAGCCCGCCGACAACGGCGAGGCCCACGACACTCGACAGCAGCCAGACGACACCGCCGGCAATACCGCCAGTGGCCAGCGAGCCCAGCGTGCGGCCCAGCAGCGAGCGCAGCACGGCGCCAATGCCGATCACGCCGATGAACAGGAACGGCAGCATGCCGAACAGCCGGTCGCCTGGCGCCCGCCACTGGCGGTCAGGGGGCGGCAGGGGCTCGCCTTCCACCACCTGCATGATCTGCGCAAGGCCGGCGCTGACGCCGCCATAGATGTCGCTCTGCCGGAACAGCGGCTTGATCGTCTCGTCGATGATGCGGCGCGAAGTCGCATCCGGTAGCGCCCCTTCCAGGCCATAGCCCACTTCGATGCGCAGCTCGCGGTCGTTCAAGGCCACCAGCAGCAGCACGCCATCGTCGGACTTCCCGCGCCCGAGCTTCCACGCCTCGACCACACGGATGGAGTACTGCTCGATGGCCTCAGGGGCGGTGGTGGGCACGATCAGCAGCGCCACCTGCGAGCCCTTGCGCTGCTCGAATGCCGCGAGGCGCTGCTCAAGCTCGGATTGCTGGGCGGCGGTCAGCGTCCCCGTCAGATCGGTGACGCGCGCCTCCAGCGGGGGCACTGCCTGCAGGCCCTGGGCGAAGCTGCTGCCCGCGCCCAGCGCGAGCACGCAGGCGGCCAGCAGTGCGCGGATCATCAGTTGGCGGATCTCAATTGCCGAAATTCACTGGCGGCGGCGTCGAGATCGCAGCCTCGTTCTCCACCGTGAAGTTCGGTTTCACGCTGTGCTTGAACAGCATGGCGGTGAGATTGGTGGGGAAGGAGCGCACTGTCACGTTGTACTGCTGCACCGCCTCGATGTAGCGGTTGCGCGCCACGGTGATGCGGTTCTCGGTACCTTCCAGCTGCGCCTGCAGGTCGCGGAAGTTCTGGTCGGACTTCAGGTCCGGATAGTTTTCGGTGACGGCAAACAGGCTTTTCAGGGCCTGCGTCAGCTCGCCCTGGGCCTGCTGGAACTTCCTGAGCGCGGCCTCGTCATTCAGCAGCTCGGGGGTCAGCTGGATGGAGCCGGTCCTGGCGCGCGCCTCGGTGACGCCCAGCAGCACGGCCTGTTCCTGCGCCGCGAAGCCCTTCACGGTGGCGACCAGATTGGGGATGAGATCGGCGCGACGCTGGTACTGGTTCAGCACCTCCGACCAGGCGGACTTGACGCCTTCATCCTGCGACTGCAGCTTGTTGTAGCCGCAGCCGGACAGCAGCAGCGCCGCAACGCCAATCAGGGCAACCTTCAATGCACGCATGGACCGCTCT
>JBEVNO010000143.1:0-8142 GCA_040508085.1 Steroidobacteraceae bacterium
ACCAGCAGACCAATGCCGACCTGCTGGCCGAGCATCTGCGCGCGCTCCGACAACGGACTGCCCTTGACCCACTCGACCAGCTGGTAAACCACCTGGCCGCCGTCGAGGATCGGCACCGGCAACAGGTTGAGGAACCCGAGGCTGAGACTGATCAGCGCGAGGAAGGATGCGAAGGCCGCCACGCCGGATTTGGCTGAATCACCCGCGTATTCGGCGATGGTGAGCGGGCCGGAGAGATTCTTCAGGGAGACCTGGCCCTGCACCATGCGCCAGAACACCTTGGCCTGCAGAACTGTCATGCGCCAGGATTCCTGTGCACCCATGCCCAGCGCCGCCAGCGGGCCGATGTCGGTGTGGCGCACCATGGACTCCGGCAGCTGCACGCGCGCCGCGGAGCCGATGCCGATGCGCCCCGAACGCTGGCCGTTGACATCGGCCACGCCGACATCCAGGCGCAGCGCCAGCTCTTCGCTGCCACGTCGTACGGCCAGCACCACGTTTTCGCCGGGCAGCGCTTCGATGCGGCTGCGCAGCTCCTCGAAATTCGCCACGTGCGTGCCATTGACCGCAAGCACCAGGTCGCCCACGGCAAGGCCGGCATTGGCCGCCGCGCCACCCGCCTCCAGACGCCCGATCTCGGCTGGCACCGGCGGCATCCAGAAATTGAAACCGAGGCCGGTGAGCAGGTTTTCAGGTTCGGTGAGCCGGCGGCGTTCGGTGCTGTCGGCTACCTCGAGCAGTACGCTGCGCTGCTCGCCGCCGGCGGTACGCAGTGTGAGCTGGACGCGGCCGTCGTCGGTCATCTGGTCGAGCAGGCCCAGCACCACTTCGGACTGGCCCGCGGTGGGCTCGCCATCGAGCGCGACGATTTCATCGCCGTTGGCGACACCGGCAAGTGCAGCGGGTGAATCCGGCAACACGGTGCCCACCACCGCCTTGACCTCGTTCACGCCATTGCTCCAGAACAGCAGCGCGAGCACCAGGATGGCAAAGGCTATATTGAAGCCGGGCCCGGCCAGCAGCACCAGGATGCGCTGCCAGTGCGGGCGGCGCGTGAAGGCGCGATGCAGTTCATGCGCCTCGACCGGGCCTTCGCGCTCATCCAGCAGTTTGACGTAGCCCCCCAGCGGAATGGCGGCCAGCACATACTCGGTGCGGTCCGCGCCGGCGGTGCGCCTGAACAGCGCCTTGCCAAAGCCCACCGAGAATCGCAGCACCTTGAAGCCGAGCCGCCTGGCCACCCAGTAGTGGCCGAACTCGTGCACCGTGACCAGCAGGCCGACGGCGAACAGGAAGGCCAGCAGATGTTGCCAGGACAGGTTCAAGAGGAAGCGCTCCGCAGTGGCAGGGACGTATCGATGAATTCGCCGGCAAGCCGGCGGGCACGCAAATCGGCGTCGAGGATAGCCGACAGATCATCAGCACCCCCCGCACCTTTCCAAATATTCATGACCTGCGCGCAGACCCCCGCGATGCCGTTGAACCCCAAGCGCCCCTCCAGGAAGGCGGCCACAGCCACCTCGTTGGCCGCCGACAGCACCGCCGGCATCTCGGCGCCAGCACGCGCGGCGTCCATGGCGAGCCCCAGGCAAGGAAACCGCCGCGGATCCGGCGCTTCGAAATCCAGGCGCGCTACCTGCAGCAGATCGAGGAATTGTACACCGGAGGCCACCCGCTCCGGCCACGCCAGTGCCTGGGCGATCGGGGTGCGCATGTCGGGCGAGCCCAGCTGGGCCAGCACTGAGCCATCCACGTACTCCACCAGCGAATGCACCACGCTCTGGCGATGGATGACCACCTCGATGCGCTCGGCCGGCACTCCGAACAGGCGGCTGGCCTCGATCAGCTCCAGGCCCTTGTTCATCAGCGTGGCCGAATCCACCGAGATCTTGCGGCCCATGCGCCAGACCGGGTGACTGCAGGCCTGCAGTGGCGTGGCGTCCTGCAGGGCTGCTGCAGGCCAATCCCTGAAGGGCCCGCCCGAGGCGGTGAGCAGGATTCGGCGGACACCAGGTGGCGGCGAGCCCAGCGCGATGCCCGGCGGCAGGCACTGGAAGATGGCGTTGTGTTCACTGTCGATGGGAATGATGGTGGCGCCGGAGTGGCGCGCGGCGGCGAGAACCAGGGGGCCGGCCATCACTAGGGCCTCCTTGTTGGCCACTAGCAGGCGCTTGCCGGTACGGGCGGCTGCGAGGGTTGACGGCAGGCCGGCGGCCCCCACGATGGCCGCCATGACATAGGTGGCCGCGGGCATGGCGGCGACTTCGGCCGCCGCATCAGGCCCGGCGAGCACTGGCACGGGCGCTCCGCCCTGCGCCAGCAACGCCGCGAGCGGTCCGGCCAGCTGCGCATCGGCGATGGCGACGTAGTCCGGGCGGAACTCGAGCGCCTGCGCGGCCAGTCGTGTGATGTTTCGCTGGGCCGCCAGTGCCACGACGCGGAAGCGGTCGGGGTGTCGCCGCAGCACATCGAGTGTGCTCTCCCCGATGCTGCCCGTGGAGCCGAGTATCGCGACGCCGATCATCCGCGCAGCACCGGCAACAGCATGAAACCGAGCATCAGGATGGGCGCGGCCGCGAGCAGGCTGTCGAAGCGGTCGAGCACGCCGCCGTGGCCAGGAATGAGGGTGCCGCTGTCCTTCACGCCCGCGAAGCGCTTGCACAGGCTCTCGGTGAGATCACCGACCACAGAGAAGATACCGGTGACCACCGTGACCACTACCAGCTGCAGCCACGGCAGATCGAAGAACCAGCCCGAGACCAAGGCGAGCAGGACGCAGGCCGCGCATCCGCCCCACAGGCCGGCCCAGGTCTTGCCCGGCGACACCGCCGGCGCGAGCTTGCGACGCCCCCAGCGCCGGCCGGCAAAGAACGCGCCGCTGTCCGCGAGCCATACGATCAGCAGCGCATACATGACCACGTAGCCGCCAGTGGGCCAGTCCAGGCGCATGCGCGCGATGGCCAGCCAGGCAAACGACAGCGCCATCAGGCCGCTGAGAACGACCGTCGCACGGCTGGTGGCCTGCGGCCGCCCGAACACCCAGAAGGTGGCCAGACACCAGCTGGCGCAGGCGCCCCACAGCACCGCACGCAGCCCGGCGGCATCCCGCGACAAGACCCACCAAAGAGCGGCGAGCGCCACCGCGGCCAGCAGGAACAGCAGCCGCGCGGCAGTGCGACCCGGCGAGACGAAACCGGACCACTCCCATGCACCGATGAGCAGCACCATCGACAGGACGCCCACTGACCAGCGCGGCGGCAGCCACAGCACGGTACCCACCAGCAGGATGGCAATGATGATGGCGGAGATGACGCGCTGACGGATCATGCGGTGCCGCTCTGGGTCTCGGTCAGTCCGTAACGCCGCTGTCGCGCGGCAAAGAACGCAAGCGCGCTCTCGAAACCTGCCGGCGTGAACTCCGGCCACAGCTCGTCGCAGAAATAAAGCTCCGTGTAGGCGAGATTCCACAGCAGGAAGTTGCTGATGCGGCGCTCGCCCCCGGTGCGGATGAAGAGGTCCGGATCAGGCAGGCCGCCCAGTTGCAGCGCCGCGCCGAGATCTTCGATGCCGAGGTCCGCCGGCCGCATGGCACCGGCCGCGCAGCGCGCGGCGAGCTGGCGGGCCGCCTGCACGATGTCCCAGCGGCCGCCGTAACCCACCGCAATCTGCAGGCGCAATGCCGTGTTGGCCGCCGTGCGCGCCTCGGTGGCGCTCATGCGTGCCTGCAGCCGCACCGGGAACCCCTGGCGGTCGCCTATGAACACCAGCCTCACCCCGTTGGCATGCAGCTCGTCGATCTCGCGATCCAGAGCTTCGACGAACAGGCCCATCAGTGCACCGACTTCCTCGCTGGGGCGACCCCAGTTCTCGCTGCTGAAGGCGAACAGTGTGAGGGCCTCGATGCGCCGCTTCATGCATTCGCGGATGCACATGCGCACCGGTTCCACGCCTTCCTTGTGCCCGGCGTGGCGCGGCAGGCCACGCGCACGAGCCCAGCGGCCGTTGCCGTCCATGATGATCGCGATGTGACGCGGTAGCGTCATGGCCGGCAGATGCAGGGACGCGGGCGGCGCGTCAGACCTGCATGATTTCCTTTTCCTTGCCGGCCAGCAATTGATCGATGTCGGCGACCGCCTTGTCGGTGAGCTTCTGGATGTCGTCCGCGCCGCGACGCTCCTCGTCCTGCGAAATGAGCTTGCCCTTCAGCGCTTCCTTGATGTCCGCGATGGCATCGCGGCGCACATTGCGCACGCTGACCTTGGCGTCCTCGGCATCGCCGCGCACCACCTTCAGGATATCGCGACGGCGCTCCTCGGTCAGTGGCGGCAGCGGAATGCGGATCACGCTGCCAGCCGTATTCGGCGTGAGGTGCAGGTCCGACTTGTGCACCGCCTTCTCTATCGCCTGCACCATGGTGCGGTCCCAGGGGGTGACCACGAGCGTGCGGCCCTCCTCCACCGAGATGTTGGCTACCTGGCTGAGCGGCGTGTCGGTGCCATAGGCATCGACCTTCAGCCCTTCGATGAGGCTGGGATGTGCACGGCCGGTTCGCAGCTTCTTCATGGCTGCCTGGAAACTCTGGATGCACTTCTGCATACGCTGGCTGGCATCGGCCTTGATGTCGTTGAGCATGAGATGGATCGTCCGGTTCAGTCGTTGGTGACGAGGGTACCTACATTCTCGCCGCGCACAACCCGGGGCAGGTCGCCCGTGTTGTTCAGATTGAAGACCCGCAGCGGCAGCGAATTGTCCCGGCACAGCACGATGGCAGTGGCATCCATCACCGCCAGCCGGTCATCCAGCACGCGGTCGTAGCTCAACCTGTCGTAGCGCGTGGCGGCCGGGTTCTTGACCGGATCGTCCGAGTACACGCCATTGACCTTGGTGGCCTTCAGCAGGATCTCGGCGCCGATCTCGATGGCTCGCAGGCTCGCGGCGGTGTCGGTGGTGAAGAATGGATTGCCCGTGCCGGCAGCAAAAACCACCACGCGGCCCTTCTCCAGGTGACGGATGGCACGCCGCCTAATGAACTCCTCGCAGACTTCATTGATGCGGATCGCGGACATCACCCGCGCCTGTGCGCCGAGCGCCTCCACCGCGTCCTGCATGGCCAGGGAATTGATGACCGTGGCCAGCATGCCCATCTGGTCGCCGGTGACCCGGTCCATGCCCGAGCGCGCAAGACCTGCGCCGCGGAAGATGTTGCCACCGCCAAGCACCACTGCCACCTGCACGCCGGATTCCGCCACCTCGACGATCTCTGCGGCGACGCGCTTGAGCATCACCGGATCGATGCCGTAATCGGCCTGGCCCAGCAGCGCCTCGCCGGAAAGTTTCACCAGAATGCGCTTGTAGCGGGTTGCGCTCATTGCCTGCTCCTCATAAAGAAAACCCCGCCGGAGCGGGGTTTTCATCGACCTTCGACTACTTTGACCCGGAGCCCTTTGCCTGGGCCATTACTTCGGCCACAAAGTCGTCCTGTTTCTTCTCGATGCCGGCGCCCACCTCAAGCCGTGCGAAACGCACGATCTTCGCCTTGGCCGCAGCCAGCAGCTTCTCGATGGTGAGCTTGTCGTCCTTCACGAACGGCTGGCCCAGCAGCGTGATCTCGCTGTACCACTTGCCCATGCCGCCCTCGACGATCTTCACGAGGATGTTCTCGGGCTTGCCCTTGTTCTTCTCGTCGTTCTTCAGCATCGCGACGCGGATGTCGCGTTCCTTCGCCACCGCATCTGGCGGCACTTCGCTGGCCGCGAGGTAAGTCGGGTTGCTGGCCGCCACGTGCATGGCCAGATCCTTTGCGAGCGCGACGTCGCCGCCCTCGATGGCCACCAGCGTGCCGATGCGCGTGCCGTGCAGATAGCTGCCCAGCAGGCCGGCGGTCTCGATGAGTTCGAAACGACGCACCGCGATCTTCTCGCCGATCTTGGCCACCAGCGTGCGGCGCTTGTCGTCCACCGTCTCGCCGGAGGGCAGCTTGAGAGCGAGCAATGCATCGAGGTCGGCAGGCTTGCCAGCCAGCGCCGCGGCGGCGACTTCATTCGCGAACGCGAGGAAATCATCACCACGTGACACGAAGTCGGTCTCGGAATTCACTTCGACCAGCACCGCGGACTTGCCATCCGCGCTCACGGCGCTGGCAATGGCGCCTTCGGCCGCGACGCGCGAGGCTTTCTTGTCGGCCTTGGCGAGGCCCTGCTTGCGCATCAGCTCGGCGGCAGCGTCCAGGTCGCCGCCGGTTTCCACCAGCGCCTTCTTGCATTCCATCCTGCCGGCGCCAGTGCGCTCGCGCAGCTGGCGGACGGTGTCAGCAGTGACGCTCATTAACGGCCTCCGCGACGCGGGCCGCCCGGGGCGCCCGCGGCCGGGCGGCGGCGGACATTGGTGCCGATCTGTTCCTTGCCGCCGGCCTTGACGCCCTCGACGTTCGGCTCGTCCAGCTCCGCCTCGGAGATCTCTGCAGGCGCGACAGGGGCGGCCGCTACGGCGCCTTCAGGAGCGGCGGCGACGGGAGCAGCCACGGCAGCGGCGGCCGGCTCATTGCCGGCGGCGCGGGCAGCGGGCTTGCGACGCACGGCGGCTTGCGGGCGCGGACGGCCCGGGCGGGCGGGCCGCTGGCGCGGTGCGCCGGATTCGTCGAGCTCGACGAAATCGTCTTCACCCACGTTCACCTGCGGCACCGCAGCCTTGCCCTCGAGCACGGCGTCAGCGACGGCAGCGGCGTACAGGCTGATGGCGCGCATGGCGTCATCGTTGCCCGGCACCACGTAATCCACGCCCAGCGGCGAGCAGTTGGTGTCGACGACGGCAATTACCGGGATGCCGAGCTTGTTGGCTTCGGTCAGCGCGATGCGCTCGTGGCCCACGTCGATCACGAAGATCACGTCGGGCAGCGCGTTCATGTGCTTGATGCCGCCGAGGCTCTTCTCGAGCTTGTCCTTTTCGCGGCGCAGCCCCAGGCCTTCCTTCTTGCTGCGCTTGTCGATCGCCCCGGTTTCTTCCAGGTCGATGATTTCCATCAGGCGCTTGATCGACTGCCGGATGGTCTTGAAGTTGGTGAGCATGCCGCCGGGCCAGCGCTGGTTCACGAAGGGCATGCCGCAGCGGGCCGCTTCCTTCTGGATGGCCTCGCGGGCCGAGCGCTTGGTGCCGACGAACAGCAGCGTGCCGCCATCCGCGACGACGCTCTTGGCGAAGGCGATCGCTTCCGCAAAAAGCGGCTGCGTCTTCTCCAGGTTGATGATGTGGATCCGGTTGCGTTCCCCGAAGATGTACTCTTCCATCTTGGGGTTCCAGAAACGGGTCTGGTGTCCGAAATGGACGCCCGCTTCCAGCATCTGCCGCATTGATACGCTGGCCATGGCTAATTCCTCTCAACGTTCGGGTTGGGGGCCATACGCAGATCCCTGGCGGCAATCCCGGATACGGCTGCTAGGAGCCGACCGCGGGACACCCGGCCGCCAGTGACGAAATGCGCAGGGATTGGTTTGCCAAAAAAGGCCGCGCTTTATACCATGAACTTCCCGCCCGAACAACGCCTTATGGCGCTGCAGCAAGGGCTCCCGGAACCGCCATGCCCATCACGATCAAGTCGCCCGAGGAACAGGAAAAGATGCGTGTGGCCGGCCGCCTGGCCGCCGAGGTGCTGGACATGATCGGGCCGCATGTGCAGGCCGGGGTCAGCACCGAGGAGCTGGACCAGCTGTGCCACGATTATATCGTGCAGCACCAGCAGGCCATCCCCGCCAACGTGGGCTACCACGGCTTCCCGAAGACCATCTGCAGTTCGGTCAACCACGTGGTCTGCCACGGCATCCCGAACGACAAGAAGCTCAAGAACGGCGACATCATCAATATAGACGTCACGGTGATCCGGGACGGCTTCCACGGCGACACCAGCCGCATGTACTGCGTCGGCAAGGTGCCGGTGCTGGCCGAGCGCCTGGTGCGCGTGACCCGCGACGCCATGTGGGCCGGCATCCAGCTGGTGCGCCCCGGCACGCGGCTGGGCGACATCGGGCATGCCATCCAGACCCTGGCCGAGGCGCAGGGGTTTTCGGTGGTGCGCGAATATTGCGGCCACGGCATCGGGCGCATCTACCATGAGGATCCGCAGGTGCTGCATTACGGCCAGCCAGGCAC
>JBEVNO010000145.1:0-3930 GCA_040508085.1 Steroidobacteraceae bacterium
CAGCAGCGTCGTCATCATCACCAGAGCGCATTTCATTGTGTTTTCTCTTGCTCCCGCAACGCATCAGGCCCGCAGCAGCGGAGGATCTTCCACTGCCTCGAGCTGTTCGCGCAACTCGTCCACGTGACGTTCCCAGTAGCGCGGTTCACCGAACCACGGGAATGCCAGCGGAAAGGCCGGATCCGACCAGCGCATGCCAATCCACGCCGCATGATTGAGCATGCGCATGCCACGCAGCGCCTCGACCAGCTGCGCCTCGGCGGCATCGAAGTGCGCGAACTGCTCGTAACCCTCCAGCAATTCCGACCACTCGCGGCGCATCTGGTCCGGCGTGCCCGCCACGAACATCCATAGATCCTGCACTGCGGGCCCGCTCAGGCTGTCGTCGAAATCCACGAACAGCGGCCCGGCGGGTTGCCAGAGAATATTGCCGGGATGGCAATCCCCGTGCAGGCGCAGCTGGCGGGTGGCGCCCACCTGCTCGTGGCAATTCGCGATGGCCGCGACCAGCTGCGCGGATACCTGTTCGTACTGCACATCGATGGGCGCCGGCACCAGCCCGCGGCTGAGGATCTCCTCCCTGGCCCTCGCCCCATTGCGCCAGGCACGGATCGACAGCCGCTGGCGGAACGGGGCCAGGCCACCGATGGCATGCAGGCGCCCGACCGTGCGGCCGAACAGCTGGCGATGTCCCGGCAGGTCCAGATCGGGCGCGCCACCAGCGCGGCACTCGAATAGCGTGAAGCGGTAACCGTTGCGGGCGTGCAGCGTTTCGCCGTCAAAGCGCACCGGCGCGGCCACTGGCAGCTCAGCGGCAGCCAGCTCTGCGATGAAGGCGTGTTCCTCGCGGATCTGCGCATCGCTCCAGCGTCGCTCACGGTAGAACTTCGCCACCAGCTGCGTGTGGCCCTGCCAGGACTCGTCCAGGCCGATGCGGTAGACCCGATTCTCGTAGCTGTTCAGCGACAGCAGGCGCCCATCCGGGATAAGGCCCAGGCTCTCCACCGCCGCAAGCACCGCATCAGGCGTAAGGCCGGCATAATAGCCAGGCAATTGCGGAGGATCAGACGTTGGGCGAGACAATCTTGGTTACTGGGGGCGCCGGTTATATCGGCAGCCACACGGTACAGCAGCTGCTGGCACGCGGCGAGTCCGTGGTGGTGCTGGACAATTTCAGCACCGGATTCCGGCAGGCCGTGCCCGGCGCCACGCTGGTCGAGGGTGATGTGGGCGATGCGGGGCTGGTGGGCGCGTTGCTGGCCGAGCACGGCATCCGCACCGTGATCCATTTCGCGGCGCACACCATCGTGCCGGAGTCGGTGTCCGACCCTCTCAAGTACTACGGCAACAACACCTGCCAGACACGCGCGCTGCTGGCAGCCTGCGCCGCCCATGGCGTGCGGCATTTCGTCTTCTCATCCACTGCCGCGGTCTACGGAATTCCCGAATCCGGGATCTGCGCGGAGGATTCGCACCTGGCGCCAATCAATCCCTATGGCACATCGAAGCTGATGTCCGAGTGGATGCTGCGCGATCTGGGTGCAGCCACCGGGCTGCGCTACGTGGTGCTGCGATATTTCAACGTCGCCGGCTCCGACCCGCAGGGCCGCATCGGCCAGTCCACGCGCAAGGCCACGTTGCTGGTCAAGGTGGCCGCCGAAGTGAGCGTGGGCAAGCGCGAGGCGATCAGTATCTTCGGCACCGACTACCCCACTCCCGACGGCACCGGCGTGCGCGACTACATCCATGTGGTGGACCTGGCCGCAGCGCACCTGCTGGCCACGGATTACCTGCGCGATGGCGGCAGCTCCGAGGTGCTCAACTGCGGCTACGGCCACGGCTACAGCGTGCGCGAGGTGCTGCAGAGCGTCGAACGCGTGGCCGGGGCGCCGCTGAAGATCATCGAGCAGCCGCGCCGCGCCGGCGACCCCCCCACGCTCATCGCCCGTTCCGAGCGGGTGCGCGAGGTGCTGGGCTGGGAGCCACGGCTGGACGATCTCGACGGCATCGTGCGCAGTTCACTCGAATGGGAGCGCAAGCTGCTGCGGGAGCCGTGGTAGCGGCCGTAAGATAGCTGCATGAAGAGGCTGCGCCCCCGCTCGCTGTCCGCACTGGCGCTGATTGGCCTCGCCATCATCGCGCTGCCGCTGATCGCGGCGCTGGCGCTGGCCGGCCTGCAGATGCGCCAGGTGAGCGAGCGCAGCGCGCGCATCGTCGCCGATGGCGTGGCCGCCACCCGCCTCACTCAGGAACTGTTTTCGCAGAGCGCGCTGCTCGAGCGGCAGATAAGGCTCTACCAGGTGCTGGATTCCCCGCAGCTGCTGGAGACCTATGCCGCGCAGGACCGCAAGCTGCGCGACATCGAGCAGCGCCTCACGACGCAGCTGCCAGCCGGGGAGGCGCGTCGCTCCTTGCAGCAGCTGTCCGCGCAGCGCGAGCAGATCACCGCGCAGATGCTGGGCACCCCCGGGGTAAAGCGGGATTTCGACCGCATGCTCAGCGATTTCGCACGCATGCAGACCATGGCTGCGGAAGTGGCGGAACTGAGCAATGCCCACATCGAGAGCGAGACGGTTTCGCTGCGTGCCCGTACCGAGCGCACGCAGCAGGTGATGTTCTGGGGCCTGGTGCTGCTGATACCCCTGACGGCTGCGGCCATCCTGCTGCTGTCACTGCGCGTGGGCCGGCCGCTGCGGCAGGTCGACCGAGCCATCAGCGAGCTGGGCAGCGGCGCACTGCACAGTCCCATCCATGTGCGCGGCCCGGCCGACATCGAGAAGCTGGGACGGCAGCTGGAGTGGCTGCGCCTGCGCCTGCTGGATCTGGCGCAGGAGCGCAACCGTTTCCTGCGCCACATGTCGCATGAACTCAAGACCCCGCTGGCGAACATCCGCGAGGGCACCGAGCTGCTGATGGATGGCGCGGTCGGGGAACTGCAGAGCGGCCAGCGCGAGGTGACCGGCATCCTGCGTGAGAACGGCCTCAAGCTGCAGCGCATGATCGAGAACCTGCTGAGCTTCTCGGCCTGGCAGACCAGCAGCGTGGGCCTGGAGTTGAGCGACTTCCGCCTGCGGCCGCTCGTCAAGCAGATCATCGAGAACCAGCAGCTGGCGCTGCTCGCGCAGCGCGTGCGTCTGGATGTGAGCATCGAGGATCTTTCCATGGCCGGCGACCGCGGCAAGATGCGGCTGATCCTCGAGAACCTGCTGTCCAATGCCATCAAGTACACGCCGCGCAGCGGCACCATCCACATCCGCGCCCGTGCCGTGGAGGGTGACCTGGTTCTCGAAGTGGCCGACAGCGGCCCGGGTATCGCCGCGGAAGAGCGTAAACAGGTATTCGAAGCCTTTTATACTGGCAAGGCGCCGGCGGGCCACATCAAGGGCACCGGCATCGGCCTCTCGGTGGTGATGGAATTCGTCAATGCCCACGGCGGCAGAATCGAGATCATCGATGGAGAATGGCCGGGAGCGCATTTCCGCATCCGCATGCCATTGAAAACCGCAAGGACAGGCAAGATCGAGGCCCGTGCCGCCCATGCTGCGTAAGCTCATCGTCACCGCTCTGGTGGGGCTGGCCGGCTGCGCCGCGGAACCGCCGCCGCGTCCGGCCCCTGCCCCGGTCGAGGCCATCCAGGCGGCCCAGTTGAGCGGGCACCTCAACGCGCTGCAGAGTCTGGTGCAGGGTAGCCCCGCCGAGCAGGCGGAGACCATGGCAGCTGCGCGCGTTGCATATGACCAGGCGCGACAGGGCCCGGCCGCGTTGCGCTATGCGCTGCTGCTGGGCGCGCCGCGGCACCCTGCGCGCGATGCGCTGCTCGCGCAGCGGCTGCTGCGCGAAGTGCTGGCACGCCCGGAGCTGATCAGCCCCGTCGAGCGGGCGCTGGCGATGGTCGAACTGGCGCGGGTGGATGATGAGCTGGGCCTCGCG
>JBEVNO010000023.1:0-19355 GCA_040508085.1 Steroidobacteraceae bacterium
CGTGCGTCCAGCCTGTACCCCTGCGCCTGCAATCCAGGCCGGACCTCCCGGTCCTCGTATGCCGTGGGCGGCTTGGGCCAACGTCGAAGCCGGCCGCGAATGGACCAGCACGTCCTCCCACCCGTCTACGAACTTCCAATGCAGCAGTTGGGCAGAGGCTGGCCATGGATATGTGGACGGCGACATCCGATTGAATCCCACTGATTGCCGTCATTCGCTGCAATGCAACAGCCTGAAGCCGTTATAGGATTCCTGAGGGTTCTCATAGAAAAACTAATTAAGGTTCACGATGTTCACGGAAGAACGGGTCATGAACGCCGATTTACCTGCGCTCCCAGATGCCATTGTTTTCAGCGGCCATGACTATCGATTGCGTTACCCGATTCCGAAGATCTGGACCCAACGCACTAGCCGTGCTTTCGGCATCTACTGGGCCGACGATATTGCGCATGGAATGCTGTATCCGCAGCCCACCGCAGCTGAACTACGGTCGTTTTACGACGTTCCTACCTACGATGCGTACCTGGATGGCACACGCACTGGTGGGGCTATCCCAACCACCTTCGTTGAAAAGCTGCTGGTAAAGATCGCCTACCACTCGCAGCGCAAGGACGAGGATGTCGTCGCGCGGATCATGGTCGAGCGCGGCCCAGCGCCTTCCGTTTGTGATATCGGCTGCGGCGCTGGGATGTTCCTTGACGCCATGCGCGCGGCCGGGGCTTGCCATGTGGCGGGCGTCGATCCCAGTCCCGTAAGCCGCGAAGCGCTGCGACTGAAGGGCATCACATGCTATGAAGGCACCGGAGAAACCCTCGACGATGCGCTGGGCACGCGTAAGTTCGACGTGATCACGATGTTCCACTCGCTGGAGCACACATTACATCCCGCCAAGGCGCTGGCCAACTTGCGCGCGCACCTGAATCCTGGTGGCGTAGCGGTGATCGAAGTGCCCAACATGGGCTGCATCGGCGCAAAGCTCTACTTCCCGGCCTGGTATCACACCGATGCAGGCCGCCATACGCAGTTCTTCACCACAAAGTCATTGCAGCAACACTGCCGGGCCGCTGGATTCGTGCATACCGACATGGCCTATTCGGGCTTCATCAGCCAGTTCACGCCCGATTGGATCAACGGTATGGGTGAGGTTTGGGACAACACCTATGCACACGCCAATGGCCCATTCCCGAGGCCGAGCAAGGCAATGACCGCCTTCTACATGCCCCTCGCCGCATTGGCACCGAGCGCACTCAAGTACGAGTGCATGCGGGTTTACGCCAGAGAGTGATAGTTGCCAAGCAGCCCATCATCTGATGGTTGCTATTGCCAGCGGAAGCGAATGCGGAACACGTTCGCGAATTAGTACAGCTCGCGGCCGTCGCCTGTCAGATAAGCGTGACAGTCCATCGGTGCCCGCACGCACTTGTCCGTCCATGTCTCGGCTATGCCTTCAGTCCAGCGGACCCACAGGTCGCCATGCATCGAATAGCCGCCAGGCCTCTTCAGGCTGTAGTTGTCGGAAGAGAGCCGCAGCACCTGTGTAGCATTGACGGCATATCCCACGTTGAGCGAAATCACCGGCAGGGGCACCGGGTGCGATCCAGGGCAGACATCTCCGCCGGAATAACGCATATGCGCACGCCCGTCCGCCGATCCCAGGTTCACCCCGTCCCAGCAGTTGGGGAACTCCAGTTCAATGCTCAGTTCACCGTTGCAGCCGGCCGGAATTGACTGTTGCTTCTGCCCGCCATTGCACGCGAACCTGTGGTGCACGTCGCCGAGATTGGGCGAACCGGTCCAACTCCTGATCTCGCTGGCCTGCGTGGTCCTGTTACCCGCGATCATGCGCAGGCCCTCTGGCAGAGGGCGGATTTTCGACAGTGGGATCTTGTTGTAGCCGCTCTTGTAGTAGAACAGAAACGAGTTGGGAATCATCGCGGCCTGCGTTGACATATCCACCAGCGCGGGAATCCAGTATGCGGACAGGTTCGCTACGCCGCCTGCGCAGGTCGAGGACTTTGCCTTGAACAGGCTCTCTGTCGTCGTATAGGCATCGGTACTGGTGTTGCCAAAGAATACGTGCAGATGGGAGGCGCCCGGCTTGCCAGCGAACAGAATGGGATCATCGAAGCCCATGTGGGAATAGTTGCAAGGGTTGCGGAAAGACCCGGTGCCGTCGCCCGGCGATGACGGCCGCATTTGCGAGGCCCGCACGCGCAAGCTTGTGTAGATCTGATCTCGATTCCTGTTGGGTGGCGCCGGGACGGGGGCGAGACCCAACGCGGCCGGGCTCTGTGTCGCGGGCGATGCCTCAGCTACAGCAGACGTCGGAACGACTTCACAGGTCTTGGCTACTCCAGGTGCCGGGTCCCCAAAAACGGCGTTGCTGCAGTCCACTTCACCTACAGCAAAATCTCTTGCGGCCCATCTGTCACCGGCGCCATATCGCACTTTGGCAGGGGACTGCAGGGTGAAGGTGCTGTCCTCGTCGGCGGCCCGGGTCCATCTCGCAGCGAGCGGCGCGCCTGGAGCGGCTGCTGCCGTCATGCGCTCACAGGATGCCGCACCCAGAAGCAGGGCACAGGCGGTGGGCGCCACCATAGCGATCGGAACCCAGCCGGACTTGGAACTCTGTCGAATCATTTCATCTCCTGCCAAGCTCAATCATAAGGCACCGGAACATCATAGGCTCACCGGGAACCCGGGGCCGGCTGCGTCACACGGCACCGGGTCGCGAACGGTGGCGTCGTTGGGTGGCTCTTGCTATCGTCGCCAACGGCCGGCGGCGAATACCCTGATCAGCGCCAGGCCGGGGGTCACATCATGCGCCTGCTGAAGTCGGGCTTCGGTGCAACTTGGGGAGCCCTGCTCCTGTGGGCCCCCGTTACGTTCGCGCGCGAGCATTGCGACAAGACCTGTCTGGAACGCATCGGCGACCAGTACCGCACCGCTTATGTGCGCCACGAGCCCGGCCTGCTGCCCCTGGCAAAGCAGGTGCGTTTCAGCGAGAACGGCGTGCTGATGACCTTCCCCGACGCCAGCTGGGACACCATCACCCGCGAGGTCGGGCCGGCCGTCACGATCTCCGACGCCAGGACCGGCCAGGTGGGCATCTACACCGCAATCTGGCAGAACGACACACCCGGCTTCCTGGCCATTCGCCTGAAGATCGAGGATGGCCGCATCAGCCAGATCGAGCACATGATCTCCACGGTCCGCAACCTGTCTGGCCCACCCACGCCAATCGGCGACATCGAAAAATACCAGCCCGATCCGAACTTCTCGGCCACAGTACCGGTGGCCCAGCGTGCGCCACGCGCCCGGCTGATTCCGCACGCCGACGGCTACTTCAACACCCTGAACAACAACACCGGCGAGATCCGCGGCACCCGCTTCGCCGCTGATGCGCAGCGCATCGAGAATGGCCGGTTGTTCCCGGAGATCGAGAAGGGCTTCAGGCTGGGTTACTACGCCTTCAACAACCGCGTGCGGCGCGAACATCTGCTGGTGGACGAGGAGCGGCAGGTAGTAATGAGCCGGGGCTTCATCGACCACAAGGGCGTCATGGACAACTACACGCTGACCGACGGCACCACGCGCCGCTCACCCTATCGCGAGCCCCACACCTGGGCCTTCCTCGAGATGTTCAAGATCAACGACGATCACATCACCAGCGTGCAGGCCGTGTTCATCGGCGCTCCCTACAACATGGAGTCGCCGTGGAAGAAATGAATCGCCGCGCCTTCCTGGCGGCATCCGCCGGCTCGCTCGTGGCAGCGGGCAGCGCCGCCGCCGCAGCCGCCACCGCGCCGGAAAACGCCGCGGCAACTGGCAGCGCCACCGCGCCGCCCGCCGCGGCACCCCGCAATGCGCCGCTGCGCTTCGACGCCAGCATCGACGACTGCGAAGTGCTCGGCAAGATCCCGGCAGACTTGGAAGGCGCGTTCTACCGCGTGGGCTACGAGTGGTTCTACCCGCCGAGCTTTGCGGATGACGCCGTACTGAACGCCGATGGTTACGCCAGCATGTTCCGCTTCAAAGGCGGCAAGGTCGACTACCGGGGCCGCTGGGTCGAGACCCACCGTCTGCAGCAACTGCGCAAGGCGCGACGCCAGCTGTACGGCTACTACCGCAATCCCTATACGGATGATCCTTCCATCCGCGATGCGGCACGCCCGAACCTGCGCACGGTGGCCAATACCTCGCCGCTGGTGCAGGGCGGGAAACTGTTCGCGTTGAAAGAAGACGGGCTGCCGCATCAGCTCGATCCGAATACGCTTGCAACCATCGGTCCGTGGGATTTCCAGGGCAAATGGCAGAGCCAGACCTTCACCGCACACCCGAAGCTCGACCCGGTTTCAGGACAGATGATCTCGTTCGGGTACGAGGCCACTGGCCTTGCCAGCGACGACCTGTGGATCTGTACGCACGATCGCGCTGGCAATGTGCAGCGCGAAGTACGCACCAAGGTGCCCTATGTCAGCGTCATCCACGACATGGCCATCACCCAGAAGCACGTACTGATACCGTTCGGCGGTTACGTCAGCAGTCGCGAGCGGCTGCTGGCGGGCAAGGTGCACTGGGGCTGGGACGACACCAAGCCCGCGATGATCGGCGTATTGCCCCGCGATGGTGATGCGAGGGACATGCGCTGGTTCAAGGGCCCGTTGCGCTGCCTGATGCACACCTTCAATGCGCAGGATGAGAAGAATGGCCGGATCACCCTGTATGCGCCATTCTGGGATTCGAACTTCTTCCCGTTCTTCCCGCCGGTGGACGGCAAGCCATGGAATCCCGCCGGTGCCCGCGCCTTCATCCGCAAGATCACGCTGGACATGAACTCCCGCAAGGACACCTGGACCGAGGAAATCCTCTGGCCCATGCAGGTGTCGGACCTGGGAAAGGTCGATCCGCGCGTGCTGTCGCTGCCAACCCGCTATGCCTTCACCGGATTCAGCGACACGGAGCGGCCGCTGGACCGCGCCCGCATCGGCAGCAGCGCGCCGGCCTCGGTAACCAACAGCTACGGACGCTTCGACCTCGCCACTGGCCGTCTCGAGCGCTATTACGCGGGCGCCACCCACAACCTGCAGGAACCGAGCTTCGTGCCGCGAAGAGGCGGCGGCGAAGGCGATGGCTATCTGGTGGGAGTGGCCGAGAACCTCGCCGAGCGCCGCGCTGAACTGGTGATCGCCGACGCGCAGCATCTGGCTGATGGCGACGTGGCACGCGTAGTGCTGCCCTTCCGCATCAGTCCACAGGTGCATGGCGTGTGGGCCGACGCCAGCGAACTGCCGCTTACCTGAGCGGCGCATGGATACGCAGGCAAGGCTCGCGCAGATCGCTGCGGAACTGCGCGACATCGGTCCGGTGATCGACATCCAGCGCACGCCCGCCCTGTATGCGCCGCTGCACGCCGCAGACCCGGCTGCGGTCGATATCGCCAGGGACGTCCCCTACGGTCCCGACGCACGGCACAGGCTGGATGTTTTTACCGGCTCTGCCGGGCACGGCAGCGAGGCACTCCTGCCGCTGGTCGCCTTCGTGCATGGCGGCGGTTTCCGCGGCGGCGCGAAGTTCACCGAGGGCTCTCCCTTCTACGACAATGTCGGCCGCTGGGGCGCCATGCACGGCTGCATCGGAATCACGGTGAACTATCGCCTGGCGCCGCAGTTTCCCTTCCCTGCGGGCAGCCAGGACATGCAGCGCCTGGTGCAGCACCTGCGCCACCACGCGCGCGGCTACGGTGGCGACCCTGATCGGATCTTCCTGTGGGGCCACTCGGCCGGTGCCGGGCACGTGGCCCGCTTCGTCGCCGACAGCGCCCGGCCGGAGATCGCGGGCGCCATCCTCACTTCCGGGATCTATGACACTACGCTCGAGGGAGTCGCGGCACGCTGGGGCGTCTATTACGGCACCGACGTCGCGCTCTACCCCGGCATGTCATCGCTCCCCGGCCTGCTCCGCACTGTCACTCCACTGCTGGTCACCTGGGCCGGGCTCGACCGCGCGGATTTCATCATCGACAGCGAAAGGCTGGTGGCGGCACGCGCGGCGGCCGGCAGGCCGCTGGATCATGTGCTGCTGCCCGGCCATTCCCATCTGTCGGAAATCTATGGCGTCGGAACCGCGGACACTTCATTGACCGGACCGGTACTCCAATTCATACAAAGGACGGGGAAGTCATCATGAACAGCAAATGGCTGGTTGCATCCATCGCCCTGGCAGCCACACTCGGGGCCGACCTCGCACGTGCCGATTACGCCAATGACAGGGCACTGATCGAGAACCTCTCCAATCGCTACATGATTGCGGTGGACGCCGGCGACATCGAGACCGTGATGACCACCTGGGCCGACGACGGCGTGCTCGAATGGGTATATGGCGTGGAGCACGGCAAGGCGGCCATCCGCAAAGCCATGTCTGGCTTCGTCGGCGGAGCCTCGCGCGACGCGGTGCCTGAGGGCGCCAATTCACGCCTGCGTTCCCGCCACCAGATCATCAACCATGTCATCGATGTGGACGGCGACAAGGCCCGCACCATCGCCTACTGGTTCGCATTCACCAACAAGACGCCGCAGAAGGATGTGCAGATCCTGTACTTCGGCCACTACGAGGACGAGCTGGTGCGCGTCAATGGACGCTGGCTGTTCAAGCAGCGCAAGGTCTTCAATGAATCCCAGCCCAACCGCGCGGTATTCTATCCCGGCCTGGGCGAGAAGGATCCCCGCGCCAAGCCGTAACTGCGAGGCCCGGGCCGCGGCCCCCGGGCCTTGTTGGACTGTGGTGGCCCCTACTTGAGGTCGTAGTCCGCAATCTGTGGCGAATTCTTCGCCGCCGACACGCTCAGGGTATGCACATAGCGGAATTTGCCACTCTCGTAGCGGAACATGTGCGAATCCGGCATGCCGTTCTGGCTGTTGCCGAAGCGGCAGAAGATCTGCACCACACCCTTCTCCTCATCCACGAGATAGTCGCGGTTGACGATGTACAGCACGCCATTGGGGATGCCCACCTTGCAGGAGGAGGCCGGGTCGCCCTTCACGTTCGTATACGCGCCGCCTTCAAGCCGCTCGCAGGGGCTGCCCCATGGCGCCTCGACCAGCTTGTCTGCGAACAGGTCCAGGTAGGAATTGGCGCCATTGATCATGTCCTGCGCCTTGCTGCGCTTGCCAGCTGGCAGCACCGCCCAGTTCTCGCGCTTTGACACCTTCGCATAGTTGTTGGCGTTGAAGAGCCAGTCACCGGTGGTGGTCACCAGGCTGTCGATGCGCGTGATGCGATCCTCGTCCACGTACAGGCGGGTACCGATCACATACGGAGTTCCCTCGGTCACCACGATCTCCGTGAAGGTCTTGCAGCGCTTCGCATCGAGTACGCTCTGCGTATAGGCGATGGGCAGCGCCTTGTTCCACAGCCCCTGCGCAGCTTCCACCGGCGCCATGTCCTGCAGCAGGCGGGCATTGGCGGCCAGGGCCATCTTGCGGGGATTGCCGGTGCGCTGCCCTTCCACGTAGCTGTCCACTGCAGCCTGCAGCGAGGCGCGCGTGCAGACCGGCACGCGATCCGGCGGCGGCGCCGTGAAGGTTCCGCCGGTGGGTCGGGGCTCTGCGGACTGCGCGGCAGCGGCACTCGCCAGCAGGGCAAGCAGCATCCATTTCTTCATGTCCATTCTCCTTACCAACCTGATTCCATCTGATACGGCACGGTCGTGAGCACTGCCTCGATCTGCCTGATCTGGCCGTCCACTACCTTGAAGACTTCCGCGATGTAGAACGAGAACGGCTGCCGGAACGTGGGCGCCACATCCACCATTTCATGGTCGGGCGTGCGCGACATCCTGGCGGGGGTGCCATTGTGGTCGAAGTAGCCCCAGCCAAATGCCAGCCCCGTGGTGCGGTCGACGACTTCAAAGCGCCGCTCGCGGATGTCGGTGACGATCACCTGGAAGCCGGTGTCGAACTGCGTCTTGCAGTCGAACCACGCCATCGAGCCCTTTGGTGCATCCGGGTTGTTGGCCGTGATGGTGCCGTTCTCGCGCCGCTGGCACTGCGGAGAGAACGGCACGCCACGCGAAGTCAGCTCGGTATCGATGCCCGTGAAGTATGTGTCGCTGATGCGGGCGAGCTCGCCGCGCGGCAGACGCTTTGCAGCCGGGATCACCTCGGCCATCAGCGGATGGGGCGCGCTGTTCTGTCGTGGTGGTGCGCCGCCTGCAGGGCCGGGCGCCGCACTGCTGATGCTGCGGTTCACCAGCACTTCGATCTCCGACACTTTGCGGTCCGGCTCCACCCGCAGCCGCACGCCATACCAGTTGTTGTTCCCATTTTCGCTGATGCGGCCGAGCAGTCCGACCTGCCCTTCTTCCTCGTCGATCACATCGAGACGGTATGTGGGCATGGCGCTGGCGGTCTGCCACAGGCCGTCACCCATTGCGATACGCACGCCGTTCTCGGTGTACTTCACATTGCGCGTGGTGGCCAGCTGCGTCGCATCGTGCTTCAGCAGCGCCTGCAGGTAGCCATCCATCACCTGCGCGAGGCAGGCGCGATCCCGATCGCAGCCGGTCTCCGCAGCCGGCAGGGACAGGGCGACCGCAGACGCGAACGCAGCCAGAACGATTGCCAGTGGCTTCATGATTTCCCCGCTTGTTTGTCGGCAGGTTCAGCCTGCACTTGTCCGCGAAGTGTACCCTGCGCCCCGGACGCGCGGCGCGCGGCGGGCCTGCCTATCGTCGGGGCCCTATTGCTTTCAGGGAGCCCAGAAGATCTCCGGCTCGGGATGCCGCTGGGCGAGCAGCGTCGTCACTGGCCACTGTGTACCCTCTGCGCGGGCTGCAGCCAGCAACAACTCCAGCTTGGCCGCACCCGTCACCTGCAGAAACAGCCGTCGCGTCTGCAACAGGGCGGCGAGATTGAGGGAAATGCGTTCGCCGGGCGCGACTGGCGCCCGCATGGCCACGCAGCCCGGCGCGGTGGCGGCATCCAGCGCTGCGGGCAGGTTGGCATTGCCGGGGAAGAGCGACGCGAAGTGGCCATCCTCACCCATGCCCAGCACCACCGCGTCGAAGGGCAGCGGCAGCTCCCGCACGCGTTCCCACGCTGCCTGCGTGGCGCCCGCCAGCGGCTGCCCGTCAAACAGCGGCACGAAGCGCGCGGCGCCAGCGCGGCCGGCGAGCAGTGTTGCTCGCACCAGCGCGCCATTGCTGCCTGGCTGGTCCTCGGCAACCCAGCGTTCGTCCGTCAGCGTCACGCCCACCCGCGACCAGTCGAGCTCGGCCTCGCTCAGCAGCCGGAACAGCGCCACCGGCGTCCGGCCGCCGGCCACGGCCAGGCTCGCGGACTGGCGCCACCCCAGCCCCATGCGCAGGGCTGCAATCACCTGGCTGGCCAGGGCCCCGGAGGCGGCGTCCGCAGTTTCAAAGCGTTGTAGGATCATGGGCTCATTGTTGTCAAAGCGATGGCAATGGACAATCGCCGAGTGCTTGCCTAGTGTCACCCAATGAGTGAAGTGAGCGTTCCCTTACATCCAATAGTTGCCGCAGTCACCGAACGGATCATCGAGCGCAGCCGCCCCGCCCGCAGCGACTACCTCGCGCGCATGCAGGCTGCCCTGCACGACGGCACCACCCGCTCCCACCATGGCTGCGCCAATCTTGCGCATGGTTTCGCGGCGGCGGGGCCCGACAAGGAGGCACTGCGGACCAAGCCCTGGCCGAATCTGGCCATCGTCTCGGCGTACAACGACATGCTGTCCGCGCACCAGCCTTATGAGCGCTACCCCCCACTGATCCGCGCAGCGGCGCGGGAAGTTGGCGCGGTAGCGCAGTTCGCGGGCGGCGTGCCTGCCATGTGCGATGGCGTCACCCAGGGCACGGACTCCATGGAACTGTCCCTGTTCAGTCGCGATGCCATCGCCATGGGCACCGCCATCGCGCTGTCGCACAACATGTTCGATGCGGCCTTGCTGCTGGGAATCTGCGACAAGATCGTTCCGGGACTGTTCATCGGCGCCATGTCCTTCGGACACCTGCCCACGGTGTTCGTGCCCAGCGGCCCGATGGGTTCGGGCATGTCGAACCCGGAGAAATCCCGCATCCGCAACCTGTACGCGCAGGGCCAGGCGACGCGCGACGAACTGCTGGCCGCCGAATCCGCCAGCTACCACGATGCGGGCACCTGCACCTTCTACGGCACTGCCAACAGCAACCAGATGATGATGGAGATCATGGGGCTGCACATGGCCGGCGCCGCCTTCGTTACCCCCAACACGCCGTTGCGCGATGCGCTGACCATTGCAGCCACGCACCGCGCCGCGGCGATGAGCGCGCCCGCCGGGGGCTATCTGCCCCTGTCGCAGGTGATCGACGAGCGCAGCATCGTCAACGCCATCGTGGGGCTGCTGGCCACCGGCGGTTCCACCAACCACACCATCCACCTGGTGGCGATGGCCTTCGCCTGCGGCATCAGCATCAACTGGGACGATTTCAACGACCTGTCGGACGTGGTACCGCTGCTGGCGCGCATCTACCCGAATGGCAAGGCCGATGTGAACCATTTCCACGCTGCAGGCGGCATGGCCTTCCTGATCCGCGAACTGATTGCGGCGGGGCTGCTGCACGAGGACGTGCAGACGGTGATGGGCAAGGGTCTGTCTGCATACGCCCTCGAGCCCCACCTTGGCGAACGCGGCCTGGCGTGGCGTGAGCTACCCATGGACAGCCGCGATACCGAAGTGCTGCGCAGCGCTAAGGAGCCCTTCAGTGCAGATGGCGGGCTGAAGCTGCTGCGCGGCAATCTGGGCCGCGCCGTCATCAAGGTATCCGCCGTCAGGAGCGAACACCAGCTGGTTGAAGCACCCGCGCGCGTATTCACCGACCAGCTGCAGGTGGCGGCGGCCTTCAAGGCCGGCGAACTGTCGCGGGATGTGGTCGTGGTGGTGCGCGAACAGGGCCCGCGCGCCAACGGCATGCCGGAGCTGCACAAGCTCACGCCGCCCCTCTCGGTGCTGCAGGGCAAGGGCTATCGCGTGGCGCTGGTGACGGACGGCCGCATGTCCGGGGCTTCCGGCACGGTGCCTGCCGCGATCCATGTGTCACCCGAGAGCATCAATGGCGGCCCCTTGGCGCGCGTGCGCGACGGTGACCTGATCCGCCTGGACGCCAATGCGGGTACCCTCGCGGTGCTGGTGGACGCCGCAGAATTCGCCGCGCGCCAGCCAGCCATCTCGCCGCAGTTGCCAACCTTCGGCAGCGGCCGCGAGCTGTTTGCGGGCTTCCGCGCCCATGCCACCGATGCCGAATCCGGCGCCAGGACCTGCAATCCATGAACACCGTCGCTGATCCATTGGCCAGCATCATGGCGCGTGCACCGGTCATCCCGGTCATCGTCATCCACGATATCGCGCATGCCCTGCCGCTGGCCGAGGCACTGGTGGCTGGCGGCTTGCCCGTTCTTGAAATCACGCTGCGCACCACCGCAGGGCTCGCCGCCATCGAGGCGATCCGGCGCGCGATTCCCGACGCCGTCGTTGGAGTGGGCACGCTGTCCACAGCGGCGCATTTCACCGCCTCGGCCAATGCCGGGGCGCAATTCGGCGTGGCACCCGGCCTCACGCCAGCGCTGATCGACGCCAGCCATAAGGTTTCCTTTCCGTTCCTGCCGGGCGTGATGACGCCCAGCGAGCTGATGGCGGCGCGCGAAGCAGGTTTCCGTTTCTGCAAGCTGTTTCCGGCACAGCAGGCCGGTGGCATCGGCATGCTCAAGGCATTGCATTCAGTGTTTCCGGATGTCGGCTTCTGCCCTACGGGCGGCATCCATCAGGACAACGCCGCCGAATTCCTGGCGCTGCCGAATGTGCGCTGCGTCGGCGGTTCATGGGTTGTGCCCCAGGCGCAGATCGCCGCCGGCGACTGGTCAGCCATCACCAGACTCGCTGCGCAGGCGGCGGCATTGCGCAAGCCGACTGGCCCGGCGGCGTAGCAGCGCGCGAAGCGCGAAGCGGGCCGGGCGTGGACGCAGCCCTGGAGGCGGCCTTCAGATCCACGCACTACCATGTGCTGGCGCCGGCGGGTGAATTCGTGTTGCTGGTCGACGTGCATAGCGAGCCCTTGCGGCAGCTGCTGCACAGCGCGGGACAGCCTCATGCCGCGGTCCTGACGGCCTTCAACCCCGGCGCGCTGCGGCGCGCTGCTGCCGCGAACTGTGCGGCGCAGGAAGCGCTTCGCCAGGAGCTGGTCGCACTTGGCTGCACTGTAGTGGCGGCGCGCAACGTGGACCCGCGGGGCGAATGGCCTGTCGAAACCAGCGTGCTGGTTCCAGGTCTGCCAGAGGCACAAGCCAGGCGGCTCGCCGCGCACCATGGCCAATTGGCCTACCTGTGGTGCACAGACGCCGGCACGGCGCGACTCATCGAAACCGCCACGGGGCAATGAAGCTCAGACCTCGCGGGCCTGCTGTCCCGCGCCCGGCATTGCACGTACCGAGATCAGGCCATTCTCGACGCGGCTGGCGCCAAGATCCCCACACCGCTGTTCCACCAAGGTGCCGTCCGGGCGACGTATGCGGCAAGTTGCGGTGGCCGCGACGGCGCCACTTGCCGGGTCCACATGCCAGTCCAGGCGCCCCGACTCCACCCTGCCCTGTAACGGGCCGCCAGTGATCTCACCGGCCGCTATGGGAGCCCAGCGGTGATTCCCCTGCCCCGCATTCGAGGAGCCCAGCAGCAGCGTGGCCGCGAACGGCGTGGCGGAGGCGGATGACGGCGCGGGCCGACCGGCCGCCACAGAGACGGCAGGCAAGGCTGGCAGCAGCGCTGCAGCTCCTGCCGCAGTGATCATCTCGCGGCGCGTCAGGCCGGCATCCGTCATGGCGTTGCTCCGCGCTTGCAGCCTGAGTGTGGAGTGTAACCTGTGCAACCCGGACGCCTCAGGTGCGCGGCGGCGGCGGCGCCAGTGTGCGCACAGCCGCCAACGCCGAGGGCGACAACCCTGCTCCGCCTGCGGCCAGGTGGGCGATGATCTGCGAGCGCATGCGCGGATCCCAGAATTTCGAGATATGCAGCGCAATGTTGGTCGGCGATTCCTGCAGCCCGTACTCGCCGTCGAAGAAATTGCCGATGTCGTTGGCCATGCTGACCAGATGCTCGATGTTCATGTCACTCGTTCCGGATGCGTATAGACCACTTGTTGCGTATCCCGCGCGAACCCGACCAGGGTAAGGCCCGCCTCATCAGCCAGTCGCACGGCCAGCGCCGTGGGCGCTGACACCGCCACCAGCATGCGCACCCCTGCGGTGGCAGTTTTCTGCGCCATCTCGTAACTGGCGCGGCTGGTCACCAGCAGGAAACCATCGGCGCGGTCGGCGCCCGCAGCAAGCAGCGCGCCGATGACCTTGTCCAGCGCGTTGTGGCGCCCGACATCCTCCCGCACCAGCCTGATCTCCCCCTGCCAGCTCACCCAGGCAGCGGCGTGCAGACTGCCGGTGGCGGCATTCAATTGCTGCCAGTCGCGCATTTCGCGCAGGGCCCTGGCCAGCAGCTCGCGCGCAATGCTCCCGCCCGCGGCCACTGGCCCGGGCCGGCGGATAGCCTCGGCAATGGTCTCGGCGCCGCACACCCCGCAACCGGTACGGCCAGTGAGATTGCGACGCTGGGTGAGCAGCGCCACCAGTCTCTCCTGCGGCACCGACAGGGCCACCTCCAGCGCGTCACCATCGTGCTTGAGTTCGGTGGCGCGGATCTCACTGGGGTGCGCGACCAGCGCTTCGGTGAAGGCGAAGCCGCGCCCGAGGTCTTCCAGATCGCGGGGCGTCGCCAGCATCACCACATGCGGAATGGAGTTGAACGTCAGCGCGACCGGCACCTCGTCGGCCACCAGGTCGTCCGCATTCTCCCAGCTGCCATCGCGCCAGCGCCGCACCGCCACCTCGACGATGCCGGTCGGCTCCTCCAGCGACCTGCTCAATTGCCCGCGGATGCCCGCGCCTGCTTCAGCAGCTCCTGCTGTTCCCGGTTGGTCTCAGCAAAGCGCTGCTGCCATTCCGAGGGCTGCTTCACCTTGGTGACCTGCACCGCGGTCACCTTGTATTCGGGGCAGTTCGTTGCCCAGTCCGAGTTCTCGGTGGTGATCACGTTGGCGCCGGATTCCGGGAAATGGAACGTGGTATAGACCACGCCGGGCTGCACCCGCTCCGTGACGAAGGCCCGCAGCACCGTGGTGCCGGCGCGGCTGTTCACGCCCACCCAGTCGCCCGTGGCGATGCCGCGATCCTCGGCGTCGTGCGGGTGGATCTCAAAACGATCCTCGCCATGCCACTCGACATTCGCCGTGCGCCGCGTCTGCGCACCGACGTTGTACTGGGAGAGCACGCGCCCGGTGGTCAGGATGAGCGGGAACTTCGCATTCACCTTCTCCTGGGTGGGCACGTACTCGGTGACGAAGAAGCGCCCCTTGCCACGCACGAACTGGTCGATGTGCATGGTCGGCGTGCCATGCGGGGTCTTGTCATTGCACGGCCACTGCACGCTGCCCTCGGCGTCGAGCTTGGCATAGCTCACCCCGGTGAAGGTCGGCGTCAGGCGCGCGATCTCGTCCATGATCTCCGAGGGGTGGCTGTAAGGCATCTCGTAACCCAGTGCCTTGGCGAACTGTACCGTCACTTCCCAGTCGGCCAGACCCGGCAGCGGGTCCATCACCTTGCGCACCCGCTGGATGCGGCGCTCGGCATTGGTGAAGGTGCCGTCCTTTTCGAGGAAGGAGGTGCCAGGGAAGAACACATGCGCGTACTTGGCGGATTCGTTCAGGAACAGGTCCTGCACGATCACGCACTCCATCGCAGCGAGGCCGGCGGTGACGTGCTGGGTGTTCGGATCCGACTGCGCCGGATCCTCGCCCTGGATGTAGATGCCTTTGAAACTGCCCTCTACGGCGGCCTCGAGCATGTTGGGTATGCGCAGGCCCGGCTCGGCATCGAGCGTCACGCCCCATTCCGCGCCGAACACTGCGCGCACGGCCGAATCGGAGATGTGACGGTAGCCCGCCAGCTCGTGCGGGAACGAGCCCATGTCGCAGGCACCCTGCACATTGTTCTGGCCACGCAGCGGGTTCACGCCCACGCCTTCGCGGCCGATGTTGCCGGTGGCCATGGCGAGGTTGGCGATGCCCATCACCATGGTGCTGCCCTGGCTGTGCTCGGTCACACCCAGGCCGTAATAGATGGCGCCGTTGCCGCCAGTGGCGAACAGGCGGGCAGCCTGGCGCACATGCCGGGCCGGCACGCTGGTCACGGCTTCCATGGCCTCGGGCGAGTACTTCGCCTGCGAGACGAAATCCTTCCAGCGCTGGAACGGGGCCGGCTCGCAGCGTTCCGCCACGAACTTCTCATCGACCAGCCCTTCCGTGACGATCACATGCGCCAGTGAATTGATCAGCGCCACATTGGTGCCCGGTCGCAGCTGCAGGTGGTAGTCGGCCTGCACATGCGCCGAGCGCACCAGATCGATCTCGCGCGGGTCGGCCACGATCAGCTTGGCGCCTTCGCGCAGGCGGCGCTTCATGCGCGAACCGAACACCGGATGGCCATCAGTGGGGTTGGCGCCGATGACCAGGATGACGTCGGATTTCATCACCGAGTCGAAGTTCTGCGTGCCGGCGGAAGTGCCCAGCGTCTGCCCGAGGCCATAGCCGGTGGGGGAATGGCACACCCGCGCGCAGGTATCCACATTGTTGGTGCCAAGCGCGGCACGGATCAGCTTCTGCACGAGGAAGGCTTCCTCGTTGGTGCAGCGGGACGAGGTGATGCCACCCACGGAGAAGCGGCCGTACTTCTGCTGGATGCGGCGGAACTCGGCAGCCGCATACTGGAACGCCTCATCCCAGCTGACTTCGCGCCATGGATCGGAGATCCGGGCACGGATCATCGGCTTCGTGATGCGGTCGCCATGCGTGGCGTAGCCATAGGCGAAGCGGCCCTTCACGCAGGCATGGCCGCGGTTGGCGCCACCGTCGCGGTCCGGCACCATACGTACCACTTCCTTGTCCTTCACCTCGGCCACGAAGGAGCAGCCCACGCCGCAATAGGCGCAGGTGGTCTTCACGGCTTCGACCGGCTGGCCGGCCTGCTGCATGGTCTTTTCCGTCAGCGCACCGGTAGGGCAGGATTCCACGCAGGCGCCACAGGATACGCACTCGGATTCCTTGAACCCTTCATTCTGGCTGGCGACGATCTGCGATTCGAAACCGCGACCCTGCACGGTCAGCGCGAACGTGCCCTGCACTTCATTGCAGGCGCGCACGCAGCGCGAGCACACGATGCAGGCCGCCGGATCAAAGCTGAAATAGGGATTGCTCTCGTCCCTGCAGGCCTCCAGATGCGTCTGCCCGTCCGCGCCATAGCGCGTGGTGGTGGAGAGCCCGAGCTTGGCGGCCACCTGGCGCAACTCGCTGCGGCCGCCAGCGAAGTCCTGCTCCGGATGGTCGGACATGTACAGCTCGACCACGCCCTGGCGCAGTTTCTGCAGCCGCTCGCTCTCGGTCTTCACCTTCATGCCGGCAGCGACCAGCGTGGTGCAGGAAGCCGGGAAGCCGCGCTGGCCTTCGATCTCGACCAGGCATACGCGACAGGATCCGAAGGCCTTCAGCGTATCGGTGGCGCACAGCTTCGGGATGGCGGTGCCGGCTGCGGCAGCGGCGCGCATCACCGAAGTGCCCGCTGGCACGGTGACTTCGGCGCCGTCGATGATGAGGGTGACCGGTGCGCCGTCGGCTTCCGGGGTGCCGTGATCGTGGTGGTCCAGGGAGTACATGCTGCCTCTCCGTTACGTATTTGGCCGTTACTGCTTGGCCGCAGCGAGCTGCGGTTGCAGGCGATTGCGGGAGAAATCTTCGGGAAAATGTTTCAGTGCGCTCATCACCGGGAACGGGGTCATGCCGCCCAGGCCACACAGCGAGCCGTATTGCATGGTGTCGCACAGGTCGGTCAGCAGCTGGATGTCGGCGCTGCGATCGGCCCCGCCCTGCATGATGCGGTCCATCACCTCGACGCCGCGCGTCGAACCGATGCGGCAGGGCGTGCACTTGCCGCACGATTCAACCGCGCAGAATTCCATCGCGTAGCGCGCCATGCGGGCCATGTCCACGCTGTCGTCGAAGGCGACAATGCCGCCGTGCCCGACCAGCGCACCGATGCCCGTGAAGGCCTCGTAGTCCAGCGGTGTGTCGAAATCAGACTCCGGAATGTAGGCGCCCAGCGGGCCGCCCACCTGCACGGCGCGGATCGGCCGGCCGGATGCCGAGCCACCGCCGAAGTCGTACAGCAGCTCGCGTAGTGTCACGCCGAAGGCCTTCTCCACCAGGCCGCCATGCTTGATGTTGCCGGCCAGCTGGATGGGCAGCGTGCCGCGCGAGCGGCCCATGCCATAGTCCTTGTAGAAAGCGGCGCCCCTGGCCAGGATGACTGGCAGGCTCGCCAGCGAGATCACGTTGTTGATGATGGTGGGCTTTCCGAACAGCCCCTTGATGGCCGGCAGCGGCGGGCGCGGGCGCACCTCGGCGCGCTTGCCTTCCAGGCTTTCCAGCAGCGAGGTCTCCTCGCCGCACACATAGGCGCCGGCGCCCATGCGCACCTCCAGCTCGAAGGCCTTGCCGCTGCCCAGTACATTGCGGCCCAGGTAATCACGCTGCTTCGCCACCACGATCGCCTCGCGCAATGTGGCCGCGGCATGCGGGTATTCGGCGCGCAGATAGATGAAACCCTGCGTTGCGCCCACCGCAGTACCGGCGATGGTCATGCCTTCGATGAGGGTGAACGGGTCACCCTCCATCAGCATGCGATCGGAAAAGGTTCCCGAGTCCCCCTCGTCGGCGTTGCACACCACGTATTTCTGGTCGGCCACCTGGTCGAGGACGGTCTTCCACTTGATGCCGGTTGGAAACGCGGCCCCGCCCCTGCCCCGCAGTCCAGCATCGGTGACTTCCTGCACCACCTGGGCACCAGACATCGGAAGCGCGCGTCGCAGACCCTCGTAGCCACCGTGGGCGATGTACTGGTCGAGGTCCAGGGGGTCGATGATCCCGACCCGTGCGAAGGTCAGTCTTTCCTGCCGTGCGATATAGGGCAGCTGCTCGACTGCACCCAGCCGGGTCACGTGTTCAGCGCCGCTGAACAGACCAGCCGCCACCAGCGACGGCACCTCGGCCGCGTCCACCGGGCCGTAGCCGATGCGTTCGCCGCCGATCTCTACTTCCACCAGCGGCTCGAGCCATACCATGCCGCGCGAGCCCACCCGCACGAGCTGGATGTCCTGGCCTGCGGCCTGGGCGGCCTGACGCAGCGCCGCGGCGGTCTCATCCGCGCCGAGGGCGAGCGCGGCAGCGTCGCGCGATACGTAGACGCGCAGGCTCACTGCATCGCCTCCCACTGCTGCAGCAGTTCATCGAATCGCGCCGGCGTCACGCGGCCGTAGATCTTGTTGTCGATCATCATCGACGGCCCCGCGGCGCAATTGCCGAGGCAGTAGGCGGCCTCGAGAGAGAATTTTCCATCGACCGTAGTGCCGTGATAATCGATACCCAGGCGCTGCCGGGCATGTGATTCGGTGGCCTCGCAGTTCATCGCCTGGCAGGCCTCGGCGCGGCACAGCTGCACCACATGTCGCCCGGGCGCGTGCTGCCGGAAGTAATGGTAGAAGCTGATGACGCCGTGCACCTCCGCACGTGACAGGTTCAGCCCCACAGCGATGCGACCCACCACTTCGGGCGGGATATATCCTATCGACTCTTGGATGGCATGCAGGATGGGCAGCAAAGGCCCTGGCCGATCGGCGAAATTCGCAATGATGCCGTCCACATCCTGCATTGGTGTTGACCCCATATGCCGCAGACACCCCGTTATTTTTGACCGTCCATTATTCCCCCAAACGGCCGGTTGAGTCATTACTTACCGGGCAATACCTGTCTGAGCAGTCGCTATCAGGCCCACGATCGCCACTGTAATAATCAGGTAGCTATGAGTAACTCGCTGAACGGTTAGCGCAGTGCGTTGGGTGCCAAGGGAAGGCAAACCGCACGTTACGCTGGCGGGTGCCAGCGGGGAGAAGGTGCCAGTACAGCCAGACCGCTCGATCTGGATGTACTGGCAGCGCCAGGATCTCAGCCCAGGCGGGACAGCAGGCCGAGCAGCTGGTTCAGTTCGTCGGGCGCGAAGATATCGCGCGCGAAGGACTCTGCCTCTTCGGCCTGTGACCGCAGCACCTGCACTTGGCGCGCACCTTCGGGAGTCAGGTACAGGCCGTAGCGCCGACGGTCATGGTTGCTGCGACGGCGCAGCAGCCAGCCCAGTTCCTCGAGGCGGTCGACCACA
>JBEVNO010000024.1:0-44202 GCA_040508085.1 Steroidobacteraceae bacterium
CCCATCACTCCGCCGTGCAGTTCGATTTCGCCAGGCAGGTCTCCTACACCGGCAAGGTGATGGATTTCGCCGCCATCAACCCGCACATGCGGCTGGTGATCGAGTGGAAGGACGACAAGGGCAAGGTCCACAACGTGCGCTTTGAAGGCCACAGCACCAACAACATGTATCGTGCCGGCTACCGCAAGGGGATGGTGAAGGTCGGCGATACGCTCACCGTCAACGCCGCGCCCTTCAAGGATGGCACCGAGGGTGGCTATGTCATTTCCGCAAAGCTGGCCGATGGCCAGTTCTTCGGCATGCAGTCACGCACTGAGCGTGACGCCGCCGCCGCCGGCGAGGCCACCCGCAAGGCTGCCGAAGGGCGCTGAAGTTTTTCATCACAGGCAAGGAACGAAATGGCCCAGATCATCGGCGGCATCGCGACATCCCATACCCCGACCATTGGCTTCGCGCTCGACGCGAAGAAGCAGGAAGACCCGGTATGGAAGCCGATTTTCGAAGGCTATAAGCCCGTGCAGGAGTGGCTTGCTGATCGCAAGCCCGATGTCCTGCTGTATATCTTCAACGACCACATCACCTCGTTCTTCCTGGACCACTACTCGCACTTCGCCCTGGGCGTTGGTGAGGAATATGGTCCGGCGGACGAGGGTGGTGGGCCGCGCAAGCTGCCGCCGATCAAGGGCGACCCGAAGCTGGCCGCGCATATCGCGGCTGGCCTGGTGGCAGATGAATTCGACCTGTCGTACTTCCAGGGCAAGGACCTGGACCACGGCGTGTTCTCGCCGCTGTCGCTGCTGCTGCCGCATGAAAACGGCTGGCCTTGCAGGATGATCCCGTTCCAGTGTGGCGTGCTGAACCCGCCTGTGCCGACGCCGCTGCGCTTCTACAAGATGGGCCTGGCGCTGCGCAAGGCGATCCTGTCGTATCCGGAAGACATCAAGGTTGCCATCGTGGGCACCGGTGGTCTGTCGCATCAGGTCCACGGCGAGCGCTGCGGCTTCAACAACACGCCCTGGGACATGGAGTTCCTCGAACGGCTGGAGAAGGATCCGGAAGGCCTCACCAAGGTCACCATCGCCGAATACGCCAGGCTGGGTGGCATGGAGGGCGCCGAGGTGGTGATGTGGCTGCTGATGCGCGCGGCATTGTCGAAGAAGGTGACCAAGACCCACCAGACCTACTACCTCCCGTCGATGACGCCGATCGCCAGCGTGATCTTCGAGAACGCGTCGGATGAGCCCATGGATGAGCCCATCGAGGCTTATCGCAAGCGCATGACCGAGCAGTACGACGGGCTGGAGAAGATCGAAGGCACTTATCCGTACACCATCGAGCGCAGCGTGAAGGCTTTCCGCCTGAACCGCTTCATCCATGAGCTGATCCACCCGGAATTCCGCAAGCAATTCCTCGCCGATCCGGAGCCGCTGTTCGCGCAGCACGAGCTCACCGAGGAGGAACGCGAGCTGGTCCGCAAGCGCGACTGGCGCGGCATGATCCACTACGGCGTGATCTTCTTCCTGCTGGAGAAGCTCGGTGCGGTGGTCGGCACCACCAACCTGCACATCTACGCGGCCATGCGGGGACAATCGCTGGAGGATTTCCAGAAGACCCGCAATGCGCAGGTGCTGTATTCGGTGGCGGGTACCGATGCCGGCAAGACCGACTGGGACAAGAAACCGGCGGCGCGCGCCTGAGGCGTCGCAGTCCGGAACAGGAAGGGTGCGTATGCGTACAAGAATGATCCTGGCGGCAGCTCTGGTCCTGGGCAGCAGCCTCGCGGCATCGGCTGAACCATCGGTGGACGCCGTACGTCGCTGCGCGCAGGTCAAGGACAGCCTCGAGCGGCTGGTGTGCTATGACCGCGCGGCGGCGGGCAGCGCTGGCGCTGAGGCGGCGCCTGCGGCTTCCCCAGTGGCGCCCGCGCCCGCCCCGCTGGTGCGGGCAACTCCGGCACCGGCTCCGCAAGCGGCGCCTGTGCAGCGGGAATTCGGCGATGAGACCGTGAAGCGGTCGGAGAAGGAGCGGGCGTCCACCTCCGGCCCGAGTAGCCTCACTGCGGTTGTCTCGGAGCTGAAGGAATACCGCCGCAATGTCTACATGCTGACGCTGGACAACGGCCAGGTGTGGCAGCAGATGGACATGGACAGCCTGTTCCAGGTGAAGGCCGGCGACACCATCCAGATCGAGAAAGGCAAGCTCGGGGGTTACCGCATGGCCCGCACCAGCGGTGGCCGCAGTGGCTGGGTACGCGTCAACCGGGTGCGCTGACGCCGCCGGCGGACCATATTCCGATCTGTTATACGGATACACGGCCGGCTGCTTCTTTCGCCATAAAAAAGCGCTTAGCCTTGCGGTCCTTTTGAAAGGTGACCGGGGGCCGGATGGCTGCAACTGCAAACGAACGCGTGATTTCCGTGCATCACTGGAACGACAGCCTGTTTTCGTTCCGCACCACGCGCGACCCCGGGTTCCGTTTCGAGAACGGCCACTTCGTGATGCTGGGCCTGCCCGTGGAGGGGCGGCCGCTGTTGCGTGCCTATTCCATTGCCAGCCCGAACTGGGAGGAGCATCTGGAATTCTTCAGCATCAAGGTGCCGGACGGACCGCTGACCTCGCGGCTGCAGCATCTGCGCGTGGGCGACGATGTGCTGGTCAGCCGCAAACCCACCGGCACGCTTGTCATCCATGACCTGAAGCCCGGCAAGCACCTGTATCTGCTCGGCACCGGCACGGGCCTGGCGCCATTCCTCAGCATCGTGCAGGACCCGGAGACCTGGGAGCGTTTCGACAAGGTGGTGCTGGCGCATGGTGTGCGCAAGGTGGCAGACCTGGCATACCGGGAGTTCATCGAAAACGAGCTGCCCCGCCACGAGCTGCTGGGCGATGTGCTGCGCGACCGGCTGATCTATCACCCCACCGCCACGCGCGAGCCGTTTCATATCGAGGGACGCCTCACCGACCAGCTGGCTGATGGGCGCCTGGCGCAGCTGGCCGGTTTGCCGCCACTGGACCCGGCCCATGACCGCTTCATGCTGTGCGGCAGTCCGCATATGCTGGCGGACACGCGGCGGTTGCTCGATGAACGCGGGTTCCGCATCTCGCCGCATATCGGCGAGCCCGGTGACTACGTTATCGAACGCGCCTTCGTCGAGAAATAGCGGCGCGTCCGCCAGGAAAATCATGCGGGACAATTCGCCGCGACGGGTGCTGTTCGCAAGTCTGATCGGCACCACGATCGAGTTCTTCGACTTCTACATCTATGCCACCGCCGCGGTGCTGGTATTCCCGAAGCTGTTCTTCCCCGCCTCGGACCCGGCCTCCGCGACGCTGCAGTCGCTGGCGACCTTCGCCCTGGCGTTCTTTGCCCGGCCGGTGGGTTCGGCGGTATTCGGTCACTATGGCGACCGGGTCGGGCGCAAGGTGACGCTGGTGGCGGCGTTGCTGACCATGGGTCTGTCCACGGTGCTGATCGGCCTGCTGCCCACCTACCAGACCGCCGGACTGCTGGCGCCGGCATTGCTGGCCTTGTGCCGCTTCGGCCAGGGCTTTGGCCTCGGCGGCGAGTGGGGCGGTGCGGTGCTGCTGGCCACGGAGAACGCGCCAGCCGGCCAGCAGAACTGGTATGGCATGTTCCCGCAGCTGGGCGCGCCCATCGGTTTCATCTGCTCGTCAGGCGTGTTCCTGCTGCTGACGCACTTCCTGAGCGATGCACAGTTCCTGGCCTGGGGCTGGCGCGTGCCGTTCATCGCCAGTTCCGCGCTGGTGCTGGTCGGCCTGTACGTGCGCCTGCGCATCACCGAAACACCGGCTTTCCGTCGCGCCATCGAGCACAACGAGCGGGTGCGTGTGCCACTGGGCGAGGTGTTCCGTCACCACGGCCGCACACTGCTGCTCGGCACCTTCGCGGCAGTGGCGACTTTCGTGGTCTTCTACCTGATGACGGTGTTCGCCCTGTCCTGGGGCACGTCGCGGCTGGGCTGGTCGCGCGAGCAGTTCCTGCTGCTGCAGATGGCAGGTGTGGTGTGCTTCGGGCTCACCATCCCGTGGTCGGCGAAGCTGGCCGACCGTCATGACCCTCGCGCGGTCCTGATTGCAGCCACCGCCGGGTTGATGCTGTTCGGGTTTGTCTTCGCGCCGCTGCTTTCCGCAGGTGGCGCGGGGCCCGTGCTGCTGTGCCTGTCGCTGGGGCTCGGTCTGATGGGCCTCACCTACGGACCGCTGGGCTCGGCACTGGCGGCGCTGTTCCCCACAGCGGTGCGCTATACCGGCGCTTCGCTGACATTCAATTTTGCCGGCATCCTCGGGGCATCGCTGACTCCCTACGCGGCTACCTGGCTGGCCAACAATTACGGGCTGCCTGCCGTGGGGTGGTACCTGTCCGGGGCGAGCCTCGTCACCTTGCTGGCGCTGTTGTTGCTGCCGCGCAGTTCGATGGCGGCGCGGCTGTGACGTCCAGCGCGGCGGCCGACCCCGTCTACCTGGAAGACCTGACAGTCGGGCAGACCTTCAGCAATGGACCGGTGGAACTCACCGCCGACGCGATCAAGCAGTTCGCGCGGCAGTTTGACCCGCAGCCCTTTCACCTCGATGAAGCAGCCGCTGCGGCCAGCCTCTTCGGCCGGCTCGCGGCCAGCGGCTGGCATACGGCGGCGCTGACCATGCGCCTGCTGGTGACCGGTGGACCCCGCATCGGCTGGGGCTACATCGGCGCGGGGGGCGAGCTGACCTGGCCGCGTCCCGCCTACGCTGGTGATTCGCTGTCGCTGCACGCCGAGGTGCTCGAGATCACGCCTTCGCGCAGCAAGCCGGACCGCGGCATTGCCCGGGTGCGGCTGCTGACGCTGAACCAGCATGGGCAGGTGGTGCAGGACATGGTGGCGCGGGTGCTGGTGCCGCGCCGGCCGCCGCCCGGCTAGACTGCCCGGCATGAGTGCCTCTCTGCCGCCCGCCTTCATGCCTGCGATAGATTTTGATGGACCACTACCCGAACCCACGCAGTGGCGGCCGCCGGCCGAGCGCGTGATGGCCGGTGATCCGCTGCAGCGGGCGTGGAATCTCTACAGCAGTGCCGACGGCCGTTTCCATGCCGGCATCTGGGAATGCGCAGCCGGCAAGTGGCGCGTGGCGTTCACCGAGAATGAGTTCTGCCAGCTGCTGGCGGGCCGCATTGCGGTGACTGGCGATGACGGGTCGCAGCGGACCTACCAGGCCGGTGAGGCCTTCGTGTCGCCTGCCGGCTTCAGCGGGCACTGGGAAGTGCTCGAGGCGGCACGCAAGCACTACGTGATCTACGAATGATGGCGCGCCACGCGGGCGCCGTGACCATCTACGGCATTGCCAATTGCGACACGATGAAGAAGGCGCGCAGCTGGCTTGAACTGCACGCCATCGAAGCCAGCTTCCATGATTACCGCAAGACCGGCATCGATCACGCCACTCTTGCTCGCTGGTGCCGCGAGCTGGGCTGGGAGAAAGTGCTGAACCGTTCCGGCACCACCTTCCGCAGACTCAGCGATACCGAGCGCGCCGGCCTGGACGCGCCGCGCGCCATCGGCCTGATGCTTGCGCAACCTGCCTTGATCAAGCGTCCGGTGCTGGATATCGATGGCCGGCTGCTGGTGGGATTCAAATCCGAGGCGTACGCAGCCGCGTTCGCGGCAAGCTGACCATGCCGCCGCCGGGCGATGCCGACTTCATGCTGCTCGCGCTCGAAGAGGCGCGCATCGCGCAGGCCGCAGGTGAAGTGCCAGTGGGCGCGGTGCTCGTGAAGGGCGCACAGGTGATTGCGCGCGGCGGCAATGCGCCCATCGGCCTGCATGATCCCAGCGCCCATGCAGAGATGCTGGCGCTGCGTGCCGGCGGCCGCGCCCTCGGCAACTACCGGCTGGACGACACCGTGTTGTACGTGACGCTGGAACCCTGCCTGATGTGCGCGTCGGCCATCGTGCATGCGCGGGTGCGGCGGGTGGTGTTCGGCGCGTTCGATCCCAAGGCCGGTGCGGCCGGCGGCCTCATGGATGCTTTCGCGCTGAAGGGCCTGAACCACCGTGTGGATGTGTTCGGCGGAGTGCTCGAACAGCAATGCGGCGCCTTGCTGTCCGGGTTCTTCGCGGCCAACCGCAACGGCTGAATCAGCGCGGCGCGCGCTTGAGCACCTGGTATGCGTCATAGGCGCGCCGCCAGAGCGGTCCGGGCTTGCCGCTGCCCACTGGCGCGCCGTCCAATGTGGTCACGGGCTGGATTTCCCGCGTCGCGGCGCTGAGCCAGATCTCATCCGCGCCACGCAGCTGCGCCTCGCTGACGTGCGCATCGCGGTGCGGGATGCCCAGTGAATCCGCGATCTCCTCGACGACGCTGCGCGTGGTGGAGGGCAGGATGCGCTGCGAGTTCAGCGGCGTGATCAGCGTGCCATCCTTGACGATGTGCACGGCCGAGGCGCTGCCCTCCATGAGCTCGCCATCGCGCAGCAGGATGGTCTCGCTGGCACCGGCATCCACGGCCAGCTGCTTCAGCAGCACATTCGCGAGCAGGGCGGTGGACTTCACGTCGCAGCGTGCCCAGCGCGTATCCTGCGCCGTGATGCAGGCCAGGCCATCGCGCAGCACGCTCTCGGCCACGGTGGGCCAGGGTGAGCAGTAGGCGAATACGGTCGCCGGGATGTCCGGCAGCGGCGCATGGTTGCGGCCCCACTCGGCACCGCGTGATACCTGCACGTAGACATACTGGTCGCCACCGCCGTTGGCTGCGATGAGGTCACCGATGAGCTGCAGCCAGGTGGCATGGTCATGCGGGTTCTTCAGGCGGATGACGGCGGCGCTGCGGTCCAGCCGCGCCAGATGCGCTTCGGCGCGGAACAGCTTGCCGTCATACACACGCAGCACTTCGTACACGCCATCCCCGAACAGGAAGCTGCGGTCGAAGGGCGAGATGCGTGCCTCGGTGAGCGGTATGCGCGTGCCATTCAGGTGGCACCAGTGCAGTGGTCCGGCCATTCAGGTGCTCCGGCTTATTCGAACCACAGCTTGATGCTGTCGATGCCGGTGCGCCACAGGCCACCCTGGTCGACCTTGGTCAGCGCGACCAGCGGCACGCGCGCCACCACTTCATCGCCCACCTTGACGGTGTACTGGCCCACCACGGCGCCGGCCGCGATCGGCGCCACCAGCGGGGAATTCACCGTGATGTCCTTGGTGATCTGGTCCGCCTGGCCGCGCGCGATGGTGACGCTGATGGCCTGGCGGCTGCCTACGCCCACGGAATCCGACTCGCCCTTGTAGACCTGGGGCGTCACCACCGGCGTCATCGGCTCATGCAGCTTGATGGTCTCGTAGAAGGTGTAACCGTAGTTGATCAGCGCGGCGCTGGCATCCTCGCGCGCCTTGATGCTGGGTGAGCCGAGCACCACCGAGATCAGGCGCATGCCGTTGCGGCTGGCCGAAGTCACCAGGCAGTACTGCGCACTTTCCGTGTGCCCGGTCTTGATGCCGTCGACGGAAGGATCGCGCGCCAGCAGGCCGTTGCGGTTCGGCTGTGTATGCTTGTTCCACGTGAATTCACGGATCGAGTAGGTCTTGTAGTCCTCGGGGAAATCGCGGATCAGCGCATGCGCCAGCGTCGCGAGGTCGCGCGCGGTGGTGTAGTGGTCGGGAGCGGGCCCGCCCCAGCTGTTGGCGAAATGCGTGTCCTTGAGCCCGAGCCGCCGCGCGTACTCGTTCATGATCTGCACGAAGCCTTCCTCGGTGCCGCCCAGCTTCTCGGCCAGCGCGATGGTCGCGTCGTTGCCGGACTGCACTATCATGCCCTTGACCCGCACATCAACCGGCACTTGCGATTTCACTTCGCGGATGGTGGTCGAACCGCCGGAGGCGGAGCCGCCGGTGCGCCAGGCGTTGACGCTGACGGGCACGATGTCGGTCCTGGCCAGGCGTTTCTCCTTCAGCGCGGTGAACACGATGTAGGCCGTCATCACCTTGGTGATGCTGGCCGGCTCCATGCGCTCGCCGCTGCGCTGCTCGGCCAGCACCCGGCCGCTGTCGTGGTCGATCAGGATGTAGCCGGAGGTGGGCACGGGCGGCGGTGTCGGGATGGCGGCCGCGGAGGCGGCCAAGGCAGCCACCGGCTGGGCGAGGGGCAGGGCAAGCAGCAGGGCGAGCAGGGTCTTCTTCATCGCGGGCAGGTCTCCGGCAAAAGGTTCATTCAGTCACGAGTACGGTGCCGACGCCCAGACGCGCCATCTGGGCAGCCAGCAGATCGAAGGTGGCCACGTCGGCAACCGGGCCGACGCGCACACGATACAGCGACACGGCCGCATCGGGTTCGCGGATCGTCACTCCCGCTACACCCGCGGCGCGCAGCCGGCGCGCCAGCTGCTCGGCGTTGGCAGCAACGCCGAAGGCGCCGGCCTGCAGGTACATCGCGGTGCTCGCGAGCGTGGGCTGTGGCTGCGGCGCCAGTCCGCGCGCCAGGTCGGGCAGTGAGCCGGGCGTAATGACTTCGACCTCGACGAAGGCGGTGCCGGCGCGCGTCATGTCGAGCTTGTGCGCAGCGGTGTAGGAGAGGTCGATGATGCGGTTGGCGACGAACGGGCCCCGGTCATTGATGCGCACCACCACGCTACGGCCGTTGGCGAGGTTGGTGACCCGGGCATAGGCCGGGATGGGCAGCGTCTTGTGCGCGGCCGTCATGGCATACATGTCGTAGGGCTCACCGCTGGAGGTGGGGCGGGCGTGGAAATCCGGGCCATACCAGGAGGCGACGCCACGTTCGCGGTAGCCCTCGGCGCTGGCCAGCAGCACGTAGCGCTTGCCGAACACCTCGTAGGACAGCGGGTTGCCACGGTTGCTGCGTGGCTCCAGGCGCGGCACGGCATCGGGAATCGCGTCGAGGTCGGCGGGCGGCGGCGGCGCAATGCCGCGTTCGGCGACCGAGGCCGGCATCTGCGGCGGTGCCGCACCGGCCTGCGGTGGCGGCCCGGCGCGGCGCGGCGGCGCCGTGCTGCACGCGGCCAGCAGCACCGCCAGCAGTACAGCCGCGGTGCGCATCACGGCTGCCGCGTCACCGGGGTGGCTGGCGGTGCTGCGGCGGCGGCCTGGTAACGCGCTGCAATCGCGTCGGCCAGGTCGTTCACGGCCATGGCATACAGCAGGCTGCGGTTGTAGCGGGTGATGACGTAGAAATTCTGGTAGCCGACGCGCCAGGCCGTGCCCTGCTGCAGGGCTGCGGGGATGAGCATGGCCTTGCTCTCGGCGGGCAGCGTGGTGTCGAAGCGGTAACCGCGGGCGCGCAGTCCGGACACGGTTTCCTTCAATGCCAGCTCGGACTTCGCTGGATCATCGGGCGGGGCATCATGGCTGGCATCAGACAGCACCGGCTCGCCCGCGCGCCAGCCGTTTTCCTGGAAATAGTGCGCGATGCTTGCAAAGACATCCGGCCCCCAGCTCCACAGATCGCGCTTGCCGTCGCCATTGCCGTCGACGGCAAAGCGCCGGTAGCTGGAGGGCATGAACTGCGCGATGCCTGAAGCGCCCGCGTAGGAACCCTTCAGCGTGCGCGCGTCGATGCCTTCCTCGCGCGCCAGCAGCAGGAACTGCAGCAGCTCGCCGCGGAAGTAGGTGGCGCGGCGCGGATAGTCGAAGGCCAGCGTGGCCAGCGCATCGAGGATACGGTAGTTGCCGGTGATGCGGCCGTACAGCGTCTCGACGCCGGTGATGGCGATGAGGTACTGCGGCGGCACGCCGCTGTCACGCGACACTTTCTCGAGGGTCTCGCGATGCTCCCGCCAGATGCGCACCCCGCCATCGATGCGCTCGTCGGTCATGAAGCGGGCGCGGTATTCCCACCAGGCCATCGAACGCTCGGCAGGGCGCTCCATGGCTTCGACGATGCGCGGCTGGGTCTGCGCATCGCGCAGCAGCGTGGCGAGCGCGGTGGGGTCGAACCCATGCTCGCGGTGCATCTCCGACATGAAGGTCATCACGTTGTTGCGGGTGACGTCCAGCGACTCCGCGCGTACGGCGGAGCTTGCGGCAATGGCGATGAATGCGGCGAGGGCCGCGCGCGGCAGTGGTCTCATGGACAGCGGCTCCCAGGCTTCAGGTGCCGACGAGTTTGCGATGCGAGTACAGCGCCATGAGGATACCGAAGCTGGCCAGCAGCGTCACGATGGATGTGCCGCCGTAACTGACCAGCGGCAGCGGCACGCCGACCACCGGCAGGATGCCGCTGACCATGCCGGTGTTGATGAACACGTATACGAAGAAGGTGAGTGCGAGGCAGGCGGCAAGCAGGCGCGCGAAAGTGTCCTGGGTCTGCGAGGCCAGATACAGCGCGCGCGCGACCACGAATACATACAGCATCAGCAGGATGCCGAGGCCAAGCAGGCCGAATTCCTCGCCGATCACCGCGAAGATGAAGTCGGTGTGCCGCTCGGGCAGGTATTCCAGCTGCGACTGGCTGCCATTCATCCAGCCCTTGCCGAACAGCCCGCCGGAGCCGATGGCGATCTGCGACTGGATGATGTGGTACCCGGCGCCGAGGGGGTCGGTCTGTGGATCGATGAAGGTGAGTACCCGCTGGCGCTGGTAGTCGTGCAGCAGCCACTTCCATCCCACCCATGCGCCCACCGCAGCCACGGCGGCCGCTCCTGCCATGAACCAGACGGACAGCCCTGCCATGATGACCAGCAGGCCGCCCGCGATCGTGATCAGGATGGCGGTGCCCAGATCCGGCTGGGCCGCCGTCAGCGCCGCCGGGAACAGGATGATGAGGGCCAGCACACCGAACATGGGCACGGTAGGCGGCAGGGGCCGCTCATGCAGGTACCAGGCGCAGGTCATGGGCACGGCGAGCTTCATCAGCTCGGAGGGCTGGAAGCGGATGAAGCCGAGATCGAGCCAGCGCTGCGCGCCCTTGCCGATCACGCCCATCACATCGACCACGATCAGCAGCACCACGCCGAAGATCCACAGCGGCAGAGCCGCCTGCCGCAGCTGCTGTGGCCGCACCTGCGCCAGCACCACCATCGCCACCGAGCCTATCGCCAGGCGCGCGCAGGCGCGCAGCACCATGTCCCAGCTCTGCCCCGACGCGCTGTACAGCACGATCAGTCCGTACAGGCTGACCAGCCCGACGCCGATCAGCAGCGGGCCATCCAGCTGCAGCGCGGACAACACGCGCGCGGCACCACCGAGAGTGCGCCGCGTGGTGGATTCGGAGCCGGGATTGACGCGGATCATGCCGGCGACCGTGCTGTGGCCGAGGCAGGAACGAGTGCCGCAGGCCTTGCTGGCGCCGGCACCGGCGCTTCGTCGTCGTGCGCCGGCGCGTCATCCAGCGGCTCATCGCCCCCAGTGGCATGCGGCACGGCGGGGGTGACCTCGCCGGGCTTCAGCCGCGGCAGCAGGTAGGCATCCATGATCTTGCGGGCGATCGGCGCCGAGGCTGCGGCGCCGAAGCCACCGTTCTCCACCAGCACGGCCACTGCGATCTCGGGTTTCTCCGCCGGTGCGAAGGCGATGAACCAGGAATGGTCGCGCAACCGCTCATCCACCTTGCGGTCCAGACGCTGGTTCTGGCCCACGGAGTAGACCTGGGCAGTGCCGGTCTTGCCGGCCATCTGGTATTCGGCAGAAGTGGAGATGGCGCGCGCGGTGCCGCTGACCATGGTTTCGCGCATGCCCTGCATGATCACGTCCCATTGCTCGGGCGTGCCGCCCTTCACATGCGGCAGCTGCTGCGGGGCCACTGGCGTGACGACACCGGTGGCCGGATCGCGCAGGCCGGTGACCAGGCGCGGCTTGAACACCGAACCCTTCGCAGCCAGCACCGCCGTCACCTGCGCCAGCTGCATGGGCGTGACGGTCATGAACCCCTGGCCGATGCCGAAATTCACCGAATCGCCGGGATACCAGGCACCTTCGCTCGGGTCCTTGTAGCGCTTGCGCTTCCACTCGCGCGACGGCAGCAGGCCGGGCACTTCACCGGCGATATCGATGCCGGTCTTCGCCCCATAGCCAAAGGGCGAGAGGAACTCATGGATGCGGTCGACGCCGAGTTCATAGGCGAGGCCGTAGAAATACACGTCGCAGGATTTGGCGATGGCAGTGCGCATCGCCACCGCGCCGTGCACGCCGCCGCGGCCTTCGCGCGCACGGCGGCTGCTGCCGGGGACCACATAGACGCCCGGGCAGTAGCGGATCTCATTCGGCGTGACGATGCCGTAGGCCAGGCCGGCCATGGCGAGCACTGGCTTCACGGTGGAACCGGCGGGATAGGTGCCACCGATGGCGCGGTTGATCATGGGCTTGTCGAGATTGGTCTCGAGGGCGCGGTATTCCTTGGTAGTGATGCCGCGACCGAATGCGCCTGGATCAAAGCCGGGCACGCTGACAAAGGCGATCACGTCGCCGGTGTGCGGATCGATGGCCACCGCGGCGCCGCGCCGGCCGGCAAAAGCCTCCTCCGCCGCCTGCTGCGAGGCCAGGTCGATCGACAGCATCATGTCCTGGCCGGCCTGCGGCGGCTTCGTGCGCAATGTGGAAGACAGGCTGCCTTCGTTCTGCACCGAGCGGCCCTGCGCGTTCACCAGGATCTCGCGGAAGCCATTCACGCCGTGCAGCTCCGACTCGCGCGCCGCTTCCACGCCGCGCTTGCCGATCAGCGTCGTGCCGGCATAGGCATTGCGGTCGATGCGGTCCAGATCCGCTTCATTGATGGCGCCGACATAGCCCAGCGCATGCACGGCCAGCGCGCCATAAGGATAGAAGCGGGTGGTGCGGGCGCGGATGTCCACGCCCGGAAACTCGTGCCTGTGCACCGCGAAGGCCGAGATCTCCGCCTCCGTCAGCCGCAGCCGGATCGGCACGGACTCGAAGCCGCGGCGGGCCCGCACCAGCCGCCGCACATCGACAATTTCGCTTTCGGGAATGGCGCCGATGCGGGCCAGGCCAGACAGCGTGCGGTCGAGATCGGCCACCTGCTCGCGCACCAGTTCCAGCTGGTAGGAGGGCTGGTTCTCGGCCAGCACCTTGCCGTTGCGGTCGAGGATCAGGCCGCGATTGGCCGGAATGGGCTCGATGCGCGCGCGATTGCCCTGTGCCAGGTCGGTGTAGTAGTCGTAGCGCACCACCTGCAGCAACGCCAGGCGGCCGAGCAGCAGCAGCGTCAAGGTGCCGATGATCGCGCCGGCGATGGCGACGCGCTGGAAGAAGAAGCGCTGCTCCCTCTGGTGGTCCTTGATGCGAACCTGCGCCATGACCTTCCTAGCGGACGGAGTGGGTGCGGCCGAGGAGGCCCACCACCACCGGCCACAGCATGGCATCGATGGGGATGTGCATCCAGCGGGTCCAGCTGCCGGTGTCGCGGCTGCTGAACCCATCGATGGCCCAGAGAGTGGCTTCGTACACCACGATCGCGATCACCACGAAGATGGACTGCTCGAACAGCGGCTTGGCACGCGTCAGCAGGTGCAGGCGCAGGGCGAGATAGGTAAGGAGCGCCATGGCGAAGGCATGCTGGCCCAGCTGCGAACCGCCCAGCACGTCGAGCGCCAGCCCGGCGAGGAAGCCCAGCAGCATGCCGCCGGCCTGCGGCGCCATCGTCGACCAGTACAGCACCACCAGTACCAGCAGGTTCGGCCACACGATGGAGACCAGCTGCGGCAGTGGCAGCAATGTCAGCACCAGCGCGATCAGCGCGGTGACATACACCAGCAACGCGGATTCGCGCCCGGCGAACATCAATCCTCCCCTGCGGGCGGGGCGGCGGGCGGCGGGACCGCCGCAGGCTGTTTGATGGCGGGCTGCGCGGCGGCGGGCCCGGCTGCGCCAGGCTGCCCGATTACCGGGTCGGCCACCGATGGCTCTGGCAAGGTCTCCAGCAGCTTGCGATCCACCGGCGCGGCCGGATTGCCAGGGTTGAACCACAGCGCCATGAGCTCGCGGCTGCGGTCCAGCTCGGCCCGCGGGCGCACGCTCACATGCGCCAGCAGTTCATCCGGATCACGGCGGTTCTCGGTGACCTCGCCCACGGGCACGCCAGCGGGAAAGATGCCGCCCAGGCCCGATGTGACCACCAGGTCGCCGGGTTTCACGTCGGCCGTGGCGGGCAGGTAGGGCATCTGCAGCTCTTCGGCATTGCCCATGCCCACCGCGATGCTGCGCACGCCGCTGCGCACCACCTCAACCGGCACCGCGGCCTCGGGATCGGTGATCAGCATCACCTCGGCACTCCACGGACCTACGCGTACCAGTTGACCAACGAGGCCCGCGGCATCCACCACGGCCTGTGACCGGAACAGGCCGCTGCTGTCGCCCTTGTTGATGATGAGGCGCTGACGCAGGCGGCCCAGATCCGCATTCACCACGCCGATGAGCTCTGATCTGGAAACCAGCGGCGGCAAGCCCGCCTTCAGGCCGCGCAGTGCGGCATTTTCCTGCTCCAGTGCTTCGTGGCGGATGGCCACCAGCGCCAGCTCACGCTCGCGCTTGCGCAGCGCTTCGTTCTCGGCGCGCAGGGCATCGCGGGTCTGGAAGAGTTCGGTGGCGGCAGACCACAGCCTGCCGGGTGAACCGACCGTGACCTGGATGGGGTAGGCGGCAGCCTGCAGCCCATAGCGGATGTGATCGCCCCAGCCATCCTTCTGGTCGAAATACATCAGCGCCAGGGAGAAGAGCGCAAAGAAGAAGAACCGCGGCCCCGGCGCCGAGTCGCGCGCCGAGGATCGATTCTGGCCACCGCCGGCAAAGGCCATGCGGGAGCCCTCTTATTCTAGGCCGAAGTGCCCGGGGCCCAGCTCATCCATCAACTCGAGGATGCGACCACCACCGCGCGCGACGCAGGTGAGGGGATCTTCGGCGATGACGACGGGCAGACCGGTTTCTTCCATCAGCAGCTTGTCGATGTCGCGCAGCAGCGCGCCACCGCCGGTGAGCACGATGCCGCGCTCCGCCACGTCTGCGCCCAGCTCGGGCGGCGTCTGTTCCAGCGCCTGCTTCACCGCGCCAACGATACCCTGCAGCGGTTCCTGCAAGGCCTCGAGTATTTCATTGCTGTTCAGCGTGAAGCTGCGCGGCACGCCTTCGGACAGGTTGCGGCCCTTGACGGAGAGTTCCTTCACCGTCTGGCCCGGGTAGGCGGAGCCGATCTCGATCTTGATGCGCTCGGCAGTGGCCTCGCCGATCAGGATGCCGTAGTTGCGGCGCACGTAGTTCATGATGGCTTCGTCAAAACGATCGCCGCCGATGCGCGCGGAGTTGGCGTACACGATGCCGTTCAGGGACAGCACCGCCACTTCCGAGGTGCCGCCACCGATGTCCAGCACCATCGAGCCGCGGGCCTCGTGCGTGGGCAGGCCGGCGCCCACAGCGGCCGCCATGGGCTCGCTGACGATGGCCACATTGCGCGCGCCGGCGCCTTCGGCGGATTCGCGGATGGCGCGGCGCTCGACCTGGGTGGAACCGAAAGGCACGCACACCAGCACGCGCGGGCTCGGCTTCAGGAAGCGGTTGCCATGCACCTTGTTGATGAAGAACTGCAGCATCTTCTCGGTGTAGGTGAAGTCGGCGATGACGCCATCCTTCATCGGGCGCACCGCGGTGATGTGGCCGGGGGTGCGGCCCAGCATCATCTTGGCCTCGGCACCGACCGCGACGATGATCTTGCCACCGCCACGGCTGGCTTCGTCCTGGACCGCGACCACCGAGGGCTCGTTCAGCACGATGCCCTTGCCACGCACGTAGATCAGCGTATTCGCCGTGCCAAGGTCGATGGAGAGGTCGCTGGAAAAATAGCCGCGCAGGCGCTTGAACATGAAGCTGCTGACCTTCTAGACAAGGTGTGTCAAATCGGCGGGTAACATAACAACGGCACTTGTCAGTAGCAAGGCAGGACGTGTGATCTGCGGCCCGTTTTGCACGTTGGTATCAGCAACATGGATGGCTGTGATGCAATTCGGCGACATGTATCACGGAGCTACCATGAAAAAGTTGTCGCTGCTGGCGTTGCTGACCAGTGCCTGCCTGGGCGCCGCGGCCGGTGCCGCCTCGCCGCAACCCTCCTACGACGAGCGCCCGGAGAAACTGGAGACAGCCACTGGCCAGCGCGATTTCGAGCGCCGCCAGGTTGACATCCCGATGCGTGACGGCGTCAAGCTGCGCACCGTCATCCTGCTGCCCAAGGGCGCCCGCAATGCGGGCATGATCCTGACCCGCACGCCCTACAACGCAGCCGGCCGCACGGCCGTGGGCAACCACATCAGCCTCGCTGCCATCCTCACCCCCGGCGAGGATGTGTTCATCGCCGGCGGCTATATCCGCGTGGTGCAGGACGTGCGCGGCAAGTACGGTTCGGAAGGCACCTATGTGATGAACCGCCCCTTCGTGGGCAGCGGCCTGAACCCCACCAAGGTGGACCACGCCACCGACACCTGGGACACCATCGACTGGCTGGTGAAGCATGTGCCGGAGAGCAACGGCAAGGTGGCCATTTTCGGCAATTCGTATGACGGCTTCACCGCGCTCGCGGCGCTGGTGAATCCTCACCCGGCGCTGGTGGCTTCGGTTCCCAGCTGCCCGATGGTGGATGGCTGGATGGGCGATGACTGGTTCCACAACGGCGCCTTCCGCCAGAGAATGGTGGCCTACATCTGGGACCAGGTCGCGACGCGCGACAGCGGCAACAAGTTCTGGTGGGCGCTGAACGACCAGTACACCGAGTTCCTGCAGGCGGGCACGCTGGCTGATTTCGCCAGGAGCCGTGGCCTGGAGCAGATCGGCTTCTGGCAGCAGCTGGTGGCGCACCCGGCGTACGACCAGTTCTGGCAGGCCCAGGCGCTGGACAAGCTCCTGGCGAAGCAGCCGCTCAAGGTCCCTACCATGCTGGTGGGCTCGCTGTGGGACCAGGAAGATATCTACGGCGCCGTGGCGATGTACAAGGCGCTGGAGCCACTGGACAAGAACAACGACCTGCTCTACCTCACCGAGGGGCCGTGGTTCCATGGCGGGGCCATCCGCGGCGATGGCCAGTCGCTGGGCAATATCAAATGGGACCAGGCGACCAACAAGTGGTGGCGCATCAATGTGCTGGCGCCATTCCTCGCGCACTACCTGAAGGGTGAGCCCATGGATGTGGCCCCGGTGACGGTGTTCCAGAGCGGTACCAACCAGTGGCAGCGCCTGCAATCCTGGCCGGCCGGCAGGAGCACCGCGAAGCTGTACCTGAAACCCGGCATGACCGTCGGCTTCACCCCCGCCACCGGCGCGGCGCAGACCGCGGACTACGTCTCCGATCCGGCCCATCCGGTGAGCTATGTGCCGACCCCGGTGCGGGTGCGCGGCGAGGGCGCCGATTTCTGGCGCACCTGGCTTACCAGCGACCAGCGCGCGGTATCGGCGCGGCCGGATGTCCTTTCCTTCACTTCCGAGGTATTGACCAGCGCGGTTGCCATCGGCGGATTGCCGCGGGTGCATCTGACCGCCTCCACCAGCGGCACTGACAGCGACTGGGTGGTGAAGCTGATCGATGTCTATCCGGATCAGGTCGCTGGCGATGAGGCGATGGAGGGCTACCAGTTCGCCGTGGCCATGGACATCTTCCGCGGCCGCTACCGCGAGTCGCTGGAAACGCCCAAGGCACTGCTGGCGAACCAGCCGCTGCCCTACCAGTTCGACCTGCCTGCGGTGAACCATGTGTTCCAGCCAGGCCATCGCATCATGGTGCAGGTGCAATCCAGCTGGTTCCCGCTGTACGACCGCAATCCGCAGACTTTCGTGCCGAATATCTTCCTGGCAAAGCCCGCCGATTTCGTCACCGCGACCCAGAAGGTTGTAGTGGCGGGGCAGGAGGCAAGCTTCATCGAGCTGCCGCTGGCTGCACTGTGATCAGATAAGGTCAGAACCTCGCAACGGGGAGCAGTGATGAACAAAGTGCCTCTGGCCGCATTGTTGACCAGTGCCTGCCTGCTGATGGGCGCCGCGCCGGCGTCCTATGACGAACGACCGGCGCAACTGGAGACGCGCACGGAAAGCTGGGACTACGAGCGTCGCGTGGTGGAGATCCCGATGCGCGACGGAGTCAAGCTCCATACCGTCGTGCTGGTGCCGCGCGGCGCGCAGGGCGCGCCCATGCTGCTGACACGGACCCCGTACGACGCGGACAGCATGACCAGCCTGCATCCGAGCAGCAGGCTGGCGCTGGCGCTGGATGGGTATGACCATCCCGCGGACGTCGTGGTCGCCGGCGGCTATATCCGCGTAGTGCAGGATGTGCGCGGCAAGTACGGCTCGGAAGGCACCTATGTCATGAACCGGCCCTTCGTCGGCAGTGGCCTGAACCCCACGAAGGTGGACCACGCCACGGACGCCTGGGACACCATCGACTGGCTGGTCAAGCACGTGCCCGAGAGCAACGGCAAGGTTGGAATCATCGGCATCTCCTACGATGGCTTCACGGCACTGGCCGCGCTGGTCAATCCGCACCCGGCGCTGGCGGTGGCAGTGCCGATGAACCCGATGGTCGACGGGTGGAAGGGCGATGACTGGTTCCACAACGGCGCGTTCCGGCTGATGAACGCAAGTTACGTGTGGGAGCAGGTGGCCACGCGCGACAACAGCAACCTGTTCTGGTGGCGCAGCCCGGATCTATATGAGGAGATGCTGCGTGCCGGTTCGGCTGGCGAGTTCGCGCGATCGCGCGGCCTTGAGCAGATCGGCTTCTGGCGCAACCTGGTCGACCATGCCGCCTACGATCTGTGGTGGCAGGCACAGGCCATGGATGTGATCCTCGCCCGGCAGCCGCTGCGGGTGCCCACCATGCTGGTCCACTCACTGTGGGATCAGGAGGACATCTACGGAGCGACCGCGGTGTACCGGGCGATCGAGCCGCTGGACCGCGCCAACGACAAGGTATTCCTGACGCTGGGACCCTGGTTCCACGGCCAGCAGATCGCGCAGGGCAGCGCGCTGGGCAGCATGAAGTGGGACCAGGACACCGCCAAATGGTGGCGCTGGCATGTGCTGGCGCCATTCCTCGCCCATTACCTGAAGGGTGAGCCCATGGACGTGGCGCCCGTGACTGCCTTCCAGAGTGGCAGCAACGAATGGCAGCGCCTGGACACCTGGCCCGCCGGCACGCGGCAGGCCAGGCTGTTCCTGCAGCCTGGTGCTGCACTGGGGTTCGACGCGGCAACCGGGCCGGCGCAGGCGGTGGAGTTCGTGTCTGACCCCGCGCATCCAGTCAACTTCGTGCCGCGCCCGGTGCGCAACGTGGGTTATGAGGATGACCACTGGACTGCATGGCTGGCCGGCGACCAGCGTAATGCGGCGGCGCGTCCTGATGTACTGACTTTCGAGACCGGCGAGCTGGCGGCGAAGGTGGTGCTCGCAGGCGCACCGCATGTGCACCTCACCGCGTCCACCAGCGGCACCGACAGTGACTGGGTGGTAAAGCTAATCGATGTCGCCCCGGATGCAGTGCCTGGCGACGCCGCGATGGGTGGGTTCCAGTTCGCGGTCGCCATGGACATCTTCCGCGGCCGCTACCGCGAATCGCTGGCGTCCCCCAGGCCGTTGCAACCCGGGCAGCCGCTGCTGTATGAGTTTGATCTGCCCGCGGTCAACCACGTATTCCAGCCAGGCCATCGCATCATGGTGCAGGTGCAATCCAGCTGGTTCCCGCTGTACGACCGCAATCCGCAGACTTTCGTGCCGAATATCTTCCTGGCAAAGCCCGCTGATTTCGTGAAGGCGACCCAGAAGGTCACTGTTGCGGGCCCGGATGCCAGTTACATCGAGCTGCCGCTGGCGGCTGCGCCCTGAACCCATGCCGGGCGGGGGCCCTAAGGCCCCTTGCCGGCGTGTATTATTACGGGTTCCTCAAAGCCCACATGAAGTGCCCTGATGAGCCTGACACCCAAGCAGATCGAGAGCATCGCGCAGCTGGCGCGGCTCGAGCTCAAGCCCGACGAGGTTGGCCCTTACACAAGCGCCCTCACCAACATCCTGGGGATGGTCAGCCAGCTGGAGCAGGCGCAGACGGGGGCGGTTGAGCCCATGGCCCACCCGCTCACCGGCCAGGTACAGCGCCTGCGTCCGGACGAGATCACCTCGGGCAATGCGCGCGAGCTCAATCAGCGCAATGCCCCGCAGGTGGAAGCCGGGCTTTACCTGGTGCCGCGGGTGATTGAATGACGGCGCGCACGCTGGCGCAGCTCTCGGCGGGGCTCGCCGCTGGGCACTATTCCTCGGTCGAGCTGACGCGCGCCTCGTTGCAGCGGGTGGAACAGGCGCAGCCGCAGCTCAACGCACTGATCTCCATCACCGCCGAATCCGCGCTGGCCGCCGCGGCTGCCGCCGACCAGGCGCGCGCGGCCGGACAGGCGGGGCCGCTGACCGGTCTGCCCATGATCCACAAGGACATCTTCTGCACCGCCGGAGTGCTGACGACCTGCGCCTCGAAGATGCTGTCGAACTTCATCTCGCCTTACGATGCAACCGTGGTTGCGCGCCTGAAGCAGGCCGGCATGGTGATGGTGGGCAAGGCGAACATGGACGAGTTCGCCATGGGCTCGTCGAATGAGACCAGCTGGTATGGCCCGGTGAAGAACCCCTGGGATACCACGCGAGTGCCGGGTGGTTCATCAGGCGGTTCGGCGGCCGTGGTGGCCGCCCGCCTGACTTCGCTGGCCACGGCCACCGACACCGGCGGCTCGATCCGCCAGCCGGCAGCGCTGTGTGGCATCACGGGCCTCAAGCCCACCTATGGGCGGGTATCCCGCTACGGCATGATCGCCTTCGCCTCCAGCCTCGACCAGGCCGGTGTGCTCACCGTGACTGCCGAGGACGCGGCGATGACGCTGCAGGCCATGGCCGGTTTCGATCCGAAGGATTCCACCAGTGTGGACGTGCCGGTGCCGGATTACCGCGCGGGTCTGGATGCGCCGCTCGCGGGCATGACCATCGGCATCGTCAAGGAGTTCTTCGGTACCGGCCTTGCGCCTGAAGTGGAACAGCCGGTGCGCGATGCACTGGCCACCTTCCAGAAGCTCGGTGCCAAGGTGAAGGAAGTGAGCCTGCCCAGCCTGCCGCTGTCGGTGCCCACTTATTACGTGGTGGCGCCGGCAGAGTGCTCGTCCAACCTCGCGCGCTTCGATGGCGTGCGCTTCGGCCATCGCTGCGAGAACCCGAAGGACCTGCAGGATCTGTATCGCCGCTCGCGTGCCGAAGGTTTTGGCGCTGAAGTGAAACGCCGCATCATGACGGGCACCTACGTGCTGTCGGCCGGCTACTACGATGCGTACTACATCAAGGCGCAGAAGGTGCGGGCGCTGATCAATGCGGATTTCCTGCGTGCCTTCACGGAAGTCGACCTGCTGCTGAGCCCGACGGCGCCGGCGGTGGCCTTCGGCCTGGGCGACAAGACTGCGGATCCGATCACCATGTATCTCAACGACATCTACACCATCGGGGCGAACCTCGCAGGCCTGCCCGCCATGTCGATTCCCGCCGGTTTCGGCAGCGGCCTGCCGGTGGGCGTGCAGCTCATCGGCCCGCATTTCGGCGAGGCGAGGCTGCTGAACGCGGCGCATCGCTTCCAGCGGGAGACCGACTGGCACCTCAAGACACCCGCCGGTTTCGCGGAGGGCTTCGCATGAGCGCGGCGGGCATGGAATGGGAGACCGTGATCGGCCTGGAGATCCACGCGCAGCTGGCGACGAAGACCAAGATCTTCTCCGGTTCGCCCACCGCCTATGGTGCCGAGCCGAACACGCAGGCAGATTTGGTGGACCTCGGCTATCCCGGCGTGCTGCCGGTGCTCAATGGCGAGGCGGTGCGCATGGCGGTGCAGTTCGGGCTGGCCGTGGGCGCCGCCATCACGCGCAAGTCGGTGTTCGCGCGCAAGAACTACTTCTATCCGGACCTTCCGAAGGGCTACCAGATCAGCCAGTACGAGCTGCCCATCGTCGCCAGGGGGCATCTGGACGTAATGCAGGAGGATGGCAGCATCAAGCGCGTGGGCATCACCCGTGCGCACCTGGAAGAGGACGCCGGCAAGAGCATGCACGAAGGCCATGCGGGCGTATCCGCGATCGACCTGAACCGCGCCGGCACGCCGCTGGTGGAGATTGTTTCCGAGCCCGACATGCGTTCGGCCAAGGAAGCGGTGGCCTACATGAAGAAGGTGCACACGCTGGTGCGCTACCTCGGCATCTGCGACGGCAACATGCAGGAAGGTTCGTTCCGCTGCGACGCCAATGTGTCGGTGCGGCGCAAGGGTGCCGAGCAGTACGGCACGCGCGCAGAACTGAAGAACCTGAACTCGTTCCGCTTTGTCGAGAAGGCCATCAACATCGAAGTGGAGCGGCAGATCGAACTGATCGAATCCGGCGGCAAGGTGGTGCAGGAAACGCGCCTGTACGATGCCGACAAGGACGAGACGCGCTCGATGCGCACCAAGGAGGAGGCGAACGACTACCGCTACTTCCCGGATCCGGACCTGCTGCCGGTGGTGCTGGATGAGGCCTACATCGAGGCGCTGCGTGCGCGGCTGCCGGAACTGCCGGACCAGAAAGCCGCCCGTTTCGCGCAGCAATACGGCATTTCCGCCTATGACGCGCAGCTGCTGACTGCCAGCCGCGAGATGGCCGCCTTCTACGAGGAAGTGGCCGCCGCAGTGCCGGGCGAGGCCAAGCTCGCCGCCAACTGGGTGATGGGCGATTTCTCGGCCGCCCTGAACAAGGACGGCCTGGACGTGACCCACAGCCGCCTGAGTTCTCGGCAGCTGGGCGGACTGCTGGCACGGATTGCCGATGACACGGTCTCCGGCAAGCTCGCCAAGGAAGTGTTCGAGGTGATGTGGGCCGATGGCGCCGATGCCGATGCCGTCATCGAGTCGCGCGGCCTGAAGCAGATCACCGACAGCGGGGCGATCGGCCAGGTGATCGACGAGATCATGGCGGCCAACCCGAAGCAGCTGGCCGATTTCCGCGCCGGCAAGGACAAGCTGTTCGGATTCTTCGTCGGCCAGGCGATGAAGGCCACCGGCGGCAAGGCCAATCCCGCTTTGCTCAACGAACTGTTGAAGCAGAAGCTCGCGCCGTGAGTGACGCCGGTCCATGGCGCAAGACGAACTGCCGGCGGTGATGGAGACGGACCGGCTGCGGCGCTTCCTGTTCGAGGACGCGCCGCTGCGCGGTCATTGGGTGCACCTGTCGCAATCCTGGCGCGAGGCTCATGAGCACCAGCTGCTGCCGGCGCCCGCGCTGTCACTGCTGGGTGAATCACTGGCCGCCACGGCGCTGCTGTCGGCCTCGCTGAAATTCACCGGCACGCTGACGCTGCAGCTGCTGGGCAGTACCGGCGCGGTGCGCATGCTGGTGGCCCAGGCCACCGACACCCGCACGTTGCGCGGCGTGGCGCATGTCGCCGACGATGCCGCCACCCGCGGCCCGCAGTTCCGTGAGCAGATCGATGGCGGCCGCATGGTGGTCAGCGTGGAGCAGGGGGGCGGCGCCGCGCCCTACCAGGGCGTGGTGTCGCTGGAGGGAGAGTCGCTGGCATCCTGCCTGGAGCGCTACTTTGCGGTATCCGAGCAGCTGCCCAGCCTGCTGGTGCTGGCCGCAGATGCCGAACGCGCGGCCGGTCTGCTGCTGCAGAAACTGCCGGCGCCCAGCTCGCAGGGCGAGGCTGCCGCTGCTGGCGTGCAGGATCTGTGGGAAGAAGCCACCGCGCTGCTGGCCACACTGGGCGCAGAGGAATTGCTCGACACCAAGCCAGAGCTGCTGCTGCAGCGGCTGTTCGGCAGCCATGACCTGCGCCTGTTCGAAGCCGAGCCTGTTGCCTTCGCCTGCCGCTGCGACAGGGAGCGCGTGATGTCGTTGCTGCGCGGCCTGGGTCGCCTCGAGGTCGAATCCATCCTGGAGGAGCAGGGCGCGGTCACTGTCACCTGCGAGTTCTGCCAGAGACCGTACCGTTTCGATGCAGTGGATGCCGCGCAGCTGTTCGCGCCCGGCACTGCGGCTGAAGGCTCTGCATCGCTGAACTGACATGGCCATTGCGGTGAACGATCCGCCAGGCCGGCACGGGAAGGTTCTTCGGTCGCCTGTTCGGCGCCGCGGGCTGCTGGCCGCCGGTGTCCGCTGAGGATTATCCTCGCGGCAACCGCGTCCAATCCGGGGGTTCCCATGCGCCGCATCAGCTTCGTCCTGGTTGCCTGCCTGCTGGCCTCGCCGACATTCGCCGCCACGCTGCTGGTGCTGAACAAGGAAGACTCCACCCTGGCCTTTGTCGACCCGGTGACGGGCGCCACCCGTCACACCGTGCCCACTGGTGCAGGGCCGCACGAAGTGGAGGTGACGGCGGACGGTGGCACCGCCGTGGTCAGCAACTACGGTGGCCAGGATGCTGGCAGCTCGCTGAGCCTGATCGATGTGGCCGCAGCGCGGGAGCGTCTGCGCGCGCCGCTGGGCGACCTGCTCCGGCCGCATGGCCTCGCCGTTGCAGACGGCCATGCGTACTTCACGGCCGAGGATGCGCGCCATATCGGCCGTATCGGCCTGGCAGACGGCAAGGTGGATTGGCGCTTCCCGACCACGCAGCAGCGCACTCACATGGTGCTTGCCAGCCAGGATGGCCGCACGCTCTACGCCACCAACATGGGCTCCGGCACGGTCAGCGTCATCGAGCCGGCTGGTGACGGCGCAGCCATGCAGACCCTGGTGCCCGTGGGCACGATGCCCGAGGGCCTGGCTCTGTCTCCCGACGGGCGCGAGCTCTGGGTGGCGAGCAGCGATGCCGGCAGCGTGGCAGTGATCGACGTGCGGCAGAAAAAGGTGGTCCGCAGTTTCGATATCGGCACGCGCCGCGCCAACCGCGTGAAGTTCACCCCCGATGGGGCGCTGGTGCTGGTATCTGACCTGACGCAGGGTGAACTGGTGATCATCGATGCGCGCACGCACGCCGTACGCAAGCGGCTGCCGATCGGGCGCGGCGCGTCGGGCATCCTCGTGCTGCCGGATGGCTCACGCGCCTACGTGGCGGCCGCCAACGAAAGGCGGCTCGCAGTGGTGGACCTGCAATCGTTGAACGTGACGGGCCACGTGGCCACCGGCGCGGGGCCGGATGGCATGGCCTGGGTGCCCTGAGGCTCAGCGCTCCAGCGAGGCCAGATAGCCGACCCCGCCGAGTGCCGCCATCTGCCTTTCGATCTGTCCCTGCCGGCGCAGCACGTAGCTGCTCGGCGCGTCGGCGCGCATGCGCAGCGGGCTGGGCAATACGGCTGCCAACCGCGCCGCCTCGCCGCTGCCCAGCCGCGCGGCAGGCTTGCGGAAGAACGCCTGTGCCGCGGCCTCGGCGCCATACACGCCGCGCCCGAATTCGGCGATATTCAGGTAGACCTCGAGGATGCGCTGCTTGGGCCACAGCATCTCGATGAGCACGGTGTACCAGGCTTCCAGGCCTTTGCGCAGATAGCTGCGGCCATTCCACAGGAACAGGTTCTTGGCCACCTGCTGCGAGATGGTGCTGGCGCCGCGCGCCCGGCCGCCGCGTTCAGCTTCATCGAGCGCTTTCTCGATCTGCTTGAAGTCGAAGCCGCCATGCTCGGGAAAGCGCTGGTCTTCAGAGGCCACGACAGCCAGCCCGAGCTGCGGGGAAATCTGCCCGTAGTCGCGCCACTGATGGCGCAGGTTCAGCGGTCGCGGATCCTCGTCGAACCAGGCGGCAATGCGCGCCTGCTCGATGAAGGCGCTGGACCATGGATCGACGAAGCGCAACGCGGCGACGGCGGCGATCTGCATCAGCAGCACCGCCAGCACGCACAGCACTGCCCAGCGTAGCAGGCGCCGCCAGAAAGGTAAGCGCCTGCTGCCCACGGGACCGGATGCTACTTTTCGGCTGCGACGCGCTTGGCGGAGACAATCACCACATCGGTGACGGGCACGTCGTCATGGCCATTGCGGCGGCCCGTGCGCTCCTTGGCGATGCGGTCGATGGTGTCGAGGCCGTCGACCACCTTGCCGAACACGGCGTAGCCGAAGTTGGCCGCGCCCTGGTGGTTCAGGAAATCGTTGTCGCTGAGGTTGATGAAGAACTGCGAGGTGGCCGAATCCACCACGTTGGTGCGCGCCATGGCAACGGTGCCGCGCAGGTTCTTCAGGCCGTTGGCGGCCTCGTTCTTGATCGGCTTCCTGCCGCGCTTCTGTTCCATGCCCGAATCCAGGCCGCCGCCCTGGATCATGAAACCCGGGATCACGCGGTGGAAGATCAGGCCATCGAAGAAGCCGTCGTCCACGTATTCGAGGAAATTGGCGACGGAAACGGGCGCCTTCTCGGCGTCCAGTTCGAGCGTGAAGCCGCCCAGCGAGGTCTCAAAACGAACCATGTATGTGCTGCCTTGGGTTGCCATGGAATGGGATGCAGGAATTGCGGGCGCAACAGTACAGCGACTCTAGCCGCGGGGCCAGATCGCCTCGGTGACCCGGTCGTGGCCGGCGAGATCGCGGTGGCTGCGGATGCCGTCATAGCCCAGTGCAGCCAGTTCCCGGGCAAGGCGCGCCGACTGCCCGCTGCCATGTTCCAGCAGCAGCAGGCCGCCGGGCTCCAGCCTCGCGCGGCTGCCGGCGGCGATGGCCAGCAGGTCGGCATAACCCCCATCGGCGGCGACCAGCGCCGCAGTGGGCTCATGGCGCAGCGTGGCCAGGGCAGGGTGATCCGCCGCGATGTATGGGGGATTGCTGAGGATGGCCGCGAACGACTCTGTCAGCGGCCCGGTCCAGCTGCCCTGGCGCAGCTCCACCTGTGGCAGCTGCAGGCGCTGACGGTTGATCGCCGCGATCTCAAGGGCGGCGGCGCTGGCGTCGGTCGCTACCAGCGTCCATTGCGGACGTTCGCTGGCCAGGGCCAGCGCGATGGCGCCAGAGCCCGTGCCCAGATCGGCCACGCGGCGCGGCGCGTGATCCAGTCGGGCCAGGCACAACTCCACCAGCAGCTCGGTCTCCGGGCGCGGCACCAGTACCGCGGGTGACACCACCAGGGGCAGCGACCAGAATTCGCGCGTGCCGGTGATGTAGGCCAGCGGCTCGCCATCCACCACACGATCGATGCCGGCGCGGAACATCATCGCGGTGAGTGCATCGACGGGGCTTTCCGGGAATGCGGCCAGCTGGGCACGACCGCGCCGCAGCAGCGCGGCGAGCAATACCTCGGCGTCCAGCCGCGAAACCTGCTGGCGCGCCGCTTCCGCCAGCAGCGTCGCGATGCGCAGCTCATCTGCTACATTGCCGCCGCTCACGTCGCCAGGACTGGAATTGCCGGTGTCATCCACAGAATCCGCCCCCCAGGGTGTTGCCGCCCACAGCCATGCCGCCCACAACGTGGCCATCCGCAGCCTGGCCGTCCGCGACGTACTGGCCGCCGCCTGGCCATTATTTCAGGTCTCGCTGCCGGCCTGCCTGCCGCTGGCGCTGATTGGCGTCGCGGCCAGCGGCACCCCGGGCGCCGAGGCCATGCAGAGCGGCGAAGGTCGGGGCTTCCTGCACAGCGCTTCCTGGTGGGGGCTGTATGCGGCGAGTACCGCGCTGATGCTCATCTGTTACGGCGCCATCCTGCGCCAGCAGCTGGCGCATGCAGCCGGCCGGCGCGCACCACTGTTCGAATCGCTGCGGCAGAGCATGCTCGGGCTGCTGCCTGCGCTGGCTGTGCTGTTGCTGCAGCTGCTGGCGTTCGTCGGTGGCAGTGTGCTGCTGGTGCTGCCGGGTTTGGCTGCGCTGGTGTGGCTGTTCTTTGCCTGGCCCGCGCAGATTGCGGGCGGAGTGGGGCCGCTCGCGGCCGCGGCACGCAGCCTGCAACTGGTGCGTGGCCGGTTCTTCGCGGTGGCCGGGGTGGTCGGGGCCACCATCGCCGCGGTGCTGGTGTTCGTTCTGCTTACCGGCATCCTGATGGCCGTAGTGATGAACCTTGCCGGGCAGGGCGCGCAGAGCAGCCACGGGGGGTTGTCATTCTCGCGCTGGCTGATGGCCGCGCTGCTGGCACTGCCCGTCGTCTATGTGGGCGCTGTCAGCGTGGCTGCTTATTGCGCCGCGCTCACTGGCGTGCCGGCCAGCCCTGCTGGTGCAGCACCTGTGCCAGACGCGTGAGTTCCTCCGCCTCCACATAGGCCTGCGCCGAAATGCGCAGCAGCAGCGCGCCGCCCAGGGTGGTGCAGCGGATCTGTATGCGTGCTTCATCCCACAGCCGCTGCATGACTTGCGCTGCATCGCGCTCCAGCGCCGGGCGGGACTGCGGCAGGATGAAGGCACGCATCGCCGCCGCCAGATCAGGCGGCGCGACCGCCACCGCGCCGATGGCTTGCAGCGCCTCGCTGCCGGCGCGCACCAGCGCAGTCTCGTGTTCCATCAATCGCGCCGGGCCGAGCGCCTGGTAGAACGCCAGCGCACGTGGCGCCGTGAGCCAGGCGGTGTAGTCGCGCGTACCTATGTAATCGAACGAGCGCGGGAACCCCAGCTCCAGATAGTGGCTGGTCACCAGCGGCCAGGTCAGCGGCGCGGCCCCGCCCGAGGCATAGAGCATCGCCGTGCCCTTTGGCGCATACAGCCACTTGTGCAGGTTGGTGACGTACCAGTCTGCACCGATCGAGGGCAGGTCGAGCGGCACCTGGCCGATGGCATGCGCGCCATCCACGAACAGCGGGATGCCGCGTCGGCGCAGTTCGGTGGCGAGGCGCTGTACGGGAAACACCAGCGCAGTCGGTGAGGTGATGTGGTCGAGCAGGGCGAAGCGCACGCGCGGGCCGGCAGCGGCCAGCACGCGCTCGACGATCTGGTCGGCATCGGTGGGCAGGGGAATGCGCACCACCACTGCTTCGGCACCGGTCTGGCGGCAGCGCGCATCCACTGCCAGGCGCACCGCGTTGTACTGGTGATCGGTGAGCAGGATCTGGTCACCGTGCTGGAACGGCAGGCTGTTCAGCACGGCCTGCACGCCGCTGGTGGCATTTTCCACCAGCGCCACGCGCTCGGCGCTGGTGCCGGTCATCGCAGCCAGCGCCGCAGCGACTTCGCGCACGGCGCCACCGGCCAGTGGCTCCACGCGGTGCATGAAGGCATCCGGGTGGGATTCCATTTCGTCGCGCAGCAGCTGCTGCGCCTGCTGCACCACGCGCGGCACGGCGCCATACGAGCCATGGTTCAGGAAGCTGGCATCATCGCGCAGCGTCCACAAGGGTCGGGCGCCGCGGCCAAGTGGCAGCTGGTCGGGCAGGGCAGTCATCGCATCTCCTCAGCGCAGCATCCAGAATGCAGTGGCTGCGACCAGTATGGCCATCAGGTAATTGAAGGCGCGGCGCGCGGCCGGGCGCTTCAGCACATGTTCGATGGCCGCCCCCCAGATGTTCCACACCAGCATGCATGGCGCACCGATGGCGAGGCAGGTGGCAGCCGCCACGCCCATGTCGGGCAGTGTCGGCTGGGCGCTGCCATAGAACGCACTGGCGACGGTCACCGTCATCATCCAGGCCTTGGCATTGATCAGCTGGAACAGCACGCCCTCGATGAAACGCATCGGCTTGGCGGTGGGCGTGACGGGCAGGTCGGCCGCTGCCGTGCCCACGGGTACCGCAGCGGCTGGCCTGGCATCACGCAGGATGACCACCGCCAGGTACAGCAGGTAGCCAAAGCAGGCCCAGCGCAGCACCGTGAAGCCCCCGGGCAGGGCCAGCAGCAATGCACCGACGCCGAGATAGGACAGCACCAGCAGCCCCTGGAAGCCCACCTGTATGCCGGCCATGTGTGGCACGGAACGGCGCACGCCGAAACGCGCGCCAGAGCGCATCAGCAGCAGGTTGTTCGGCCCCGGCGTGATCGAGGCAACGAAGGCAAACAGCGCCAGTGGGCCGAGCGTGAGGTTCAGGTTCATGGCGGATTACCTCAGGGCCTGACGGCGCGTGGCGGTTCGATGGCCAGGCGCAGGGCAAGGGCACCGAGCACCGTCCCCATGACATAGCGCTGCGCCGACAGCCAGCGCGGATGCGCGTTCAGATGCGTGGCGATGTGCGCGGCCGACAGCAGCACGAACAGGTTGCCCGCCATGCTGACGAGGATCTGCACCGTGCCCAGTTGCAGGCCCTGCAGCAGCAGCGAACCGTGCGCGGGGGAGATGAACTGCGGGAAGATCGACAGGTACAGCACCGCCACTTTCGGATTCAGCAGGCAGGTGAGAAAACCCATCAGCACCAGCTTGTGCGGGGGATCCGGCGGCAGCGCGCGCGGCTCGAAGGGCGAGCGCGCGCCGGGGGCCAGCGCCTGCCAGGCCAGATACAGCAGGTAGGCGGCGCCCGCCAGTTTCACGCTGCCGTAGGCCATCGGAATGGCTACGAACAATGCCGACAGGCCCACCGAGGCGGCCATCATGTGGACCAGCAGGCCGCCGGCCACGCCCAGCAACGAGATCACGCCCGCCTTGCGTCCCTGGCACAGCGAACGCGAGACCAGGTAGATCATGTTCGGGCCGGGCGTCAGCACCATCACCAGGGCGGTGCCAGCGAACAGCAGCGTGTCTTGGAGCGGGACCATGCTCGCCTCGTGCGCAGCAGAAAATCTGGGCGGTTGAATGTGCCTTCCCGAGCGCCTCGAGTACAGACACACAGATTCGCAGTTGGATAGGGTACAGTTGCCGCATGAGCGTGGCCGCCAATCCTTTGTACCTGGCCGTGGCCGCAGACCTTGAGCGGTTGATCGGCAGTGGTGCCCTGAAGCCGCTGGACCGCGTGCCCTCGGTGCGCCAGCTGGCGCGTCAGCGGCGCGTCAGCATCACCACGGCCGTGGCCTGCCTGCGCGAGCTGGAGCAACGTGGGCTGATCGAGGCACGGCCCAAATCCGGCTACTTCGTGGCTTCGCAACGGCCGGTGCCGGAAGTCCCTGCCGAAGTGGCGCTGCCGAAACGGGCGCGGCTGGTGGGGGCACAGGTGATGCTGAAGCGGCTGGCCGAGGCCAGTGCCGACCCGGGCATCGCGCGGCTCGGCCAGGCGCTGCCGGATCCGGCGCTGTTCCCGGCGCGTGCGCTGCGCACCAGCCTTACGCGCGTGGTGCGCAGCGAGTCGCGGCTGCTGTCGGATTATCCGGTGCGCATGGGCGGCAGCCTGGCTTTGCGCCAGCAGATTGCCCGCCATTATGCGCATGCCGGCGTGGCACTGGCGGCTGATGACCTGATCATCACCAACGGCTGCATGGAAGCGCTGACGCTGGCGGTGCGTGCCGTGGCACGTCCCGGCGACACCATCGCAGTGGAATCGCCCACCTACTTCGGCATGCTGCAGATCGCCGAGGAGCAGGGCGTGAAGGTGATCGAGATTCCCTCCCATCCGCGCGACGGGCTGTCGGTGGCGGCATTGCGCGATCTGCTCTCCGGACGCGATGGCCGCGGCATCCGGGCCTGTGCGGTCACGCCCAATTTCAGCAACCCGAATGGCTCGTGCATGTCGCCTGCGGCCAAGCGCGAGCTGGTGCGGCTGTGCGAGGACGCCGATATCGTGCTCATCGAGGACGATGTGTACGGCGACCTGCAGTTCGAGGGGCCTCGGCCGCTGCCCTGCAAGGCCTGGGATCGCGATGGGCGTGTGCTGATGTGCTCCTCGTTCACCAAGTCGCTGGCGCCGGGCGCGCGTGTCGGCTTCATCGTGCCCGGCCGCTTCCGCGACACGCTGCGTGGCGCCAAGCAGATGCAGTCCGGCGCGACCTCCCTGCTGCAGCAGGAGATGCTGGCGGATTACCTGCACAGCGGCCGCTACGAGCGGCATCTGCGCGACATGCGGCGCCAGCTGGCGCAACAGATGCGGCGGCTGTCGCAGTGCGTGCAGGAGGCATTTCCAGGCGGCACCCGGCTGACGCAGCCGCAGGGCGGGTTCGTGCTGTGGGTGGAGCTGCCAGCGCAGCTCGACACCATGGCGCTGTATGACACGGCCATCCGCCAGCACGCCGACTACGTCCCGGGCGCCATGTTTTCGGCCTCGGGCAGCTACAGCAATTGCCTGCGGCTGAATGGCGGTTATCCGCTCACCGCCGCGGCAGAAACAGCGATCCGGCGGCTGGGCACGTTGTTCAGCCGCATATAAAAGCATGGGGACAGACTTCAAGTCTGTCCCCATTCATTCGCGTTCCTACTCCCCGACCTGCGCCGCGAGTTCCTCGGCCTGGTATTCGGTCTGCAGTGCACCCAGCAGCTCGTCCATCGCGCCATTCATGATATCGGCGAGCTTGTAGAGCGTCAGGTTGATGCGATGGTCGGTGACGCGACCCTGCGGGAAGTTGTAGGTGCGGATACGCTCGGAGCGATCGCCACTGCCCACCTGCAGCTTGCGCGCCGCCGCCTGCGCGCTGTGCTGCTTCTCCTGCTCCGCGGCCAGCAGCCGCGCCTTCAGCAGCGACATCGCGCGCGAGCGGTTCTTGTGCTGCGAGCGCTCGTCCTGGCATTCGACCACCACGCCCGTCGGCAGATGCGTGATGCGGATGGCGGAGTCGGTCTTGTTGACATGCTGGCCGCCGGCGCCGGAGGCGCGGAAGGTATCCACGCGCAGGTCCGCCGGGTTGATGTCGATGGTCTCGATCTCGTCCTGCTCCGGCAGTACGGCCACCGTGCAGGCTGAAGTGTGGATACGGCCCTGCGCTTCGGTGGCGGGCACACGCTGCACGCGATGAGTCCCCGACTCGAACTTGAAGGCACTGAACGCGCCCCGGCCAACTACCCGGCTGATGATTTCCTTGTAGCCACCATGCTCGCCGAGGCTCTCGGAGATGATCTCCACCTGCCAGCCACGCGACTCTGCATGCCGCGTATACATGCGATGCAGGTCGCCTGCGAAAATCGCCGCCTCGTCGCCGCCAGTGCCGGCGCGCACCTCCAGGTAGATATTGCGCTCGTCGCGCGCATCGCGCGGCAGCAACAGCAATGACAGATCTTTAATCTTGTCTTCGAGCAGCGTGCCGAGGCCCCTGGCTTCCTCCTCGCCCAGATCGCGCATGCCCGGGTCGGCATCCTGCGACAGCTCGATTGCTGCCCGGTGCTGCGATTCCAGCTCCACGTACTCGCCGAAGCCCTCTGCGACAGGCTGCAGCCGCGAGTACTCCATCGACAGGTCACGGAATTCTTCGGAACTTCCGGCCAGCGAAGGATCTGCCAGCAAGCGTCCCACTTCCTCGAATCGGTCGGCGGTCTTTTCAAGTTTCAGGCGGAGCGAGGCTTTCATGTTCGGCACAGGCTATAGTTGCGAAATGATGCCTGATCCCGTGCGTTCGATGTCAGCCTTGCGTGGCGCCACGTTGGCTATTTTCACGCTGTTGCTGGCCGGCTGCGCCACGGCGCCGCCGAAAGCCGATGCGCCGGCCGCGGCCACCGTTGCACCCAAGGGTGAATCCGAAGCGCTGATGGCCGCGGAACTGGCGCTGCGCGATGGCAACTGCCGCGTGGCCAGCGAGAATTATCTGGCCGCGGCAATGGCCTCGGCGGAACCGCAGGTGTCGGCGCGTGCCTCGCAACTCGCGCTGGGCTGCAACCAGCTCAACACGGCTCGCGCCGCCACGGTGCGCTGGCGCGAGCTGGAGCCCTGGTCGGGCGATGCCGCGCTGGCCACGGCGCTGGTGGCGCTGAAGCGCTACGACCTGGTGGAGGCGCGCGCAGCGCTGGTCGCATGGCGCGATTCCGGTTCCGCCGGCAGCCAGGATCCGCTCGCTTTCGCCGAGGTGCTGGAACGCGAAAGTGATGCCACGGCGCTGTACCGCATCTTTGGCGATGTACTCGTGGGTGAGGATCCCACCGCCGATGTGCTGCTGGCCCAGGCCCGGCTGGCACTGGCTGCACAGAACATGGGCGAGGCGCTGAAGGTGGCCTCGCGTGCGGCGGAGCTGGATACGCGGCTCATCGAAGCCCGCACCATCATGCTGCGCGCCATGTCGGTGCTGGGCCAGGATGAGCAGGCCATTGCAGGCGCCCGCGCCCTGCAGCCCGAAGAGCTCACTGGCGAAGACATCTTCCTGCTCGCCGATCTGCTCAATGCCGCGGACCGTGAAGAGGAAGCCGGCAAGGAACTGCAGAAGCTGGCCGGCGAGGAGGCGACGCGCATGGGCGCTGAACGACGCCTGATTGCCATGGCCATCCGCAATGGCGACCTGGATGGTGCCGAGCGGCGGCTCGAGCCGCTGATGGGCGAGCGCGGCAACACTGCGCTCGCCATCCTGTATCTGGCCCAGCTGGCCGAACGGCGCGGCGATGATGTGCGTGCCATCCAGAGTTACCGTCTGCTGGGCGACAGTTCGCTGGCACTGCCGGCGCGTTCGGCCGCGGCCCGCCTGATGCTCAAGCACGGCGACCGGCAGAACGCGATGGCACTGCTGGATGAATATGCCGCGCAGAATCCGCAGGCCGCGCTGGAGGCGGGCGCTGCGCGCGCGCAATTGCTGGCCGAAGCCGGCGATCTGGACGCTGCGCTCCAGGGGCTGGACGAATTGCAGCAGGCCTATCCGGATTTCCCCGACCTGGATTACACCCGCGCCACGGTGCTCGAATCCGGGGGCCGCACCCGCGAAGCGGTGGCGGAGTTCGAGCGGGCGCTGAAGCGCCGGCCGCAGGACCCGCAGCTGCAGAACGCGCTGGCCTTCACGCTGGCCGACCACAAGACACGCCTGCCGCGTGCTGAAACACTGGTGCGCGGTGCGCTGGCGGTGTCACCGGACAATGCCGCCATCCAGGACACACTCGGCTGGGTGCTGTATCGCCGGGGCAAGACCCGCGAAGCATTGCCGGTGCTGGCGCGCGCCTGGCGCAACAGCAGCGATGCAGAGATCGCCGCGCATTTTGGCGAGGTGCTGTGGAAGAGCGGCGACCAGGGCCAGGCGCGATACATCTGGCAGCAGGCGCTGAACAGCGAGCCGGCGCACCGCCACCTGCGCGAGACCATGGCGCGCGTGACGGGCGAGGCACAGCCTTAAGGTGCGCAGCGGCTACGCGGCGCTGGCGAGCCTGCTGTTGCTGGCTGGTTGCGCCACGGTTCCCCAGCCACGCAGCACGCTGCCACCCGCCGACGAGCAGGCCCTGTTGCTCGGGCTCACCAGTTTCGCCCTCGATGGGCGTGCCGCAGTGGCCGCGAATGGCGATGGGTTCAATGCTTCGGTAGCGTGGCGGCAGGCCGGCACGGAAACCATCGTCAAGCTCAGCGGCCCCATCGGCGGCAGCCTCACGCTCACTTACCGGCCCGGTTTCCTGCGCGTGGCCAACAGCCGCGGCCAGGTACTGCAGGATGCCGATGCCGAAGCGGCCGTCATCGAGCAGCTGGGTTTTGTGCCGCCGTTCGAAGCACTGCGCTACTGGGTGCTGGGGCTGCCCGCGCCGGGCGAGGCTCCGACCGAACGCATCGACGCCGCGGGCCGCATCGCGCAGCTGACGCAGGCGCAGTGGCAGATCCGCTTTGAGCGCTGGGTGCCGGTGGCTGCTGGCAGCGGCGAGGTACAGCTGCCACAGCGCCTGACGGCCACCCGCGAAGGCGTGCGGCTGCGGGTGTTCGTGGATAAATGGCGGCTGTAGCCGCAGTGCCGATGCAGTACAGCGCGCCGGCCAAACTGAACCTGTTCCTGCATGTCACCGGCCGCCGCCCGGATGGCTTCCACGATCTGGAAACCATATTTCAGCTGGTGGATCTGGCCGACACGGTGACGGTGCGCACGCGGGACGATGGGCGCATCGTGCGCGAGCCGGCGCCGGATGATGCCCTGCTTGCCACGCTGGCCGATGAGGAAGACCTGACCGTGCGTGCGGCGCGGCTGCTGCAGCAGCACAGCGGTACAGGGCTCGGCGCGAGCATCCATGTACACAAGCGCATCCCTGCTGGTGGCGGCATGGGTGGCGGCAGCTCCGACGCGGCCACCGTGCTGCGCGCACTGAACGAGCAATGGGGCCTGCACTGGCCCCTCGAGCGGCTGGCGGCGCTCGGCCTGCAGCTGGGCTCCGACGTGCCGGTGTTCGTCCATGGCCACGATGCCTTCGCCCGCGGCCGGGGCGAGCAGCTGCAGGCGCTGCAGCTGCCGTCCAGCTGGTATCTCGTGGTGCATCCGGGCGTGGCGGTGTCCACCCGGGAGATCTTCTGCGCACCGGAATTGACCCGCGATACCCAGCCGCTCAAAATCCCGGGCCTGCCGCCGGACGGTGGACGCAACGACTGCGAGCCGGTGGTGCGCGCCCGCTACCCACAAGTGGCCCAGGCACTGGATCTGCTGTCCGCGCAGCGGGCCCGGTTGACCGGCACCGGCGCGTGCGTATTCGTCGCCGCCACTTCGCAGGCGGCAGCGGCGCAGCTGGCCATCGGCCTGCCGGCAGCCTGGCGCAGCTTCGTGGTGCGCTCGCTGGCCTAGTTTTCGAACGCGTTGGGGTGTCGCCAAGTGGTAAGGCAGCGGGTTTTGATCCCGCCATTCGGAGGTTCGAATCCTTCCACCCCAGCCAGATTTTTTTCTTCAAGTGATAGCCGAAGTGATAGCGGGGTCACTTCTTCTGAAGCGTGCTAGAACCGGTTTCGTGCAGGTTGACGCGGTAAAAATCGTGCGGCCTGCAGCACAGGTTCATCAATAAAAACAACAGTGGAGGGGGTCGTCATCCGCATTCCGTGCAGGCAGCGCGGATGGTGCGGCATCCCCTTGCTGCTTCAGTGAGGGGTAAAGCTAGTGAACAATCGCAATCCGATATCCGGATCGTGGCGCGTGCGCGTTGCAGTGGCCGCGGTGCTCGGTGGCGGGCTGATTCTCCCTGCCGTTTCAATCGCGGCGGAGCCAGCCAGCGCTGAGGAGGAGAAGTCGCAGACCAAGTCCGACAAGGAAGCCGAGCTGGAAGAGGTTCAGGTGACCGGCTCGCGCATCCTGCGCCGGGATCTGGAATCCAATTCGCCCGTGATCACCATCGGCAGCGAGGCCTTCGAGAACCGCAGCAACCTGGCGGTGGAAAGCGCGCTGAACGAATTGCCGCAGTTCGTGCCCGGCCTGGTGTATTCCTCAGACGTCAACCGCAGGGAACAGCTGGGCGGGGCGGCCAACCAGTTCGGCAGCATGTCGGGCACCGGCAGCAATACCTTCGGCACCATCGGTGCCGGCAACACGGTCGGCGCCACCACTGTCAGCCTGCGCGGCCTGGGTGCCAACCGCAATCTGGTGCTGATGAACGGCAAACGCCTGGTACCAGTGAATGCCAGCGGCGGCGTGGATACCTCTTCGATTCCGGCCTCGGCATTGCAGCGCGTGGAAGTAGTGACGGGTGGCGCCTCCTCGGTGTACGGCGCCGACGCGGTCTCCGGCGTCATCAATTTCATCCTGAAGGACAATTTCCGCGGGGCGGATTTTGATGTGCAGTACGGCCTCTCCGAACTGGGCGACAACAAGAACCTGCGCATCTCGGCGCTCGTGGGTGGTGATTTCGCCGATGGACGCGGCAATGCCATGCTGGGCCTGGAATATGCCGACCGTGGCTCGGCACTGCAGGTTGACCGCGATTTCTACCGCCGCCAGTACCGCAACCCCTATTCGGGCGGCGGTGCCAACAACACGTATCTGGAATATGCCGGCGGTACGAACCCAGTCGTGCTGGCGCCGGTGGCTTCGCCTTTCGGTAGCTTCGCGCCCAGCTTCGGCCCGAGCCAGGCAATGGTGGATGCCATCTTCTCGCGCAGCGCCCCGGGCAGCGTGCCCACCACCTCAGCCTTCGCGTTGAACCCGGATGGCACGGTCTTTGTGCCGGGCGACGCGGATGGCGTTTACCGGTACAACGGCGAATACGACGGGCTCAACCACAAGATCAACCAGACCAACGGCCTGTGGGTGGAGAATGACCTCACCACGCGCATTTCCTCGCCGCTGCTGCGCTACTCGATGTTCGGGTCGGCGCACTACGACATGAATGACAGCCTGCGCTTCTATGCGCAGACCAATTTCGCGCAGTCCAAGACCGAATCGACCTTCAACCCGGGCCTGGCCAGCGGCCGCTTCGGTGTGCTGATTCCCCATGGCACTGGTCGCAACTGCGCCACCGTCGGCGTGACCAGCGGCGGTTGCCAGAACACCGATCCGCTGCCCTCGAACCTCGCACAGTACGGCACCTGGGCCAACGTCCCGACGCTGGCGGCCTACCGCGCGCAGGGCGCGGCAGGGCTGGCTTGCGCGGCCACCGGCGGTTGCACCAACAACCAGGCCTTCCCGCTGCCGGGCGGGCCCGCCGGCGATCTCGCCCGACTGCTGGACAGCCGCGTCACCACGCTGTTCGGGGCGCCCATGCCCGGTGGCCCCGTAGGCACCGACACGCCCTTCGTAGTCAACCTGCCGCTGAACATGTTCGGCGCGACGCGCGGCACGGCGAACGAATCCACCAACTTCCAGATCATCACCGGTATTTCCGGCGACGTGCCGGTGCGCGACTGGACCTTCGACATCTACACCTCGCATGGCACCTCGCGCACGGCGCAGGAACTGCAGGGTGCCATCTCCTATGCGGCACTGCGTACGCTCGCGGCACTGCCCAACTACGGCCGCGGGGCTGCCTTGCAGGGCAACACCGCGCCTCCCTCAAGCCCCGCGCCCAGTGCCGGCAACACACTGCCCATCCTGAACTGCACCAGCGGCCTGCCGGTGTTCAGCTCGCTGTTCACCGGCGCAATCAGCAAGGACTGCATCGACTCCGTGCAGGTCAGCCCGGTATCCACCACCAAGATGAACCAGTCGGTGGTGGAAGGGACGATCCAGGGTGGTCTGTTCGAGCTGCCGGCCGGCAACCTGCGCTTCGCGGCAGGCGCGAGCTGGCGCAAGAACTCCTTCGAGTTCCTGCCCGCCGACATCCTGGCGCAGTCGTCGGTGTTCGATGGCGTGGTGGGCGTGAACCCGCTTTCATCCAACGACAGCAGCGATACCGTGAAGGACATCTTCTCGGAGCTGCTGGTTCCGGTGCTGGCGGACGTGCCGTTCGCCAAGCACCTGAACCTGGAGCTGGGCTACCGGTATTCCGAATATCGCTTCGCCGGCAAGGTCTCCACCTGGAAGGCATTGGGTGACTGGGCCATCACCAGCAACTTCCGCCTGCGCGGCGGCTACCAGAAGGCGAACCGCGCGCCGAACCTCGTGGAGCTGTTCGAGAACCGCGACGACGTGAAGGTCGGCACGGGCGACCCCTGCGCGCTGACATCGGAATTCACCTGGAGCGCCAACCCCAATGCCACCTTCCTGCTCGGCAATGCCACGCCACAGACACCGGCCAAGGCCGCGGCGGTCCGGGCGCTGTGCGAGAAGATGATGGGCCCGGCTGGCGCGCAGGTGTTCTACAGCACGCAGAGCAATCTCACCGGCACGCCGTTCTCCAACTTCATTTCGTTCGACAGCGTGCGCCTGGTGGGCAACCAGGATCTGAAGTCCGAAGGTTCGGACACGTGGACACTCGGCCTGGTGCTGCGCTCGCCTTTCACCCATCCGCTGGCCGCCTTCACCACCTCGATCGACTACTTCAAGATCAAAGTATCGGATTCGATCAGCAATCCGCAGCTGTTCTCGCTGAACGGCGGCATTCCGCGCCATTGCTTCGACGTGATGTACAACACGACCATGGATCCGAATGATCCGAACTGCCTGCAGTCGGCGCGTGACCAGACCACGGGCCTCAAGCAGGGCGGCACCGAGCTGCGCTATGAGAACGTCGGCACGGTGATCAGTGAAGGCATCGACCTGTCATTCAACTGGAGCGCGGCGCTGGCCGACTTCGGCGTGACTGCTGTGCCGGGGCGCATCGCATTCGGCACCAACGCCAACTATGTCCTCCGCGATGGGCGGCAGACGCAGGCCGGCGAGCCGTTCGAGGAGTTCACAGGTCTTTCCGGTTTCGGCAGTTTCCGCTGGAGCGTGTTCAACACCCTCAGCTGGTTCAGCGGCCCGGTCAATACTTCGCTGCGGTGGCGGCACTACCCGAGCCTGAAGAGCTATGCCCGCAGTGCGGACCCCACTTCGCCGGTGGAAGGCGCGGCGCCGTACGACATCGTGGATATGTCGTTCGGCTATTCGTTCTCCAGCAAGCTGGCGTTGCGTGCCGGTGTGGACAATGTGCTCGCCAAGGAGCCGCCGATCGACGGCTTCAACCCGACGGGCGGGCCGGGCTCCTCGACCTACAGTCCCGGCTCGATCCTGGCCGGTGCTTATGATGTGGTAGGGCGCAGCTACTACCTGGGGCTGAAGCTGTCGTTCTAGATCGCCGGATGCTCAACGCGGACAGGGCGGGTGGCGACACCCGCCCTTTTTTTACGCCGCAGCGATGCTTGCTTTGTACTTGCTTGCCCCGGCTGCGGCCGATAACCGCTGACATATTGCACCGCAACTTCTATTGCGTAGCCATAACGTCAGGCGAATACTCCCGCCTGCAATTACAGACGGGGTCAATAACTGTAAGGTTATCGGTCTGTGGTTGCCTAGAACAGAAACAGAAATTAGGGGGAACGACAGTGTCTAAGAACACTCCGTGTGCGCCGCTCGTGCGCGCATCGGTGGCGGCTGTGCTTGGCAGCGCCACTATGCTGATGTGGTCTTCGGCGGCGATGAGCGCCGAGGAGCCTTCCAGGGAAACCGAACTCGAGGAAGTGCAGGTCACTGGCTCGCGCATCGTGCGCCGCGACCTGGATTCCAACAGCCCGCTGGTGACGGTCGAAAGCGAACAGCTGGAGAACCGCTCCGGCCTGAACGTCGAGTCGTACCTGAACCAGCTGCCGTCCTTCAACCCGGCCGCCTCGCCCGTGACGTCGCAGGGCGACGTGCAGATCACCGCGGTGAATTCGGTCGGCATCTCGGCGGTGTCGCTGCGTGGCTTTGGCGCGAACCGCAACCTCGTGCTGGTCAACGGCCACCGGGCGACGCCCACCAACGCGCTGATGGTAGTGGACATCAACGGCATCCCCTCGGCGTTGATCCAGCGCGTGGAGATCATCTCGGGCGGCGCGTCTGCCGTGTATGGCGCTGACGCCATCGGCGGCGTGACCAATTTCATCCTGAAGGACAACTTCCAGGGTCTGGAACTGGACGCGCAGGCCGGCATGGCCGAGGCCGGTGACAACCAGGAGCGTCGTCTTTCCGGCATCCTCGGCACGAACTTCGCGGATGGCCGCGGCAACGTGACGATCGGCGCCGAATACTATGATCGCCAGGCCGCTCTGGAGAGAAACCGCAGTTTCTATCGCAAGTCGTGGGCGGATCCGAATGTCGCCAGCAACGATCTGTTCCTCTTCGGTCTGAACGGCTACAACTCCGGTACTGCCACCGGTTCGCCGCCGTCGCTCGCCGCATTCCAGGCGATCTTCGCGGACCGCCCGGCCGGCAACCCCCCGACTACGACCGGCGTGTGCCCGCTGTTCGGCGGCTGCACCGGTGGTGTGCGCTTCAATCCCAATGGCACGCTGTACAACCCGACCGGCGACAACGTTTTCAGCTTCGAGCTGCCAATCGATGGCGTCGAGTATGCGTACCAGACGGTATATGACGGCAGCCAGGCCAATTCGGCCGCAGCACCGCCGCGCGAGATCACGACGGTCAAGTACAACAACCAGCAGACGCTGGTAAGCGCGCCGCAGTCGCGCTACTCGTTCTTCGCCTCCGGCAAGTACGACATCACGGACAGCATCCAGTTCTTCACGCGTGCCAACTATGCGGAAAGCAAGACGCGCACGCTGCTGCTGGGCACGAACGCGAGCTCGGGCTGGGAAGTGCAGATGCCCTACAACCCGTTGACCGACAGTCCGGTGGATCCGAACCCGGCGCTCTACACTTCGGTGGGCAGCATCGCGGCGATCAAGGCGAATCCGGGGGCCTTCGCCAACCCGAATTTCATCGCGCATGGTGCTGCGGGAGCCCAACATCCGGTGCCGGTCGAGCTGGCCCTGCTGCTGAACAGCCGCGGCGCAAACCAGTTCTACTGCCTCACGGGAAGCCCGGGTTGCACTACTGCCAATGCCACGACCGATCGCAACCTGATCGGTACGGCCCGGGTCGGCCAGGCGTCCCGCTGGATGATGGAGACGTATCCCAACAACAGCTTCTCCCAGCGCGCGACGCTGAACGTGAACAATGTCTGGAACATCGAATCCGGACTGCGCTTCGATCTGCCGTTTGGTGACTGGACCGGCGAGGCCTATTACAGCCGCGGCCAATCCAGCACCTACAACGTCGCCTTCGGCAACAACTCGCTGGAACGCTGGCGTGCGGTGAACCTGGCGCCGGATTACGGCCGCAATGGCACCTTCTTCGGCAACGAAGACGGCGCTTCGAAGAATTTCGGCACGGTGCCGGCGAAGTGCACCACTGGCTTCTACGAGACCATCTTCCTGGGCGATCGCCCGGCCTCGGAGGACTGCCAGTACGCCGTTCGCGCCACTCTGCAGACCCGCACCCAGAACCAGCAGGACAATGCCGAGCTGAACTTCCAGGGCGGATTGTTCGAACTGCCGGCAGGGCAGGTGCGTGGCGCGGTGGGTTTCCAGTGGCGCCGCAACAAGGCGCAGTTCAACCCGGACATCCTGCAGTCGACCGCATCCTTCACCGACCAGGTGATCGGTGTGTATCCGACTGGCTACCTGGACGCCAAGTTGATCGCGCGTGACGTGTACGGCGAACTGCTGGTGCCGATCATCACGGATGCGCCATTCGCCAAGAAGGTCGAGCTGGAACTCGGCGGACGCTTCTCGGATTACACCGTGACCGACAGCACCACTACTTACAAGGCGCTGCTGAACTGGGAGTTCAACGATTGGGTGCGCGTCCGGGGCGGCTTCAACCGTGCCACGCGCGCGCCCAACATGGGTGAGCTGTTCCTCAACCTGCAGGAAGTGTTCGGTGGTGGCGGCACCTTCGGCGATCCCTGCGGCCTGCGCTCCAATTCGCCCTTCGGTGCTGGTGGCGCGGCGCCGGACCCGCAGCTGACGGCAGGCGAGCCCCAGACCCAGCTGGCCTCCGGCCAGACGGCCGCCGGCGCCCAGAGCACCTACCTGATCTGCCGCGCGCAGATGGGGCAGGTGGCGGCTGACTACCTGTACGGTGGTCCGGGCCTGCCGCAAGGCCAGAACGCCGGCGGTGCTACCGGCGGTGGCTTTGCATGGACTTTCCAGAAGGGCAATCCAGATCTGGATTCCGAGACTGCTGACACATGGACCGCGGGTCTGGTGTTCACGTCGCGCTCGGGCAACCCGTGGTTGTCCGGCATCAACGTGGCTTTCGACTGGTGGAAGGTGGATATCAAGGACGCCATCCAGCAGTACTCGGTCGATTACGCCCGCTATCTCTGCTATGGCGTGACGCAGGTCACCACTGCTGCGGAAGCAGCCGCGCAGGCCGCCACCGAGGCATGCACGAACGTGGGTCGCGATACCACCCAGGGCGGCGCGACCACCATGCTGCTGCAGTACGACAACCAGGCGACGATCAAGACCTCAGGCTATGACATCGCGGTGAACTGGTCCGCCATGCTCGCGGACATCGGTTTGCCGGTGCCGGGTCGCTTTGGTGTCAATGTGCAATCGACCATTCTCAACGAGTACAAGACCAAGCAGTCGCCGTTCGCGTTCGACGTGGTGACCGACTGGAAGGGCTCATTGGGACCCACGCTGACCGGCACCAACGCGGGTGCATACTCGTATCGCGTCAATACATCGTTCAACTACTCGCTCAACAACAAGAACGTGAGCCTGCGCTGGAGGCACCTGCCTTCGGTCTGGGGCGCGGCCATTGCCACCGAGCGTGCGGTGATCGCGAACAACGAGAGTGTCGTGGCCGGTGGCCCGGGTGTCGTGCTGAGCTACACGCCTTCCACGGCGTACAAGGTCAGGAGCTACGACATGCTGGACCTGTCGTTCAACTGGAGCATCAACGACATGCTGTCGATGCGCTTTGGTGCCGACAACTTCCTCAACCTGCAGCCCCGGCTGACAGGCAGGACGCGCGGCCGGCCGGTGGGAACTGACCTGGCCGCGGTCTGCAACGGTGCGCCGGGTTGCCAGACGCCTACCACGTACAGTCTGCCGAGCTCGGGCCTGGGTTCGACCAGCCCCGGCTACTACGATGTGCTGGGTCGGCGGTACTTCCTCGGTCTGAAGGCGAGGTTCTGATCGGGCAATCATTGTCCACGTGACGGACTGCAAGAGGGGCGGGTGGCAACACCCGCCTTTTTTGTGCCC
>JBEVNO010000115.1:0-15181 GCA_040508085.1 Steroidobacteraceae bacterium
CTGGAAGCGAACCTGATCGGCGGCGTGAAGCCGGACGTCCGTGGCGCCCGCCCGGTCGTTGCCCCGGTCGTCAAGAAGTAAGCGGTCCGCCCGGACTAAGGTGCAGCCATGTCGATAAGCGTCGGAGGCGACAGCGACGAGGTGATGTCGAACATCAACACCACGCCCCTTGTGGACGTGATGTTGGTGATGCTGATCATCTTCCTCATCACCGTGCCGGTCATCGTGCCGTCCGTGAAGGTGGAACTGCCTGAGCCGCGCAACATTGCGCAGCAGACGAAGCCTGAAGACATCGCCATCTCGGTGGATGTCGACGGTAACTTCTACATGTACGGCGGCAAGGTCGACGGCCGCGAGAGGCTCTTCGAGCTGCTCGCGGAAAAGACCCGCACCGCCTACGGTGCGGGTGAATTGCCGCCGGCCGTGCATCTGAAGGTGGATCGCAACGCGCGCTACGAGCAATTGGCGCGCGCGCTGTACACGATCCAGTCGGCTGGCGTGCTCGAGATCGCCTTCCTTACGGAGCCCAAGGGCGCCGGCGGCTGAAGCAGGAGTCTATCTTCCATGTCCATGAATGTTTCCCAGAGCGGTACCGATGAGCCGATGTGCGACGTCAACACGACGCCGCTCATCGACGTGATGCTGGTGTTGCTCGTGATGCTGATCGTGACCCTGCCCATCCAGACCCACGCTGTGAAGCTGGATCTGCCGCCGCCGAACCCGAACGCGGTACCGCCGACGGTGGAGCCGGAGCGCATCAACATCGAGGTGGACCCGGATGGCACCATCGTGGTGAATGGCACGCCGGTTTCGGGCATCCTGGAACTGGACCAGTTCTTCGCCCAGCAGTCGGGCAAGGAGCCGCAGCCGGAAATCCATCTGCGTCCTTCTGGCCTGTCGCTGTATGACACGACCGTGAATGTCATGGCATCGGCCCAGCGCAACCACATGGTGCGCATGGGCTTCACCAATGTGGGTGAATTCGCCGAGTAGGAAGTGCCGGCGCTGCCCCTGGCATGCGCCGGCCCTTGATTGCGGGTTTGTCTGACTTGGCAGTACCTGTGGTAACTGGCATGTTCAGGCTCCGTTCACTGCTTTGTGGTAGAAATCTGGCTATCACCCGGCCCGTTGGCCGGCCGATCCGGAAGAGGGTACACATGTCCAAATCAATGATCCGTACGATGGTGGTTACCGCGATTCTGGCGGCTGGTGGCTTCTCGGCGACCGCTGCGTTGGCGCAGCAGGTCAGCAAGGAGAGCGCCAAGACGCTGAAGGCTGCCCAGGACGCTGCCGCGGCCAAGCAGTATCCGCAGGTCATTTCTTCGGCCCAGGAGACTCTGGCGAACCCGAAGAAGACCAAGGACGACACCTATGTCGCCTATTCCATGCTGGCCCATGCTTATTTTGCCACCAACAACATGCCGGAGTTGCTGAAGGCACTGCAGGGGCAGATCGACTCGGGTTTTCCCGGTGCTGACGTCAACAAGATCACCCAGACGCAGACCCAGGTAGCCTTCCAGGCGAAGCTGTATGACCAGGCTGTGCAGTATGGCCAGCGCCTGATCACTTCGGGCGCAGCCTCTCCCGATGTGTACACCACCGTGGGTCAGAGCTACTTCCAGCAGCAGAAGTATTCCGATGCAGCGAAGTTCTTCAGCGGGCTGGTTTCCAGCGCCGAGAAGGCTGGCCGCAAGCCGGATGATCAGCACCTGAAGCTGCTGCTCACCTCCTACGACAAGGCCGGCAACAAGGAGGCTTCCAACGAAGCCCTCGAGAAGCTGGTCAAGTACTACCCGACCGCCAATACCTGGAACGCGCTGCTGTTCCCGCTGAAGACCGAGAAGCAGGAGCCGCGCCAGAAACTGCATGTGTATCGCCTGATGCAGGACACGGGCAATCTGAAGCAGGCCCCTGATTACAGTTCCTATTCAGAGGTTGCCACCGCGGTTGGGCTGCCGGCAGAGGCCTACAACGTGCTGGACGCTGCGATCAAGGCGAATGCGTTCACGCAGGACACCGAAAAGCAGCGCGCCGAGCGTTACCTGGCATCCGCCAAGACCCGCACTGACACCGCGAAGGCCGAGATGCCCAAGCGTGAGGCCGAAGCCAAGGCCGCGCCAACGGGCGACCTGGACGTGTCGTATGGCATGGCGCTGTTCAGCTTCGGCGACTACCCCAAGGCCATCGAGGCGCTGAAGCGTGGCATCACCAAGGGCAGCCTGCGCAACCCGGCCGATGCACAGCTGACGCTGGGTATTGCGCAGCTGCGCTCCAGCCAGAAGAGCGACGCGCTGGCGACGTTCAAGGGAATCCAGAGCACGGATGCGGTAACCACGCGCATCGCCGAGCTGTGGGAGCTGTACGCCAGCGGCTCATCGACGAGTGTTGCGCAGCGCTGAGCGGCTGCCAGCGAGCGTGAACGACGGGCCGGCAATGCCGGCCCGTTTCATTTCAGGCGCCTTTGCGCGCGTTCAGCGCTGTCACCAGGGCCGGTACCGCCTCGAAGAGATCCGCCACCAGGCCGTAGTCGGCTGATTCGAAGATCGGCGCGTCCGGATCCTTGTTGATGGCCACGATGGCACGCGCGTCCTTGATGCCGGTCATGTGCTGGATGGCGCCGGAGATGCCCAGCGCCACATACAGGTCGGGCGCGATGATCTTGCCGGTCTGGCCCACCTGCAGGTCGTTGGCGGCATAGCCGGCGTCCACCGCCGCGCGCGAGGCTCCCACAGCGGCGCCGAGCGCATCGGCCAGATCCACCACCAGCTGGAATTTCTCGGCACTGCCCAGCGCCCGGCCGCCGGAGACGACCCGGCGTGCGGACTGCAGTTCCGGGCGGTCGGCGGCGAGGGCGGAGGCGGACACGAAGCGGGTGTGCGTCACGGCGGGCGGCACGACATCGGCCGCTGCGACGGGCGCCGCGGTCGCGCCGCTGCCGACGGCTTCGAAGGAGGCGATGCGCACCGTAGCAAGGATTGGACGCAGCTCGCCGGCCTCGACGGTGAGGATGGCATTGCCTGCGTATATGGGGCGCCGGAAACGTGACGGGCTTTCCACTGCCATCACGTCGCTGATCGCGGGCACGCCCAGCAGCGCCGCCAGGCGCGGCAGCAGATCCTTGCCGAAGGTGGTGGAGGGGGCGAATACATGGGTGAAATCCGGTGCCAGCGCCGCCAGCTGCGGTGCCTGCACGGCCGCCAGCGCATGCGCGTTGGCGGCGTGATCGATCGTGAGCACGGCGCAGACCCCGGCCAGTGTCGCCGCGGCCTGTGCCACGGCTGCGATCTGCTGGCCCAGCACGGCGATGACGATGTCGCCGCCGACGGCCTGCGCCGCGCGCACGCATTTGGCGGTGGCATTGGAGAGCTGCTGGCCGTCGTGCTCGGCGATGACGAGAACGCGCATGCTCATACCAGCCCCTTGGCGGCCAGTTCCGCCACCAGTGCCTGCACGTCTTTCACCAGCACGCCTTTCTGGCGCACGGCGGGCGGCGCGTAGTGCACCGCGGCCAGCCGCGGCGCCGGGATGACGCCGAGCGCGGCCAGCTCCAGCGTTTCCAGTGGCTTTTTCTTGGCCTTGATGATGTCCGGCAGCTTCACGAAGCGCGGCTCGTTGAGGCGCAGGTCCACCGTCACTACGGCAGGCAGGTCGATCTCCAGCACCTGTGCGCCGGCGTCGACTTCGCGCGTCACGCGTGCCGTGTCGCCGATGAGTTCCACCTTGGAGGCGAAGGTGGCCTGCGGGCGATCCCACAGGCCAGCCAGCATCTGGCCGGTCTGATTGTTGTCATCGTCGATGGCCTGCTTGCCCAGCAGCACCAGGAAGGGCTGCTCGCGGCCCACCAGCTGCAGCAGGATCCGGGCGGCATCCAGCGGTTCCAGCGGACCGTTGTGATTGACCAGCAGCGCGCGGTCGGCGCCCATGGCCAGCGCGGTGCGCAGCTGGTTCTGTGCCTCCGGCGGTCCGATGGACACCACCACGACCTCCTCGGCCAGGCCCTTCTCCTTCAGGCGCAGGGCTTCTTCGAGCGCGATCTCGTCGAAGGGGTTGATGCTCTGCTTGGCGCCATCGGTAATGACGCCGCTGTTGTCAGGTTTCACGCGGATGCGGATGTTGTAGTCGACGACGCGCTTGACGGCCACGAGGATGCGTTTCATAGGGGCCGCATTATACGACCAGTGTGGCTGGGAAACGGTTGTGCCGCTAAACTCCGGGGATGAATCGCGATTCCAGCATCCGGGCCAGTGACGGCCTGAAGAACGTCCGCTACGAAATCCGTGGTGGCCTGGCCAAGCGCGCGACCGAGCTCGAGCGCCAGGGCTACGAAATCATCTCGCTGAATATCGGCAACCCGGGCGCCTATGGTTTCCGCACCCCGGAGATCCTGCGTCTGGCCCTGGTGCAGAACCTGCCGCAGGCGGAAGGCTATGCCTACCAGAAGGGCATCTACCCGGCACGCGAGGCCATCCTGCTGCAACAACAGAATCGCGGCGTGCGCGGCGGCAGCACCGAAACCATCTTCATCGGCAATGGCACCTCCGAACTGATCGACATGACGCTGCGCGGCCTGCTCAGCGATGGTGATGAAGTGCTGGTGCCCGCGCCGGACTATCCGCTGTGGACGGCTGCCGTCACATTGAACGGCGGCCGCGCCGTGCATTATGGCTGCCGTCCTGAGAACCGCTTCTTTCCGGATCCGGATGAGATCGAGGCCTTGATCACGTCGCGCACGCGCGCGCTGGTGGTGATCAACCCGAACAATCCCACCGGTGCGGTGTACCCGCGCGATGTACTGGAGCGCATGGCGCGCATCGCGGAGAAACACCAGCTGGTGGTGTTGTCGGACGAGATCTACGACGGCATCACCTATGACGGCGTGCAGTTCGTGCCCATCGCCTCGCTGGTGCACGACACGCTGTGCGCCACGTTCTCCGGGCTGTCCAAGGTGTATCGCGCCGCGGGCTATCGCGTCGGCTGGGTGAGCTTCGCCGGTGCCGTGCAGCGGGCGGGCGAATACCTGGCGGGCCTTGAGCTGCTGAGCTCGATGCGGATGTGCAGCAATGTGCCGGCGCAGTACACCGTGCATGCGGCGCTCGGCGGCTACCAGAGCATCCTCGACCTCACAGCACCCGGCGGCCGGCTGTATGAATCCCGCCGCGCCATCATTGCGGCGGTGGAGAAGAGCAGGTTCCTGAAGCTCACGCCGCCATCCGGCGCGCTGTATGCATTCCCTGAAGTGCGCGCCGATGTGCTGCCGGAATTCAACGACCAGCAGTTCGCGCTGGAGCTGCTGGAAGAGAAGCATGTGCTGATCACGCCGGGCTCGGCGTTCAACGTGCCGTACCGGAATCACTTCCGCACCACCATCCTGCCGGATGCCGGCACGCTGGCGCTGGTGTTCGAGCGCATCGAGGCGCAGCTGCAGTCGTGGTCGTCGCGGCATGGCGGCGGCTCGGCGATGGCCGCCGGGCCACGCGTGGTCGACGCCGCAGCGCGCTTCAAGTAGCGGAGCACAGCTACGCGCCCCACTGGTCTCGACGCTTCGATCATCGCTGCGATCGAAGCAGGGCGCTCGATCCTCGTGCCGGACAGCCACCGCGCGGCGGCGCTGCGGCTGTGGTGGGCGCGGCACCAGCAGGCCGCCGGCCGCAGTGTGTGGGCGAGCCCCGCCATCTTCACCTGGGATGCCTTCCTGGCCCGGCAGTGGCGCGCTGCGGTACAGCGCGGAGCGACGCCCGCGGCGCAGCTGCTCTCCGCCAGCCAGGAGCGCGCGCTGTGGGAGGCGGTGCTGCATGAGCTCGCCCCCGACAGCGCCGAGCAGGGCTCGCTGGCGGTGCACGCTGCCGGCCTCATCCAGGCTGCGGGCCGCGCCACCCAATCACTGCTGATCCTGTCGCGCTCCGCGGTCAGTGATGAAGAGCAGCTGCTGCTGCATGCCATCACGCGCATGCAGGAGCTGTGCGCCGCGCGGCAGCTGGTGTCCCTGCGCGTGGCGTTGCCGGCCGCATTGCAGTTCCTGGCTGCGGTGCCGGCGCCGCTCATCGTGGGGCAGCAGGGGCTGACGCCATTGCAGCAGGCGCTGCAGCAGCAGTGCTGGGGCGGCACGGAACTGCTGCTGCCGGCGGCCCCAGCCCGCGCGACGGCGCCAGTGCTGCGGCGCTGCCCGAGCCTGGAACAGGAGATTGCTGCCTGCGCCGAATGGTGCAGCGAGCGGCTGCGTGCGGATGGCCAAGCGCGGCTGCTGGTGATCTCGGCCTGTGGTGAGCCTTCACTGGGCACGCAGGCGGCACTGCTGTGGCGCCACCTGGCCCCTGCGCAGCGCCACGACGACGCGCTGCGCAACCGCCTGCTGGGGGTTGAGGGCGGCGAGCCGTTGCTGCATCAGGCGCTGGTCGCCGATGCACTGGCGGCGCTTGCGCTCAGCGCCACGGCAGTCGACAGCGAGCTCTTGTTCACGTTGCTGCGCAGCCCCTATTTCGCGTTCGGCACGCCGACGCAGCTGTGGGAGCTGCAGGGCTGGTTCGAGCAGCGCGGCCTGGCACGCTGGGATGCCGCGTCACTGGGCGGGGCACTGCGCGCGGCGGCTGCCAGGCAGGTGCCTGCGGCGGCAACGCTGCTGGCGTGGATCGAGCACTTGCAGGTCGCGGTGCCGCCAGCCGGCGAGCGTGGCGCGGGTGAGTGGGCCCAGCGCTTCAGCGATGCGCTGGGCATGGCCGGTTTCTGCCGGCAGCCCGGGCTCGACTCCCGCGAGCAGCAGCGGCTGTCGCGCTGGGGTGAATTGCTGGATGAACTCACCGCTCTGGATGCCGTGCTGCCTCCGATGAGCGCGGCACAGGCGCTGCGGCGGCTGCAGCATCTGGCGGCGTCCACACGGCACCAGGCAGCCTCGGGCGATGCCGCCATCACGCTGTCGGACCAGCTGGCCGACCCGGTGGTGGCCTATGACGGCATATGGGTGATGGGCCTGGCAGAAACGCGCTGGCCCGCGCCGCCGCGGCCGGATCCTTACGTGGCGCTGTCCGAGCAGCGCCGCTGCCTGTGGCCAGAGTCTGGTGTCACGCAGCGGCGCGAGCAGGCAACGTGGGCGTTGGCGCGCTGGCAGCACAGTGCGCGCGAGCTGGTGCTGAGCTACGCCGAAATGGAAGGCGACCTGCATCATCGTCCGACCTCGCTGCTGGGGCAGCCTGCACCGGCATGGCTGCCGCTGGCTGCCGCCGGCAGCGCCGACATCACCGGCCTGGCCAGCAGCGCGCATGACGACCGGCTGCGGCCGGTGGCGCCGGAGGCATTGGCGCGGCCGCTGTCTGGCGGCGTGGACCGGCTGCGCATCCATCAGCAGTGTGCCTTCCACGCCCAGGCACACTGGCGCCTGGGCGCCCGGCCACCCGAACCTTTGTCGGATGGCATTACCGCGTCGTTGCGCGGGCGGCTGCTGCACGCATTGCTGCAGGGCCTGTGGCAGGAAATGCGTACGCAGGCGCGGCTGCTGATGCTCGACGCCGCCGCCGAACAGGCGTTGGTGGCGCGCCACTGGCAGGCAGCGTTGCAGGCGCATGCTGAAACAGCATGGCTGCCGGCTGCAGTGCTGGAGCGGGAGCGCCGGCGGGCGCTGCGGCTGGTACAGCGGGTGCTGGTACTGGAGCGCGCGCGCGCGCCGTTCGTGGTGGAGCATTGCGAGCGTGCCGTGGAGTGGCAGCACGCCGGCGCACGTCTGCGGCTGCGCATCGACCGCATCGACATGGGCCAGCAGGATGAGCGCCTGCTGCTCGACTACAAGAGCGGCGCCGCCGGCAGCATCAAACTGCAGGACGGCGAGCTTGAACCCCTGCAGCTGGCGCTTTACGTGGCGGCGCTGGCCGCGCAGGGCGAGACAGTGGCGGTGGCGGCGCTGCTGAGCCTCAAGCCGGAGAAGCAGGTGGACCTGCGTTACACCGGCGTGGCCTACGCCGAGGGCATGTTGCCGGGCACGCGCGTGGTGGAGGACTGGGATGCCACCGCGGCACAGTGGCAGCGCGGCCTGCAGCAGCTGCTGGAAGCGCATCTGGCCGGCGCGGCGCAGCTGGCCGATACGCTGGCGGCCTGCCGGTTCTGCGCGCTGCCCGCGCTGTGCCGCCGCGCCACGCCCGAAGATGTGGAGCCTGTGGATGAGTGACAGTGCTGCCCGCGCCGCGGCGCTGGAGATCGGGCAGCACACGCTGCTGCAGGCACCGGCGGGCTCTGGCAAGACAACAGTGCTGGCACAGCGGTTCCTGAAGGCGCTCGCGGCGGTCGATGATCCGGAGGAGGTGCTGGCCATCACCTTCACGCGCAAGGCCGCAGCGGAGATGCGCGAGCGCGTGCTGCTGGCACTGGAGGATGGCCTGCCCGCCACGCAGGCCGACCGCGACACCTGGCAGGCGCTGCGCGGCGAAGTGCTGGGCCAGGCGGCGACGCGCGGCTGGCAGCTGGCCGAGCTGCCGCAGCGGCTGCGCATCCAGACCATCGATTCGCTGGCGCACGAGATCGCGCGCGCGATGCCGCTGCTGGGACGCATGCAGACCAGCCTGACGGTGGTCGATGATGCGCAGACGCTGTATGCCGAAGCCGCACGCCTGACGCTGCGCGATGGCGAAGCAGATCCGGAGCTGCGGGCGGACATCGACCTGCTGCTGCGCCGTCTCGACAACAACCAGGACACCGCGCAGAAGCTGCTGGCCGGCATGCTGCCGGCGCGCAACCGCTGGCAGCAGTGGCTGGTGGCGCACCGGCCTGAAGCGCTGGCGGACCTGGTGGCCGCCAGCCTGCAGCGGATCGCATTGGCGACGCTGGCGGAGGCGCGCCAGGCGCTGCCTGAAGAATGGTGGCGGGAAGCGGCGCAGCTGGCGCAGCTGTCATCGCGGCATCGTCGCGAGGCCGGGCATCCCGAGGAAGGCAGCTGGTGCGCCTGGCTGGGCGCAGAGGCTTCGCTGGCCATGGACCTGCAGCGCCTGGCGTGCTGGCAGGCGGTCACGGCGCTGGTGTTCACGGCCGAGCTGGAGCCGCGCAAGCAGGTGAACGTGAGCCTGGGTTTTCCGAAAACCGAGAAATTGCTGAAGGAGCGCTGGGGCGGGTGGCTCGAGCAGGCCCGGAATCAGCCAGGGGCCATCGAGGCACTGCACCGTCTGCATCGGCTGCCGCCGCCGTGGCTGGGCGAGGACGAGCGCGAGGCGCTGGCGGCGTTGGCGCGGGTAATGCTGCTGGCCGGCGCGCAGCTGAAGCTGGTGTTCCGTGAGCACGGGCTGGTGGACCACAGCGAGGTCGCGGCCATCGCGCGCCAGGCCTTGGGCAGCGCCGAGCAGATGGGCGAGGACGTGTTGCGCCACACGCTGCGCGTCTCGCACCTGCTGGTCGATGAGTTCCAGGACACCTCGCCCGAGCAGATGCAGCTGGTCCGCGCGCTTACCTCCGGATGGGAGCCGGGCGAGCGCCGTTCGCTGTTCCTGGTGGGCGACCCCATGCAGTCGATCTACCTGTTCCGTGACTCGGAAGTGGGGCTGTTCCTGCAGACGCGCGCGGATGGCGTTGGCGAGATACGCCTGGAGCCGCTGCAGCTGACGCGCAATTTCCGTTCGCAGGAGCCGCTGGTCAGCTGGTCCAACCGGGTTTTCGCGAGCATTTTCCCGCTGCTCGAGAACCGGCGCAGCTCGGCGGTGACCTTCCTGCCGTCGGTGGCTGCACGCGGTACGGATGCAAGACTCGCGGCGCAGGTGCAGGTGTGGCCGCAGCCGGCCGATGATGCGGCGACGGAGGCGGCCACCATCGCCATGGAGATCCGCGCGCTGCGCGCGGCGCAGCCGGAGCTGTCGATTGCGGTGCTGGTGCAGACCCGCGCAGTGGCAGGCCCGGTGCTGCGGGCACTGCGTGAGGCGGGCATTGCCACGGTGGGCGTGGATCTGGCCGCGCTGGCGGATCGCACCGTGGTGCGCGACCTCGTGGCGCTCGGACGGGCACTGCTGGATGCAGGCGACCGCATCGCCTGGCTGGCCGTGCTGCGCTCGCCGGCCTGTGGCCTGTTGCTGGATGACCTGCTGGCGCTGTGCGCCGCCGTGGGACCTGTGCCACTGGTGGAATCGCTGTCTGATCCGGCCATGTCGCAGGGCATGTCTGATGATGGCCGCGCACGACTGCAGCGTATCGGGTCGTTGCTCACTTCGGCCTGGCGCGCACGCGGCAGCCTGGATGTGGCCACGCTGGTGGAGAACACCTGGCAACAGCTGGGTGGCGAGGCCGCTTGCCGGGATGCGGGCGAACTTGCCACCGCGCGCCAGTATCTGCTGGCGCTGCGGCGCCTGCAGGAGCGCGCGGGGCGCGTCGAGCCGCAGCAGCTCACCGATCTGGCCGCGCGGCTGCGCGACCGTGGCGAGGCCGGCAGTGCGCAGGCCGTGGAGGTGCTCACCATCCATCATGCCAAGGGCCTGGAGTGGGACGTGGTGTTCGTGCCCGCACTGGGCCGCATCGGCCGCGCTGATTCGCCGCCGCTGCTGCATTCACTGGAGCTTCCGGCGGTGGGTGGCGACAGCGACCTGCTGCTGGCCGTGCGCAGCCTCGGCGAGCCGGATTCCTCCGACCCGCTGGCCCGCTACATCGCGCAGCTGCGGGACGAGCGCCAGCGCAATGAGCGCCTGCGCCTGCTTTACGTTGCCATTACGCGCGCGCGGCTGCGCCTGTACCTGTCCGGGCATGCGCCGCCCAGTGGCAAGGAACAGCAGCCGAAGCCGCGCTCACGCTCGCTGCTGCATCTGCTGTGGCCTGCCGTACGGGATGAATTCAACCCCGCGCAGCAGCTGTCGGCGGAAGAGGCCGCGCCGCCGCTGCACATGAGCTGGCAGCGTGTGCCGGTGGATTTCAGCTTGCCAGCCGGCGCACTGGCGCCGCAGGTGGCCTCACTGGCGCGGGCCCAGTCGGAGGCGGACAACGAACTGGAGTTCAGCTGGGTGGGGCCACGGGCGCGCGCCGCCGGTACCGTCCTGCATGCGGAACTGGAACGGCTGGCGGTGCTGGGCCCGGCGGGCATCGAAGGCGTGGCGTTGCGCGGACCGGCTTGCGCGGCACAGCTGCGGGAGCAGGGCATCGGCACTGGTGAAGCCGCCGCGCTGGCCACTTCCATCGTGCGGCGGCTGCGCGATCTGGTCACGGAGGAGCGGGCGCAGTGGCTGCTGTTCGCGCCGCATCGCGAGGCCGCCAGCGAGCTGGCACTCTCCGGCATTGTCGAAGGCGAACTGCGCAATGTGGTGATCGATCGCAGCTTCATCGCAGCCGGCACGCGCTGGATCATCGATTACAAGACAGGCCAGCATGCTGGGGGCGGCCTGGAGGATTTCCTGCGCCGCGAACTGCTGCGCTATACCCCGCAGCTGCGGCTGTATGCACGCCTGGCGCAGGGCCTGGGGCCCGAGCCGGTGCGCACGGCGCTGTATTTTCCGTGGCTGGGCGAGTTCCGCGAACTGGCAGCGGATTAGTTGAAGCTGCCGGCCGCCGAGAGGCGGCGGCGGCCGCTGGCGTCCGCCGGCCCCAGGATCTCGAGCTGGCTGTCGAAGGCATGTGCCTCGGCGCTGCGCGCTGCCACCGTGCCATCCAGCTGCCAGCTGCGATCCTGCGCCACGCTGAGCTGCGCGATGACCTCAAACGGGCCGCCCGCATCCTGCAGGTGGCCGGTGAACGGCGCCTGCGTGGCGACTGGGAAGGTCAGGCGATAACTGCCAAGCGCAGTGCCTGCACTGTCGGCCAGGTCGTTGACGGTCACTTCACCGCTGAGCATCTGCAGGCTGCGATGCTGCATGGCCAGTTCCACCTGCGCCGCTTCCAGGCGCCCGCGCCAGCCGCGCGGCAGCGCGCCCATGAGTTCGCGGTCGAGCAGGGCACGCGCGGACACATCGTGCAGCAGGATGTGGCCGCCGCGACGCAGCTCCAGCTTGCCGGTCACGTCGCCCTGAGACCAGGTGAGCGCCACATCTGCATTGACGCGCAGACGCAGCAGAGCCGCCGGCCGCAGCGTCCATTGCAGCGTGTCGATGATGGCCGGACGCGGCTGCTGGGCAATGGTGAGCCCGAGGCATTGCCCGCGCCAGATGGAACCGCGCCAGCTGGTACAGGTGACACCCGCTGGCAGCAGGCCGTTGGCCCAGCGTGCCGGCAGCAGCACCAGCATGGCCAGCAGGAATGCGGCCACGCCCAGCAGCACGATGCGCTTCATGTGGCCGGGCGCAGCTGCACGGAGGCATTGACCAGGCCCGCCGCATCGGTACCGGTAATGTTGGCGGCTTCCACGCGCACGCCCTGCTGCGAGGACAGCCGCGACAGCCAGCCCAGCAGCAGGTTGAAATCCGCGCCTTCCATGGTGATGCGCATGGCGCCGTTGCCGGTGGGCTGGCTGCCGGTGAGTGCCTGGGCCAGGCCTGATTCGCGGGCGGTGGTATCGATCACCACGACCAGTGAGTCCTTCGACACCGCTGCGGTGCCGGGCCCGGCAGCGGCCAGTGTGGGCCCGACCTGGCGCATCCATTCCACATCCTGCTGCTGTTGCAGCAGGTGCGCGCGCGCCGCGCTGAGGTTGCGCTGCAGCGGCAGCAGCACCCACAGCAGCACGATGAGCACTGCGCCCACTGCGCCGAAACGCAGGATGCGCTGGTCGCGCGCCGCAAGCGTTGCGTACCAGTCGCGCAGTGCGGAGACTTTCATGTGCCGCTCACGGTGACATCGACCTGGCCTTCGTAACGCTCGCCACGCTGGTTGCCCGCAGTGACCTGCGCGCCATAGCCGCCGGCACGCAGCGCCTGGCTGAACATCTCAAGCGTTGCCGCATCTGGTGCAGCCAACCGCATCTGCAGGGAGCCCGGCTTGAAGTTCAGGGATTCGACCTTGGCTACGGGTACGTTCTGCCTGGCAGCTGCGACCGCGGCCAGCAGCTGCAGCAGCTCGCCTTGCTGGCCGGCGCCGCCGGCGATTTCCGCCAGGCGCTTCTCCAGTGCGCGCCGCGGCGCCGCGCCCGGTGCCTGCCCGGGAAAGATGGCGCCATACATGCCGGCGATGGACTGTTCCATGTCGGCGGATGCCTTGCGCAGCTGCCCGAGCTGCCACCAGGAGCCGATGCCATGCACCAGCAGCAGCGCCAGGGCCACGATGGCGGCGGCGCGCCACTGGCGCCAGGTGGCGCCGCCACTCTGCTGCTGCCGGAACGCGCCCTGCAGCAGGTTGATGGGCCGTGACTGCGCCAGCCCCTGCGCGAACAGCGCCAGCAATCCGCCCGAGGCGAGCTGCACCTTGCAGGAGGCAACGCGGCTGCGGAGTGTCTCGATGGCCGCGGCATGGCGCGGCCAGAACTCGGGCGTGGAATATACGGAAAGGTGCACTGTGGCCAGATCAGCGGCCGCACCCAGCAGCATCTCCAGTGCCAGCACCGGATCACTGGCCGGGAGCAGCAGCGGCCGCGCCTCGCCCTGTCGCAGCAGCAGCTGCTCTTCGGCCACCACCATGGTGACGTGACCGGGCATGACCGGAGCAAGATCGCTTTCGGCGAAGAGCGCCTGCGGCAGCAGCTGCAGTGCGGCGGCGCGTGCCAGCCACTCCTGCATATGGGTGCGTTCCACCACGGCCACCGGCACCAGGCCGGTCCTGGCATCGCGCGCGCCCACGGCGAAATGCAGCAGCTCCACGTCCTGGGCCAGCTGATCCTCCAGCGCGAAGGGTGCCAGCTGCAGCAGCCGTGCTTCGTTGCCCGGTGGCAGCGGCACCTGGAACAGCGCGACATCCGCTCCGGGCACCAGCAATGCAATGCGGCGGCCGGTGGACAGTGTATGCAGGCTGCCGCCGGTGTCGTGGCTGGGCATGGACAGCAGGCGTCCGGACATGTCGGCCGCAGCCCACGACAGCGGCGCAGCCTCGTGCGCCGGCAATCGCAGCAGCAGCCATTCACTCGTCGCCATCGTTATTCCGTACCCATGCTGCGTAGAACCGGCTGGACCTTACCATTGGTCCGATACAACAGACTGTACAAGGCGAACTCTGCAGTGCCAATACGAACCCAGGTCTGCAGCCGGAACCAGCTGCTGCTTTCGGTGGTGTAATCCTTGAGTGCGCCGCCATCGGGCGCGAACACGCCTTGTCGCGGAAAGCAGCCCCGGGCGCGGCGGGTGGCCAGTTCCGCCGGCTGCAGCACGCTGTACTCGGTCCGTCCGGTGTCCGCGCCCAGCGCGAGCAGTGCGTCGAGCACCACGCCATCCGCGGCGCAGATGTTGATGGTGCGCACCGACGGCGGCAGGGCGGTCACATGCGGGGCCAGCGTGAGATACATCTCGCGCGTGAAATCCGGCAGCTGCTGCAGTTCGGAAATGCTGGTCACCGCCACATTGCCGGTGCGATGCGGCGGATCCTGTGACAGGTACAGGCCGTCTTCGCCGCCCTCCGGCTGCGGAATCACATCCGCGTCGATCCAGTCGACCAGCTTGTCGGCCAGCCGAGTATCCAGCTGCAGCAGCTGCAGCAGGCGCGTGAATACCTTGTAGGCGTTCTCGTCGCGCCCTTTGTCATTGACCAGCGAGTTCAGGTTGAAGCGGCCCTGCTGATCCAGCACCAGCGCCTCGAGGCTGACTTCGGGCGCCACTTCCACCGGCCCATAGGGCTGCGCCCAGGGTTCGTCGGGCGAATCGGTGGAGTTCTTGTCCTGAGTCAACCCGAAAGCCGCAAGGCTCTCGGCACCCTGTCCCAGCAGCAATGCCTGTTCCATGCTGAAGGTGCCGGCCGAGCGGCGCGCCATCATCGCGGTGTCGAAGAACATGCCCGTCGCGACCACCGCGGCCAGTGCCACCAGCACCATCACCGAGATCAGGATCACGCCACGTTCGCGCCGGCGCTTCATCCCGCCACCTCGATGATGCGCGTGATCGTGCCCCAGTCCTCAAGCTGCAGCGTCACTTCAACTGCGAACGGACGGCGGCGCAGATCCTGATCGGTGGGGGCGCCATTGCTGAGCGCCGCCGGTGGCCAGGAGTCTTTCCACTGCCGGCCCTCGTCCATGTAGCGCAGGCTGAATGAACGCACGCCATCAAGCAGCCGGCGCGGCAGTGGCTCCGGTGTGAGCTGTGCGTCCAGCACCGGCCAGTGCTCGCGGTACAGCACGCCTTCGCGCAGTGCGTAGCGCACGCGCTGCAGCGTGGACCGGCCCACG
>JBEVNO010000150.1:0-4263 GCA_040508085.1 Steroidobacteraceae bacterium
AACATGCCCAGCACCGTGGCGATCACGATGGGTGCATTGCTGTGCACGTTGCCGGTGCCACCGCCGATCTGTATCGCGTCGGTGGACGCGGCACCGAAGGCCATCAGCGCGAACAGGCCCGCCAGCAGCCACAGGAGCGGGGAACGGAGCTGCTCGCGCAGCTCGAAGCGGAAGAAGGCAGCGATCATAAGCGGGCTCCGGTCAGGCGGCCCGCGACTGCAGGCGCAGCCGCTGGAAATAGACGTCTTCCAGACCGGGCGCGACGGCGGCGAAGCCGTCGCCGGGGTCGGTAGCGCTGTGCACGTGGATCACCAGCCGGTCACCGACCAGGCGCGTGGACAACACCACGTGGTGGACTTCGTAGGCGGGCAGTTCGGCCACGTCTACCTGCTTGCGCCAGACCTGGTGCTGCAGGGCGTCGATCGCGTCGCTTGGTTTGCCGGTCAGCAGCACCTGCCCTTTGTTCATGATGGCCATGTTCGGGCACAGGTCGGTGACATCTTCGACACTGTGCGTGGACAGGATCACCGCCACGTTCTCGCCGATCGCCGCCAGCAGGTTGAGGAACCGGTTGCGCTCTTCCGGGTCGAGCCCGGCGGTGGGCTCATCAACAATCACCAGGCGCGGATCGCCGAGCAGCGCCTGCGCAATGCCGAAGCGCTGGCGCATGCCGCCGGAGTAAGTGCCGAGCTTGCGCTTGCGCGCATCCCACAAATTGACCTGCTGCAGCAGCGCCTCGACCACCTCACGGCGCTGGCCCTTCTGGGTGATGCCCTTGAGCACCGCGAAATGGTTGAGCAGGTCCAGCGCGCTGACCTTGGGATACACGCCGAAGTCCTGCGGGAGGTAGCCCAGCCGGCGCCGTACCGCATCCTTGTCGCGCAGCACGTCGATGGCCGCCTCACCGTGAATCGACAACGTCGCCGAGCCGCTGTCGGCCTCCTGCAGCGTGGCCAGGGTGCGCATCAGCGAGGACTTGCCGGCGCCGTTGGGCCCGAGCAGTCCGAACATGCCGCGGGGGATATCGAGGGTGACATCGGCAAGGGCGTGGACACCGTTGGCGTAGGTCTTGGACAGCGCGCGTATCTCAAGCATGCGGACAGCTTCCCTGGGCGATAGCTCGGTTATCCGCCCTATTCAGATAGCCCGCATCCGCCGTAAGTCAGGGGTGCTTCCGGCCGGATGCCCGCCAGCGGGCCGCCAGCCACGACAGCGCCACGCATGCTGCGCCCGCCAGCAGCCACCCGGTCGCCGCGCTGCCTGCGGTCCGCTCGATCGTGCTCCACCACGCGGGGCCGAACAGCGCACCCAGGGCCAGCACCGCGATCGCCAGCACCGCCAGCAGGACGCGGGCGACCCAGCGTTCGATCCCGGCGTCATGCCGGGCGATGCGCGCGGCGACATCGCGGGTGAAGCGCATCGGCGGCCCACTTTGCGGGGCAGAGGCGATCGCCTCGGCGATGCGCAGGTAGTCGGCGGCGTCCGGCGCAGCGCGCTGGCCGCTCAGCGCCGCGCGCAGGCCGCGTTCTTGGGCCTGCCATTCGTCCGGGTCGATTCGGGGATCGTCTGCGCTGCTCATGCGGGCACTCCAATGCGGGATTCGAGCAGCTCACGCAACCGCTTCCGGCTGCGGAACAGATGGCTCTTGATGGTGCCTTCGGCCAGCTCGGTGAGGGCGGCGATCTCGGCGATGGAGATCTCCTCCAGATGATAGAGGGTGAGCAGAGTGCGCTGCAGCGGGGGCAGGGCATCGATCGCAGCGTACAGGTGGGCGTTGATGTCCTGCTCGCTGGTCAGGGCTTCCAGATCGATGCCATCGCCGATGCGATCGATCAACGCGGTGCCGTCGTCGCTTAGCGTGTTCTCCACCAGCGGGATGCGTCGCCGTTCCAGGTGCCGTTTGGCGATCGAATAGGCGACCTGCGCCACCCAGGATTTCAGTGCGCTCTCGCCGCGGTATTGATGCAACGTCTGATGGATGCGCAGGAAGGCTTCCTGGCACAGCTCGCGGGTGTCGTCGGGCTGGCGGACCATGCGATCGACCACGCGCCAGCACAGCCCTTGATACTCCCGCACCAGCTGCTCGAACGCGCCGGGCTGCCGCGACAGAATGGCGGCGACCAGTTTGCGGTCGGCATCGAGACAGTCGGCAGGAGGGGGCGGCGAGGTGCGCATGTTCCATAGGGATACGTCGAGTGCGTCATCGGTTGCAACCGTGTGCCGTGCAACCGATCCCGCCGTGGCCGTATCTCAGTTGGCAAGCCCCTCCTCAACGGAACGAACGCACCATGGATTACAACTTGATTCTGCCTGTCGTCCTGATTCTCGGCATCGTGTATGCGATCAAGAGCGTGGTCGATGGCCACACCCGCCGCCGGATCGTTGAAGCCCGCGGCTCGGAAGAACTGGTGCGCTCGCTGCTGGCCGGCGACACCACCAAGCGGCGGTTGGCCGCGCTGCATTGGGGCTGCGTGATGTTGACCCTGGCCCTGGCCTTCGGCCTGGTCGATCTGCTCGGCATCGACCGGGTCACGCCGGGCGCGATCGCACTGCTGCTCGGGGCGACCGGGCTGGGCAACGTGGTGTACTTCGTGCTGGATCGCCGCCTGAAGTAAGGCCGCGCGCGCGTCGCTCAGCGGCGCAGCGAGGAGTCCCGCAGCACCTGCTTGACCGCGATGCTCTGGCCTTCCACCGGCTGGCCATCGATCAGCGCCAGCAGCTTTTCCACCAGCAGGTGCCCGGCCTGCTTGGTGTCCTGCTGCACGGTGGACAGCGGCGGGGAGACCGAGGCGGCCAGCGGGATGTCGTCGAAGCCGGTGACCGCCACGTCCTCGGGCACGCGCAGGCCGTGCTCGCGCAGGGCGCGCATCGCCCCGATCGCGATCAGGTCGCTGGCCGCGCACAGCCCATCGATACGCTCGCCGCGCGCCAACAGCGCCTGGCAGGCATCGAAGCCGGACTGCTCGGTGGTGATCGCATCGTGCTGCAGCGCGGGCTCGGCGGTAAGGCCGCGTGCCTGCATCGCCTCGACATGACCGCGGTAGCGCTGCTCGAACTCGGGATAGTGGCTGGAGGCATGGCCGATGAAGGCGATCCGGCGGCAGCCCTGGTCGAGCAGGTGCGCGGTGATGTCGAACCCGCCCTGGAAATTGTCGCTGCCGATCGAGACCCCGGGCTGGTCGGGCAGGGAGGCGCCCCAGCGCACGAAGTGGGTGCCTTGTTCGACCAGCCGCTGCAGGCGCTCGCGCGACTCGTGGTAATCGCCATAGCCCAGCAGGATGATGCCGTCGGCCTTGTTGCTGTCCTCGTAATCGGCCTGCCAATCGCTGGACAGCTGCTGGAAGGAGACCAGCAGGTCGTACCCGCGCAGCGCGCAGGCGCGCGTGATCGAGCCGAGCATGGCGTGGAAGAACGGGTTGATCAGCGAGTCGTCGTTGGTGGGATCTTCGAAGAACAGCAGGGCCAGCGTGCCGGCATTGCGCAGGCGCAGGCTGGAGGCGTTCTTGTCGACCTTGTAGTTCAGCTCCCGGGCGATGGCCAGGATCCGCTCCCGGGTTTCGGCGTTGACCATCGGGCTGCCGCGCAGGGCCCGCGACACCGTGGGCTGGGAAACGCCCGCCAGGTGCGCGATGTCCAGGGAAGTGGCTTTGCCTCGGATGGTCATGGAAGGAGCTGCGCAGGACGACACCCGGCATGATGCCATGGGTGGCCGGTGCCCGGCCCGCCGGAACGGCGCGACGCCCGGCGCGCACCGGTGATCGGCAGCACTTCCCTTGTCGCACAGGGGATGCGGCGGTTTCCGGTGGATCCTGGCCTGAATCCTGACGGGGCCGGGCGGGAAGGCAATGATAAGATGGGCCGTTCTGGAACCCCCCCAATTTCCCGAGGGTGGCCCTGCGTTGTCCGCACCCCGCCCGGGGCTGTGATATGACTGCGGCCTGCCCTCGGACAACGGAAGAGCAACCCTATGGCGCGCGGCATCAATAAAGTCATCCTGGTCGGCAACCTCGGCAACGACCCGGACGTGAAGTACACCCAGAGCGGCATGGCGATCACCCGCATCAGCCTGGCCACCACCAGCGTCCGCAAGGACAAGGATGGCAACCAGCAGGAGCGCACCGAATGGCACCGCGTGGTGTTCTTCGGCAAGCTCGGTGAAATCGCCGGCGAATACCTGCGCAAGGGCAGCTCGGTCTACGTCGAAGGCAGCCTGCGCTACGACAAGTACACCGGCCAGGACGGCGTGGAGAAGTACTCCACCGA
>JBEVNO010000032.1:0-8004 GCA_040508085.1 Steroidobacteraceae bacterium
CATACGAGATGCTACTGTACGTGACTGGAGTTCAGACGTGTGCTCTTCCGATCTCGGCGACCGCCGCGCGGGGCTTTTTCTTTTACAATGGGCGGATGCATGCGCTCTCCGTGAAAGGTCTCACCAAGACCTACAAGAATGGTGTCCAGGCCCTCAAATCAATCGACCTGGACGTGGCGGAGGGCGATTTCTTTGCCCTGCTGGGCCCCAACGGTGCCGGCAAGACCACGCTGATCGGCATTGTCACCTCGCTGGTCAACAAGTCGGCTGGTGAGGTGAGCGTGTTCGGGCACGACCTGGACCGCGAACTGGCGCTGGCCAAATCCTTCATCGGCGTCGTGCCCCAGGAAATCAACTTCAACATGTTCGAGTCGCCGGAGACCATCGTGGTCAACCAGGCGGGCTTCTATGGCGTCGAGCGCGGCATCGCCAAACAGCGTGCCGAGAAATACCTGAAGCAGCTGCATCTGTGGGAGAAGCGCAAGAGCATGGCGCGGTCGCTGTCCGGCGGCATGAAGCGCCGGCTGATGATCGCGCGCGCGCTGATGCACGAGCCGAAGCTGCTGATCCTGGATGAACCGACGGCGGGGGTCGATATCGAGATCCGCCGCTCGATGTGGGAGTTCCTGCGTGAGATCAACGAGCAGGGCACCACCATCATCCTCACCACGCACTACCTCGAAGAAGCCGAGAATCTGTGCCGCAACATCGCCATCATCGATGGCGGGCGCATCATCGTGCGCGACCGCATGGCCAACCTGCTGCGCACGCTGCAGACCGAGAGCTTCCTGTTCACGCTGCGCAACCCGATCAGCACTGTGCCACTGCTGTCCGCGCATGCGGCGAAGCTTGTGGATGACCACACCATTGAGGTCGAGATCTCCAAGGAGCAGAACCTGAACGACATCTTCACGCAGCTGGCCACTCAGGGCGTGGAGGTGATCTCGATGCGCAACAAGGTCAACCGGCTGGAGGAGATGTTCATGCGCCTGGTGGAGAATCGGGGCCCATGAATACCGCACCCATGTCACTGGCGAATGTCCGCTCGGTGGGCTTCCGCACGATCGTCATCCGCGAGTTCAACCGCATCATCCGCATCTGGGGGCAGACACTGGTGCCGCCGGCGGTCACGACGCTGCTGTATTTCGTGATCTTCGGCAACCTGGTGGGCCAGCGCATCGGCGCCATGGGTGGTTTCGATTACCGCGCCTATATCGCGCCTGGCCTCATCATGATGGCCGTGATCACCAACTCCTACGGCAATGTCGTTTCCTCTTTCTTCGGCGCCAAGTTCGGCAAGCATGTCGAGGAGCTGCTGGTCTCGCCGCTGCCCAACTGGGTGATCGTCGCGGGCTACGTGAGCGGCGGGCTGGTGCGCGGCCTGCTGGTGGGGCTGGTGGTGACCATCGTCGCGCTGATCTTCTCGCGGCTGCATGTGCATCATCTCGCGGTGATCCTCGGTGCGGTGCTGCTCACCTCGGCGGTGTTCGCGCTGGCAGGCTTCATCAATGCCGTCTATGCCAAGAACTTCGACCAGGTGAACTGGATCCCGGCATTCGTGCTGACCCCGCTCACCTACTTCGGCGGCGTGTTCTATTCGGTGGATCTGCTGCCGCTGTGGGCGCAGAAGATCTCGATGGTGAACCCCATCCTGCACATGGTGAACGCCTTCCGCTACGGCTTCCTGGGCACCAGCGATGTGAACGTGGTGGCGGCCTTCGCCATCATGGCGACGCTGGTGGTGGCGCTGTTCGGCTGGGCGCTGATGCTGCTGAACAAGGGGATCGGCACGCGTGACTGAGGGCGGCGGATTCATCGACAGGCTGTACGCCGCCGCGCGGCGCAACCGGTCGCTGGTCTGCGTGGGGCTTGATCCGGAACTGGACAGGATCCCCGACCACATCCGGGCGCTGTCCTCGCCGGTCTTTGAGTTCAATCGCCGCATCGTGGATGCCACGGCGCAGTTCGCCTGCTGCTTCAAGCCGCAGTTCGCCCACTATGCCGCGCTCGGCGCAGAAGACCAGCTGCAGGCCACCATCCGCTACATCCATGCGCAGCATCCGGGCCTGCCGGTGATCCTCGATTCCAAGCGCGGTGATATCGGCAGCACGGCCTTGAAGTACGCGCAGGAATCCTTCGAGCGCTACGACGCCGATGCGGTCACCGTGAATCCCTACATGGGTTTCGACACCATCGAGCCCTACCTGCAGTGGCGCGATCGCGGCGTGATCGTGCTGTGCCGCACCTCGAACCCTGGCGCGCGGGATTTCCAGGACCTGGAGTCCGGCGGCCAGAAGCTGTACCGCCATGTCGCGGAGCGCGTGGCCCGCGAGCCCCATGCCAGCCGCCAGTGCATGCTGGTGATCGGTGCGACCTATCCCGTCGAGCTGGCAGAGATCCGTGCCGCGGTGGGCGACCTGGCGTTTCTAGTCCCTGGCGTCGGCGCTCAGGGCGGGGATGTGGCCTCGGCGGTGCGCGCCGGCCGCACTGCCGATGGGCTGGGCCTGGTGCTGAATTCCTCGCGCGGCATCATCTATGCCGGCCGCGGGGAATCGTTCGCGGCGGCCGCGGGCAACGCGGCGCGCAATCTGCGCGACGAGATCAACCAGTTCCGCGAATAGCGGCGGATGGACGGCTTCAGGCCGGGTTGATCTCCACCGTCACATGCGCCAGCTGCGGCAGGTCCGCGAGCGCGGCGCGATAGCGGGCCGGAGGGCCCAGGTCTGCACCGGTGAGCGAGGCCAGCAGGGCATAGCGGCCCGGACCCACCCGCCACAGGTGCAGGTCGGTGAGGGCCTTGCCACCCGCCACAGCGCCGAGCCGCTGGCGGATCTGCTGGTGCAGACCGCTGTCGTCGTGGGAATCCAGCAGCGTGCGTCCGGCCGAGCGCGCAAGTCCGATGGACCAATGCGTGATGACGGCGGCGCCGAGCAGGCCCACCACCGCATCCATCCAGATCCACCCCAGGTACCGGCCCGTCAGCAGTCCGGCGATGGCCAGCACCGAGGTCAGCGCATCGGCCAGCACGTGCACGTAGGCCGCGCGCAGGTTGGTGTCCTGGTGGCCGTGGGCGCCGTGCTCATGATCATCATGGTCATCATGGTCATCATGGTCATGGTCATGCTCGTGCTCGCCACGCAGCATCCACGCGCTTGCCAGGTTCACCAGCAACCCGATTACCGCGATGCCGCCGGCCTGCAGGAAATCGATGCGCTCCGGATGCAGCAGCCGCTGCAGCGACTCGAAGCCGATCAGCAAGGCGACGATGGCCAGCGACACGGCGCTGGCGAAACCGGCGAGATCGCCCACCTTGCCGGTGCCGAAGGCGAAGCGCGGGTCGTTGGCGTGCGCGCGCGCGTAGCGGTAGGCCAGCATGGCAATGGCCAGCGCTGCAGCGTGCGTGGCCATGTGCCAGCCATCGGCCACCAGCGCCATCGAGCCATACCAGTAGCCACCGACGATCTCGGCCAGCATCATCAACAGTGTCAGCACCACTACCCAGCGGGTACGGCGCTCGTTGCGTTCGTGGTGCTCGCCCAGCCAGGAGCGCGGACAGTGAGCGGTGGCGGCCGGAGTGGCAGTTGGCATCTCCCTATTGTGCACCGCGCAGGGGGATTCACAATTCGGTCATGCGGCTGTAACAGGGTTGACTTTGCGACCGCGCAGCATCCTCGTCGTTATGGCACGCATTACAGCCCCGGCGCGCGTGACGGAAGCCTTGGCCTGGCTTGATCAGGCCGAGCTGGCGGCCTGCCGCCGCTTCAACCGCGTGGTGCGCATGGCCGGCCTGGTGAAGGTCTTCCAGGTAGCCAGCCGCCTGGGCGATGGGGTGCTGTGGTACACGATCATCGCCGCCGTGGCGCTGTTCTTCGACGACGAAGGCCGCCGCGCGGCGCTGCAGTGCGCGGTGGCGGGCCCGGTGGGTCTGGGCATCTACCGCGCCCTGAAGAACGTGCTGGTGCGCGAGCGGCCCTACATCACGCACGGCGCCATCGTCTGCGCAGGCAAACCGCTGGACCGTTTCAGTTTCCCCTCCGGCCACACCCTGCATGCCGTCGGCTTCACGCTGATCATCTGCACCAGCCTGCCGCTGCTGGCGCTGCTGCTGGTGCCGGCGGCGCTGCTGATCGCGACCTCGCGGGTGGTGCTGGGCCTGCATTACCCCACTGATGTCGTTGCCGGCGGCTTGCTTGGCGCGACCATCGCGACGCTAGCCATGAGCTTTGTCGGAGCCTGACATCCTGCAGACACTGGTCGTTTCGGACGTCTACTTTCCCCGCGTCAATGGCGTCTCCACATCGATCCGCAGTTTCCGCGAGGATCTGCAGCGCCAGGGCGTGGCATCGACCCTGGTCGCACCCACCTATCCGCAGCACACCCAGCTGGAGCAGGATGTGCTGCGCGTGCCGGCGCGGCGGGTACCGTTTGATCCTGAAGACGCCATCATGAACTGGGGCGCGCTGGGCCGGTGCCTGGCCAGCGTACCGCGCGAGCGCTGCGAGCTGGTGCACATCCAGACGCCATTCCTCGCCCACTATGCAGGCCTCAAAGCCGCGCGGTCCCGCGGCGTGCCAGTGGTGGCCACCTGCCACACCTACTTTGAAGACTACCTGCACCACTACCTGCCGCTGCTGCCCGGCTTCGCGGGGGCATGGCTGGCGCGCAGCGTGATGACGCGCCAGCTCAATGCGGTCGACGCGGTGGTGAGCCCTTCCGAGCCGGTGCGGGAGAGGTTGCTGGAGTATGGCGTCACGCGGCCCATCCACGTGATTCCCACCGGCATGACAGCCGACCGCTTCCAGGCCGGCGATGGCGCGCGCTTCCGCCACCAGCACGGCATCGGGCCGGCACAGAAAGTGGTGCTGAACGTCGGCCGCGTGGCACACGAGAAGAATCTTTCCTTCCTGCTGCGCATGTTTGCCCGGCTGCGGCCGCTCGAGCCGCGCGCGCTACTGCTGATCGCGGGCGAGGGCCCGGCGCGGGCGGGCCTTGAGCGCGAGGCGCAGGCACTGGGTATCGCCTCCGGCACGCGCTTCATCGGCAATCTGGATCGTGAGCGCGGCCTGAATGACTGCTATGCCGCGGCTGACGCCTTCGTGTTCGCCTCGCGCACCGAGACGCAGGGCCTGGTGCTGCTCGAGGCCATGGCCCAGTCGCGCGCGGTGGTTTCCACCGCCTGCCTCGGTACGCGATCGGTGCTGACGCCGGAGAGTGGCGCGTGCGTGGTGGAGGAGCGCGAGGAGGAGTTCGCCGCCGCACTGGCTGCGGTGCTGCAGAACCCGGTGCGTACGCGGCGCATGGGCGAAGCGGGCGAGGCCTGGGCACGGCAGTGGTCCTCCGCAGCACTGGCATCGCGCATGGCGGAGCTTTACCGCGACCTGAAGACACGCCAGCGCTGATCCGGATCAGCTAGACTCGCGTTCCGAAAAACCTGCTTCAAGGTTTGAGGTTCGGGGCAAGCATGAGCAAGCGCGCGCTGGTGGTCGACGATTCCAAATCCTCGCGTACGTTCCTGGCCCGCGCGCTGGCCGAGCAATCGGTGGAAGTGGACGCTGCGGAAACCGCCGAAGCCGCCATCGACCTGCTGGCGCGCTCCCAGCCCGACGTGATCTTCATGGATCACCTGATGCCCGGCATGGATGGCTTCCAGGCCATGCAGGCCATCAAGAGCAATCCCCGCACCGCCCAGATTCCCATCCTCATGTACACATCGCAGGAAGGCGAACTGTATCTGGGCCAGGCGCGCGCGCTGGGCGCAGCCGGGGTGCTGTCGAAGGGCGCGGGCGTAGCCGATGTGCAAGCCGCATTGCGCCAGCTGTGGCCGGCGCCGTTGCCGGAGTCTGCGATCGTGGTGACGGCACCGGCCGGGCCGCCCGCGGCACCGGAGGCAGCTGCTCCGCCGTCCGCCGCGGCCGCGCCGGTGCACCTGCAGGCCGAACAGCTGCAGCAGGAATTTGCCGTGCTGCGCGGCCAGCTCACCGCTGCGCTGGATGCCTACCGCACGCAGTCCGCCGCGGAGCTGCGACTGCTGCTGGAAGCCGCCCGGCCGGCGGTTGCGCCGCCGCCGCCGCCACAGGTGCAACCAGACAAGCCGCGACACAGCGCGATTCCGTGGCTGCTGGCGCTGGCGGCGGGCAGCGCGGCTGCCATCCTGGGCACGCTGTATCTGCAGGGCGGCGAACAGCTGCGGGCGGTGCGCGCGGAGCTTGCCGACAGCAAGGCCACCGTATCGCTGCTGACAGCGCGGCTGACCTTGCCTGCGGAAGTGGAAGCGCCGCTGGCCGCGCCGGCGGAGCCCGCGGCAGAGGCACCAGCGGTTGCAGCGCCGGCGGCAGAGCCTTTGCCGGTGCCAGCGCCGCCCGCGCAGTAACGTGTCGGCGTTCGTGCCCAGGTGGCCCTGGGGCAACCGCCACATCCAGTCCATCCTGCCCAGTCTGCTGTCGCGCCGTCGTCTGAAGACGCGCACGGCCGCATTGCTGGCGGCCAGCCGCGAGCTGGTGCTCGACTGCGGCGACGGAGTGCGGCTGCAGGCCTTCCACGCCCTGCCGCAACGGGCCAGCGGCCACGCCGCCATCCTGCTGCATGGCTGGGAAGGCAGCGCTGACGCCTACTACGTGCTGTCGCTGGCCGCCCGGCTGCATGCCGTGGGCGTGGAAGTGGTGCGGCTGAACCTGCGCGACCATGGCGGCACGCACCATCTGAACGAAGGCATCTTCCACTCCTGCCGGCTGCCGGAAGTGGTGGGCGCAGTGGCGGCCCTGGCGCCGCAGCTGCGTGCGCCACCTTGGTTGATCGGCTTCTCGCTCGGCGGCAATTTCATGCTGCGTGTAGCGGCCAGTGACGATGCGCGTCTGCCGCCGCTGGCCGGCGTGGTGGCGGTCTCGCCCGTGCTGCATCCGGATTCGGCCATGCGCGCCATGGAGCAGGGCTGGCGCGTGTACCACGACTATTTCGTGCGCAAATGGAGCCGCTCACTAAGGCGCAAGGTCACCGCGTGGCCGCAGCTCCCCATGGAACGCAGCGTATTCAGCTCACGCAACCTGCGCGGCATGACCGAGGTGCTGGTCGCAGCGCATACCCAGTTTCCGGATATCCGCGCCTACCTGGACGGCTACGCTCTCACCGGCAATACGCTGGCGCGGCTGGCGGCGCCCGCCACCATCCTCGCGGCGCTGGATGATCCGATCATTCCCGCTGCCGATCTGGCGCGGCTGGTCCACAACCCGCAACTGAAGATCGTCACCTCGCCGCAGGGCGGGCACATGGGTTTCATGGTCCGGCCGTTCGCCGAATCCTGGATCAACGATTTCGTGTTGCGGGAGCTGGGGCTGCCCGTCTAGGGCTCGTCGCCGCCGCTGCGCTTTTCTTCGAAGTGCACCACCGGCTGGCCGCTGGTGATGCGGATCTGGCCTTCGACCACCGCCCCGCGCGCCAGCGCCAGCGAGCTCGCGACGATCGATCCGCGGATCAGGGCCGCGGCCCCCACTTCCAGTGCCCCGCTGACTTCAATATCACCCACGAGAGTGCCGGCTACCAGCGCATTGCTGGCGCGTACATTGCCTTCCCATTGCGCGCCGCGGGCGATCGACAGCGTGCCCCCGATATCCCCATCGCCGTGCACATTGCCCGACAGCACCAGCGAGCCCGGGGCGATCAGGTCGCCGCGAAACACGGCGCCGGTGCCGATCATGGTCGGGGGACCGCCGCGGTTGTCGGCGAGCCGTCGTTTGGAGGCTTCAGACATGGTAGGAGTGTACAGGGGCTGCCGCGGCAGGCGTTGCCCGAGTTTGGCGCGAGCTGCACCGGTGGAGTGCGATCTGGGGGCCGCATAGCGCGGCTGGAACCCCGCCAGCACCTCTCCCGGGTTGGCACGCCGCTTGCTTTATATACATCGGGGCAAGGACAAGTTGCCCCACGCGAAGCTCCATAACCCCCCCGTTGGTCTTCGCTTTACTTGAGCGCCGCAGCTACCACTGCGGCGCTTTTTTTATGTACGCGGCTTCC
>JBEVNO010000060.1:0-5835 GCA_040508085.1 Steroidobacteraceae bacterium
GTGCTGGTGGGGTTGCTGTGGCTGGTGGCGCGCGGCAGCTGGCTGTCGGGCGGCAACAGCGCCGCGCCGCGTTAGCGGCGCGGCTGCAAGGCTCAATGTCCGGCGCGGTGACTTGCGCCGGAGAAGCGGTCCATCAGGCCCATCAGCACGGCCGAGATGACGAACGTGAGATGGATGATGACGTACCACATCATCTTGTCGTTCTCGATGGTCTGCACTTCCATGAACACGCGCAGCAGGTGGATGGACGAAATGGCCACAATCGAGGCCGCCACCTTCAGCTTCAGCGTGCCGGCATCCAGCTTGCCGAACCAGTCCAGCTTCTCGCCATGCTGGTCCACATCGATCTTCGACACGAAGTTCTCGTAGCCGGAGAACATCACCATCACGATCAGGCCCGCGACCAGCGACAGGTCAACCAGTGCCAGCAGCGACAGCACGATGTCCGCCTCGGCCACCGGCAGGCCCGCCGGGCCATGCGCGAAACCCACCACCATCATCAGCGCGTGGTACAGCTCCTTGAAGAACTGGATGCCGAGGATGACCAGCGCCACCGACAGGCCGAGGTAAACGGGCGCCAGCAGCCAGCGGCTGGCGAAGAAGAGTCGTTCTACGGTGCGTTCAATCATGGGCGGCAGTATACGTTTCGACTGGCATTCCAACGCGCAGTTCCTCGCCCACCCCCGCCACCGCATAGGCATTGCGGCCGAAGATCACCCCGCGCAGCGCCTTGTCGAAACGGTAGCCCTTCAGCGTGCGCAGCGGCTCATCCCCGGTGCGCTCGCCGCGCTGCTGGTCGATGGTGGTGATCACGCAGCGCGTGCAGGGCTTGGTGAGCTGGATGCGGGCCGCGCCGATGCCGAGTGCGTCGGCCGCATCCTCGGCATAGGGCGCCACCCCGTCCAGCAGCAGGTTGGGCCGGAATCGCTCCACCGGCAGCGCCTGCCCGACGCGGGCGGAAAGATCCTGCAGCGAAGCTTCGGACAGCACCAGCATCGGGTAGCCATCGGGAAACAGCGTCGGTACTTCGCGCCCGCCGGTCCAGTCCGGATTCGAGAGGCGCGCGCGGCGGCGGTCGAAGCGCACCAGCCGCAGCGGCCGCTCGAGCCAGTCGGAGAGGAAGGCAGCGCTGGCTGCGCCGGCATCGAAGCCGTCGCAGTGCGCGCCCCACACCTGCACCTGGCAGGATTCCCCTTCATGATCGAGGGACAGTGAAGGCCCGGCGCCCTGCGGATTCGCCAGATGCAGTTGCCCGTCGGCAATGGAAGTGGCCAGCAGCGCCAGGCGTGCTTCGTCGCGCTGCGTGACGAAGCGGCCCTGCGGATCCACGATCAACCATTCGCGGTCATGCTCGAGCCCATGTGGGCCCAGGCGCGCGCTGTGGCAGGCGATGCCCGCTGCCGACTTGACGGGATGAATGAACAGGCCGGCGAGCTGCGCGCTCATGGCGTCGAGTGGGCCTCGCTGTCGTGGGTTTCGGCGCCATCGGCTGCATCGCGATGCTCGGCGGCTTCGAGTGCCTCCACGCAGCGCTCGAGATAATCGCGGAACTGCGCCACTTCGTCAGGTTCGATGAGCGAAAGCATCTGCGTCATGACGGGGCCGCCTGCATGGCGTGCCGCGTTGAGTCGCTCAAGCCCCGCCGGCATCAGGTACCAGCGATCGGCGCGGCGGTTCTGCGGATCAGGCCGGCGCTCGATGGCGCCCTCGTCTTCCAGCCGGCGCAGCAGGCCGGTCATCGTCTGCGCAGTCACGAGCAACCGTCGCGCCAGCCTTGCCCCCGCAATGCCGGGCTCCTGCTGCAGCTGGTCCAGCGTCACCAGGTGCGCGAACGACACATCGCTGCTGCGACGCAGCCGCTCTTCCACCTGGTGGCGGAACTGATGCATCAGCCGCTTCAACAGGTAACCAATCTGTTCTTCGGGTGTGCGGCTCGTCGATCTGGAAGAGTTCGTCATCTATAGAATGTCCCCGCACAGCTGGCTTGCCAAAAATAAGGTACCTGATATTCTATCAGTCACCTGATATCACGCAAGCTATCAGAGACCGCAGATACGCTTCTCCCTTTTTGACGACGTCGCAGGACTGCCGCCGCCATGACTCCACGCTCCGCTGTTTCCTACCTCCTCCCTGGCCTTTGCGCGCTGGCGCTGCTCGCCGCATGCGGCAAGAAGCCTGCTGCGGCCCCCGTGGGCGCCAACGGCGTGGCGGGATCACCCGTCTCGGCCCTCACGATCACGACGATGCCGGTGCGCGCCGGCGAACTGGTGCGCACCGTGCCAGCCACCGGCTCCATTTATCCCTGGCAGGAAGTGATCATCGGCGCCGAGGTGGGCGGCTACCGCGTCGCGGAGGTGCTGGTGGACGTGGGCTCGCGCGTCAAGGCCGGCCAGCCGCTGGTGCGACTGTCCACCGACATGCTGCAGGCGGATGTGGATTCCAAGCGTGCCGCGCTGCGCAGCGCCCAGGCTGCGGCGATCAACTCCGCCGCCGCCCTGCGGCGCGGCGAATCCACGTTGAACTCCGGCGCGCTGTCGGCTGCCGATCTGGATCGCCTCAAGGCAGACAACGAGGCCGCGGTGGCGCGCGTGGAAACCGCGAAGGTGGACCTCAGCACCTCCGATCTGCGCCTGAAGTACGGCACCGTCACGGCGCCTGATTCCGGCACCATCACCTCGCGCACTGTCAGCGTCGGCCAGATCGCGCAGGCCGGTTCCGAGATGCTGCGCATGCTGCGCCAGAACCGCGTCGAATGGCGCGCCGAAGTGCCCGAGGCGCAGCTGTCGCGCATCAAGGTGGGCCAGGAAGTGGATGTGTCCGCCGTCGATGGCACCGTGCTCAAGGGCCGCGTGCGCATGGTGGCGCCGACGGTGCAGACCACCAACCGCACCGGCCTTGTGTATGTGGATATCACCGGTGGTGATGCCCGCGCCGGCATGTTCGCGCGTGGCCAGATCGCCGCCGGCAAGGGCCCGGGCCTGCTGGTGCCCATCGCCAGCGTCGTCATGCAGGATGGCTACAGCTATGTGTTCGTGATGAAGGACCAGAACACCGTCGAGCGTCGCCGCGTGCAGCAGGTGGGCGTGTATGGCGACCAGCTCGAAGTCTCCGAAGGCGTCGCCGCCGGCGAGCAGATTGCCGTGAAGGGCGCGGGCTTCCTGAAGGACGGCGACACCGTCACCGTGGCGAACACGCCCGCCGCTACCGAGACCGCCACCGTGAAGGCTGAAACCAAATGAATTCTGCTGCCTCACCGGCTGCGCCCACTGCTCGCGGGGTACATCTGTGAATTTTGTAACGTGGTCCATCCGCAACCCCGTTCCGGTCATCATGATGTTCGTCGCGCTCGTCGTGGGCGGCATCATCAGCTTCCCGAAGCTGGGTGTGCAGGATCAGCCGGACATCTCCTTCCCGTTCATCATCGTCAACGTCAGCTATTCGGGCACGCCGCCCTCGCAGATGGAGACGGAGATCACGCGCAAGGTCGAGGACGCGGTCTCCAACATCGTCGGCATCGAGAACATCAACTCGACCGTCACCAAGGGCAGCTCCAGCACCGTCATCGAATTCAAGTTCGGCACGGATCTGTCGCAGGCCATGGACGATGTGCGTGATGCCGTCACGCGCATCCGCCCGGACCTGCCACAGGACGCAACCGAACCGTTCATCGAACGCGCCACCACCGCGGGCGATGCGGTGCTGACCTTCGCGGTGGCCTCGGACAAGCTCTCGGATACCGAGCTGTCCTGGTTCGTCGACCTGAACGTGATGCGCGAGATGAGCGGCGTGGACGGCGTCGGCCAGACCAGCCGTTTCGGCGGCGTGGAGCGCGAGGTGCGCGTCGACCTGGATGCGGACCGCATGGCCGCACTCGGCGTCACCGCCGGCGATGTGTCGCGCCAGCTGGTGAGCACGCAGGTGGAACTGCCGGGCGGCGAGACCCGCATCGGCGCGCAGGAACAGAGCGTACGCACGCTGGGCACCATGACTTCGGTGCAGGATCTGGCCGCGCTGCCCATCACGCTGGGTGATGGCCGCAACGTGCGGCTGGATTCCATCGCCACGGTGCGCGACCAGGCCGCCGAGGTGCGCAACGAGGTGCTGCTGAACGGCAAGCCCGTGATCGGCTTCGAGGTGTACCGGGCCTGGGGCGAAGGCGCCCTGAAGGTGGCCGACGGCGCCCGCGCGGCGGTGGCCAAGCTGCAGGCGAAGTACCCGCACATCCAGGTCACCGAGATCAATGCGGTGAACGACAAGGAGATCCGCGAGAGCTTCCACGGCTCCATGACCATGCTGGTCGAGGGCGCCATCCTCGCCATCATTGTGGTGTGGTTCTTCCTGCGCGATGTGCGCGCCACGCTGATCTCGGCCGCCGCGCTGCCGCTGTCGGTGATCCCGACCTTCCTGGCACTGCACCTGTTCGGCTTCTCGATGAACACGCTGACCATGCTGGCGCTGTCGCTGGTGGTCGGCATGCTGGTGGATGACGCCATCGTGGAGGTCGAGAACAACGTCAGACATCTGCGCATGGGCAAACCGCCCCTGCAGGCCGCCACCGACGCGGCCGTCGAGATCGGCCTCGCCGTGGTGGCGACCTCGCTGACGCTGTGCGCGGTGTTCATCCCGGTGGCCTTCATGGGCGGCATCCCGGGCGAGTTCTTCAAGCCCTTCGGCTTCACCGCCGCCATGGCGGTGCTGTTCTCGCTGCTGGTGGCGCGCACGCTGACGCCGATGATGGCCTCGCGCTTCATGCGCCCCTACCACGAGTCCGAAGAGTCGGGCCCGATAAAGAACTGGTACATGGAAAAGATGCAGTGGGCGCTGCACCACCGCAAGACCACCATTGCCGCCACCACCTTGCTGATGATCGGCACCTTCATGCTGGCCGGCACCCTGCCCACCGGCTTCTCGCCGGCGGGTGACTTCGGCTATGTGCGGCTGAACGTGAACCTGCCGCCCGGCTCCACCATGGAGGAAGGCCGTGCCGTGGGTGCCGAGATCCGCCAGCGGCTGGCCAAGTACCCGGAGATCGCGAGCCTGCGCAATGTGATCACCCCGCGCAGTGCCAACACCTTCATCACGCTGGTGGAGCGCAACGAGCGCGAGCAGACGCAGCAGGAGCTGCAGGCCAGGATGATCACCGACCTGCGTGGCATTCCGGGGGTGCGCATCCAGGGTGGCGGTGGTGGCAACCCGGGCAGCGGCCCGGTGCAGATCCAGCTGACCGGCGATGATTCGGCGCTGCTGGCCACGGCTGCCTCGAATGTGGAGCGCGAGCTGCGCTCGGTGCCCGGGTTCTCGAATGTGACCACCAGCGCCAGCCTGCTGCAGCCGGAGCTGGTGATCCGGCCGCGGCCCGAACGTGCCGCGGAGCTGGGTGTCACCACTGCGGCGATCAGTCAGGCCACGCGCATCGCCACCAGTGGCGACATCACGATGAACCTGTCGAAGCTGAACCTGCCGGACCGGCAGATCCCGATCCGCGTGCGGCTGAATGATGCGGCGCGCGCCGACATCGACCAGATCCGCCTGCTGCAGGTGCCGTCGCGGTACGGGCCGGTGCCGCTGATGAACGTGGCCGATGTGAGCTTCGGCGCCGGACCGTCGCAGATCGACCGCTTCAACCGCAGCCGCAACATCACCGTCACCGCGGACCGCGGCTCCATGCCGCTGGGCCCGGCCATGCAGCAGGTGAACAACCTGCCGACCATGAAGAACCTGCCGGAAGGCGTGCGCACGGTCGAGGATGGCGAGGCGGAGATCATGAGCGACATCTTCACCGGCTTCGGCATGGCGATGGTGATCGGCGTGTTCTGCATCTACGCGCTGCTGGTG